>NZ_CP060826.1:0-300000 GCF_014489615.1 Streptomyces genisteinicus
CATCGACTGGGCGTGACGTGTCGACGCTGTGTTGAAGGGCCCGTGATCCAGAGCCGCGGTGGCCCCGGGATCACGGGCCCTTCAAGACTGCTGCACTCTTTGATGGCCGCCTAGTACTCCAGCAGCGTTTCGCTATCTGGCCTGGTCAGAGGCATCGTCGGGAGTGTAGTTGGCTGCTGGCACGTCAGGGGCGGTCTTGCCGGACCGCCCCTCCAACGAATGACTTCGTCTTCGGAAGTGACAGTGCCGGGACACCGCCTGACGCCTTCGCCGCCATCGCGACCAATTCAGTGCATGGATGCGAAGGGGCGAGTGGGGCCGGTGGGCGGGGTCAGTTGCCAGCAGCCGACGGACTTCTGCCACGGTGAGCGGGACCATGGTGGAACCGTTTCTGCATCCCCCTTTGCCGCCGCGTCTGCCGCCGTGGCCGCGAGAAAGGCATGCGCGAGCATGGCCAAGGTGATGTGCCTCATCCATCCGACATAGCGGCGGACTTCGTACTGGTCCAGGCCACACTCGTTCTTCGCAGCCTGGAAGCATTCCTCGATCGCCCACCGACATCCGGCAACGCGCACGAGCTGGTCGACACCGGCTCCCACCGGCGCGTATGCGAGGTAGTAGGCAACCTGATCGGGTCTGCTGATGCTGCGCCGGGCCAGCGTCCAGCGATGATGGGTGGGCCGCTCACTGTCGAAGTCCTCGATCACCGGGAGCTGGACGGCGGCCCAGTCATAGACGCGCGGGCCCTTGGCGCCGTCGCCGCACGAACGTTGCTCCCATGCCTCATCCGGTGCCTGGCTGAAGAGATGGTCGATCCGGCCGAAGCGGGGCACCGAATGGGACTTCGGGACGGCGAGCACATAGCCGACGGTGGTTTCTTCCAGCATGCGGCGAAAGCGCCACTCCTGGCCGTAGGCGGCATCCGCGGTCACCCAGGCGATCGGCAGCGGCGAGGCGAGCGCGCGCAGCACCATGGCCCTGGCCAGTTCTGGTTTGGTGGCGAAGCCCCTTTCATCAGGAATCTTGGCGGCGCGGCAGCGTTCGCGGTCGTCCGTCCATGACTTGGGCAGATATAGCTCGCGGTCCACCAGGGCGCGTCCGTGGGTGGTGGCGTAGGCGGCGAAGACCCCGATCTGGCAGTTCTCGGTGCGGCCGGCGGTGCCGGAATACTGGCGCTGGACACCGGCGGAGGTGGTGCCTTTCTTGACGAAGCCGGTGTCGTCGAGGATGTCGTCGGCGTTCCAGATGGCTCCGTTCAGCAGCCGTTGCAGGCCGTCGGGGGTGCGGTGGCCTGCGTGTTCGGCCAGTTGCCAGCCGTTCTTGCGGCCGACCGGGCCGAGCAGGGCGCGGACGTAGTCACGCATGCGGCGTCGCAGGTCGGCACGGCCGAAACGGTGGCCGATACGCAGGAAGAGGTCGTCGAGTTCACTCCCAGGTCGCGTCGGCAAGGTCGTCGATCACGCGGGAAGGCTGCCCTCGTCACTGCGCAGACAGTTCTCGAAGTCATTCGTTGGAGGGGCGGTCCGGCAAGACCGCCCCTGACGTGCCAGCAGCCAACTACACTCCCGACGATGCCTCTGACCAGGCCAGATAGCGAAACGCTGCTGGAGTACTAGTCGGCGGGGACGTCCAGGTTGCCGTGCTCGTCGCGGTAGGAGCGGGCGGCGGGAGCGGGAGACGCCTTGGTCACGGGGGTCGAAGGAAACCAGGTCCATCGCCTGGGCGATGCGCTCGGGGTGGACGGTGAAGTCGAAGTGCCAGCGCCGCGCGATGACGTCGCTGGTCTCCTTCGGCAGCCGGTTGGCCTTGTCGGGGAGGCGTTCGAGGATGCGGTGGTCATGGCTGGCCAGCGCGCAGGCAATCGCCCACACCGGCTCGTACGCGGTGCCCAGGATGTTCTCGCTGTCCGTGCCGGGCGGGATGTAGACGGGGACGACCAGGGAAGCGGTCTTGCCGGAGACGTCCAGGCGCAGGGCGCGGCCGAGGGCCTGGACGCAGCGGATGACGCTGCGGGTGGGGTCGGCGAAGACGATCGCGTCGACGGAGGGGATGTCGACTCCTTCGGCGATCAGCTTCGAGTTGGCGAGGATCGCGATGTCGGCGGCGGCGAAGGAAGCGAAGATGCCGGCGCGCTGGGCGGGGGTGCTCGCTGTGGGCGAAGAAGAGCTCCGGGTCGATCCCGGGTGCAAAGCGGGGTCCGTCCGGCGCAGCAGGCGCAGGGTGTGCGGGAGTTCGCGGGCGAAGCGGCGGGCGTCGGACACCAGATGGAAGTAGACCAGCACCTTCTTCAGGTTGTGCTCGGTCATGGCGCGCAGGACCGCCAGGTGCAGGGCGGTGGTACGCAGCGCACCGTCGTCCTTCGCCTCCCGGGCGGCGGCGCCCGTGGGCGTGGTGCCGGGGGCGGGCAGGTTCAGGCGGCGGCGCAGGTCGGTGTCGGTCAGGGTGGGCACCACGATGCGGTAGTCCGCAGCCCGGCCGTCCGCCACTGCCCTCGCGAGGGGGTAGTCGACGACCTTCTTGCGGACACCTGCTCGTTGTCCATCGAATTGGCGAACGCGTCCGGCCCGGCCCGGCCGGGCGCCTTCGGCGCGGGCGGATGAGGTCGGCGGACTCCGCCAGCTCCGGGGCGGCGAAGATGCGGGGCGTGGCGGTCATGTAGAGGCGGCGGTCCGCGTGGATGCGCTTCGCGTCGTTGACGATCGCCCACTTCTTGTCGGGCCGGCCCGCGATCCGGCGAGCCTCGTCCATGACCGCCAGGTCGAACGGCGGCACCGCGAACCCGGTGTTCTGGGTCTCCTCGATCTTGGTCAGGGAGTCGTAGGTGCAGATCACCGTCAACGCCCGGAGCTGGTCGGGCCCCTCCCCCACCACCGACATCGCCGCCGCCAGCGCGAGCGGGTCACTGGTCGAGCCCAAGCGCGCGGCTACCAGGTCATCACGGCCGGCAGCATCCGGGGAGGAGACGATCACCATGTGCTCGCCGTGGCCGTCGCCCCGCCACGCCAGCGCGGTCTGCGCGGCCAGGTCAAGGGTGGGGACGACGAACAGCACCAGCCGCGCGCCGAGTCCGTCCGCGACGCGGATCGACACTAGCGTCTTCCCGGTGCCTGTCGCCGACACGAACAGCGCTCTCGTCCCCGGCCGCCGCAAATGCCGCGCCAGCCGCTGAACCGCGTGCACCTGATCGGGCAACAACGTCTTCCGCCCCGACGAAGGGGACGCAGTACCGGTGACGACACTCATCAGACGGAGGCTTCCTCAACACGTAGCGAGCAGCAGGCAGCCCCACACCCGCACACCGGCGTACCGCACACACGGCAGGCGCGTCGATCGCAGCGGCCGGGCAGGGCATAGACATAGGCGGCAGCCTAGAGCCCGGCACCGGCACAAGCGGCCTCACCGCATATCCCGGCCAGGTCCCAACTGACCGGCGAGCCCCTTTATCTGCCGCCAGCGGAGTCTCGGCACGGCGCTGACACGGGAGGCATGCCCGGCGCAGTGGCGGCAGCGTCGTTCTGGTTGGGGCGGAGCGTCAGCTCAGAAAGGGCCATGGGCGTGGGCGCCTTCCAGGGACTCGGCGGTCAGGGGGCGGGGACGCGGTGGTAGGCGAGGTGGTCGAGGATGTGCTGGTGGGCTTCCCAGCCGTCTGGGAATTTGGCGGGGACACCGAGGTGGACGGGGTCGTTGGAGGGGTGGCGGTCCAGGAGGTCGGTGATGCCGGCGCGGGCGACCATGATGCAGGCGTGCCGGTGACGTGAGGCGAGCACGCACAGGCGGCCGGCTTCGAGGTGGAAGGCGGAGGCGTCACGGCGGCCGGACAGCGGGTGTAGAACGATCGTGACGGCGAATTCACGGCCCTGCAGGCGGTTGGCGGTGTCGGCGCGTACGCCCCGGGTGTGGGGGTTGTGGTTCAGAAGGTGCTGGATGTGGCGGGCCTGTTCGCGGTGGGCGGTACCAATGGCGATGTCGGCGGGCTGCAGGCGGCGGCCGTCGGGATGGTTCTCGCAAACGGCTTCGGCGCCGCGGGTCAGCAGGCGGGCGGCCAGGGCGACCGTGGCGTGGGCGGCTTCGGCGTCTATGCGTGCGGTGTGCCGGGGCGGGAGTTCGTGCAGGGCCCAGCCGGTGCGGGCGGCTTCCTCGACGGTGGCGTCGCAGCAGTCGTGCAGGCCTTGGGTGGTGAAGGTGAGGGTACGGGTGGCGGGGGCTGTTCCCGGCTGGAACGGCGTGAAGGGGTAGAACGCCCGAGAGACGATGTCGGCCGCTGAGGGCGGAAGGCGCCAGGAGACGGGCAGGGTGCGGACGACTGCGTCGTTGTAGTTCGTCAGAACGGTGACGGCATTGTTGAGTGGGTCGTGGGGCAGGCCGATCCACCGGGGGGTGCTGATGATGGAGAACGGGTCGAGCTGCCCGGGGTCGCCCACGAGAAGGGCGCGGTCGAAGAGCCTGGCGATCAGCAGGAGGGCGTCAGAGCGCATCTGGTAGGCCTCGTCGATGATGGCCCACTGCCAGTAGGCGCTGTCGACGTACGCCCATTTCATGGCGGTGGCGATGATCACGTCGCAGGTGAGGACGTCTTTGATGTCCGTGCTGATGATGGTGTTGGGCAGGGCCAGAACGTGTTCAGGGACCTCGTAGGTGCCTCCGGTGAGGCGTCCCAGGCGCAGTCGGGAGGCTGTGGGGTCGGCGAGGCGGATGAGAAGGTCGTCGACCTGGTGGTTGGTCTGGGCAACGATGATGCATCGTTCGCCGGCGGCGGCGAGGGTGCGGGCGGCCCGGACAACGAGGGTCGATTTCCCAGCGCCCGGGGGCGAGTCGACGACGAGGGGCTGGGTGGTCCCGCCGGTGAGGGCGGTGAGGATGTCGGCGACGGCCGCATTGGCCAGGTCGGCGGGCGGGGTCGTGGTCAAGGCTTCTCGGTCTCTTCCAATGCGGCGGCGGGGTGGTTGTGCTGGGGGCCGCCGTGGGTCCAGGGGGTGTTCTCGCGGCTTGGGAAGGCGGGTCGGCTAAAGAACTCGGGGGCGAAGGTGAGTTCAAGCTGGTCCCCGACAGCGGGGACAGAGTCGCTTCGGGGCTTGTTCACTGTGCCGGTCAGCGTGGTCACCTCCAGCAGGAGGTCAGTGCCCTGCCCGCGTGGGGTGATGGCGCGAACGGCCAGGTGGACGCGGGGGTTGTGAGGGCCGGCGAGCAAGTGGCCGAGGTCCAGGCGCACCGGGTCGGTGGTGTGCAGGGTCAGGCGGGGGCGCAGCCGGGGGCCCCTGGCTCCGGGGATGGTGTGACGAGCGTCGACGTCGGTGACGGTGCCGGCGAGGGCTTCTCCGGTGGTGCGTCGCTCGGCCATGAAGAAGGGGTCTTCCAGGGCGCGGTGGGCGTCGAAGGCGGCCTGGGCCAGCTCCAGGCGGGCGAGACGGCGGGCGGCGGAGACGGCGTCGTCCTTGATGGGCTGGGGACGACCGTCGGTGGTGAGGTAGGTGCGGTAGGCGGTGAAGCGGTCGCGGTCGGCGGCCCAGCGGCGTTGGGCGTCGGGTATCTCGGGCAGGGTGCGCAGCAGGCCGAGGGCGCGCCAGGCGTCGTCCCAGGTGGGGCGGAGGTAGGTGTGGAGGAGGTCGTTCAGGCGGTCGGTGTGGCGGGCTATGGCGGCGGTGTTGCCCTCTGCGGCGGCGATGTCGTAGGCCGTCAGCAGGGGGTCGAGTTCGAGGCTGTCGAAGGAGGGGTCGGTGGCGGGGCCGGCGGGCCGGTGCAGTCGGCCGTCGGGGCCGGGGAGCTGGGGGTTTTCGGTCTCGAGGGCGGCGTGCAGGCCCGTGGTGCCGGGCGGGGGGTCGATCCAGGCGAGGAGGGCAGCAAGGTGTTCGTCCTCCAGGCGGCTCTGACCGGTGATCCAGCGGGTGGTCAGCAGGTCGGTCAGGGCGAGCAGGAAGGCGCTTCCGGGGTGCTCGGCGTGGTCGGCGAAGAAGGTGAGCCACTGTCCGAGGCGGCCGACGCTGTGGGCTGGGTCGCTGTCCTCAGGCGGCTCGGTGAAGCGCAGGGCGCGGCCCAGCCGCTCGACGTAAGTGATCGACTTCCGGTTGGCGACCAAGAGCTGAGGGGCGTGGGTGTGCCGTTCGCGGGCGGGCTTTCTGCCTTTCGCGGGCAGGCGTTCGGTGTTGCGGAAGCTGTCGATGTAGGTGAGGACATGGTCGGCCAGCTCTTGCAGGAGTGTGGTGGGCCGGCCGTGGGGCGGGGTGACGAGGAGGTGCGGGCGGGCCGGTTCGGTTCCGAGCATGACAGCCAGCGGGGTCGCTTCGGTGCCGGAGTGGTTGAGTGGGAGGAAGACTAGGGGCCGCTCGGTGAGGTGGAAGTGGCTGACGAGGCCGGCGTCCTGGGCTGTTTGGGTCTCGGCTGCCTCCAGGCGCAGCAGGGTGGACAGGCGGCTCATGCGGACTCCCGCAGGTGGGTGCGTACGGCGTGGGCGTGCCGGAGGGCGGCGGCCAGGTCGGCTTGGTCTGGGGCGGGGCGGCGGGTGTCGTCGGCCAGGCGCAGGGCGGTGCTGATGTGATCGACGCCGCCGAGGTCGTCGCGGATGTCGCTGCCCAGGACGTCGATCAGTCCTTCGTCGCGGGCTTCGCTGCGGCAGACGTAGGCCAGGTCGCAGAAATGGCGGCAGGTGGGGGTGTAGCGGGCGGGGGCGGTCTGCAGGGCCGCGGTGAGGTCCTTGGCGTCGCGGGTGGGCCGTTCGTCCCGGTCGAGGGCAAGGTCGAAGGTCGTGTGGGGCGGCAGCGCGTCGAGCAGGGGTCCGATGCGGGTGAGCCGGTTGAGCTGGCGGGTGAGGGCGGCGATCTTCTTGCGTGCGTCGACGATGCTGGCGGTGGGGTTGCGGCTGAAGTTGCGTGGGGTGATGAGGATGATGTCGTGGGAGACGTTGTCCCCGTCGAGGCCCTCCGATTCGAGGAGTTCGCGCAGCGCGATGACGTAGGCGGCGGCCTGGGTGACGGCGGCGGCCACCTTCGCCGGGTCGGCGCGGCCGTCGAGGACGGCGAAGGACTTGATCTCGATGATGTGGAAGACACCGTCGACCTGGAAGGCGACCACGTCGGGTTCCAGGTAGACGGGATGGCCGGCGACCGTGAGCTGCAGGATGGGGTGGTCCAGCAGCGTGCGCACGGAGCGGGGGGAGCGCGCCGCTTCCAGGACGGCGGTGCGGGTGTAGGCATGGCGGACTGGCAGAGAGGCGTCCTGGCTGCCGACGGCGGCGAGGTCGGTGTGGGCCGCCTCGTGCAGGGGCAGGCCGAGGACATCGCGCAGCAGGCGCAGGAGTTCGGCGCCGCCATCGGCTTTCACTTTTTGCTCGAAGACGGCCCCGTTGCGCAGGGCGATGGAGGACTTGGCGAGCGGGCGAGGCTTGCCCAGGTGGACGGCGATCGCGTCCTTGTCGACGCCGGCGGCGTCCATCAGGGCCCGGCGGGCGCAGCCGGGGTTGGTGGTGAGGGCCGCGAGGGTGCGGGCGTCGTGCCCCTTGGCGGGGGCGGGGCCGCGCAGTGCGTCGAGCCGGTCGTTGAGCAGACTCACGGATCTTCCTTGCGGGATGGGTGAGGTGGCGATCAGGGGACGGAGCGCAGTCGGCGGGCGGACTGGAAGGAGCCGCCGAATAGCAGGCCGGCATCGTCGAGCTGGCGGCGGGCGCGGGCGGCGGCCTGGGTGCGGGTAGTGCTATCGCTGGTGGCGTGCAGGGCGAGTTCATCCTGGGCGGCACGGCGCAGCAGCGTGAGGTCGATGGGGAGGCCGGCTTCGGTCGGGTGTGGTGCAGGGGGCCGGGCGCCGGGGATGTTGCGTGCGTAGTGCAGCAGGAGGTGGCGGGCGGGCAACGGCAGGGTGCCGCCGCTGACGCGATCTGCGGCGTCGGCGATGTTCAGCGCGCCTGTGAGGAAGTGGACGCGGGCGCTGAGCGGTCCCACAATGCGCTGTTCCAGGGGCCAGGTGCTGACTGTGAGCAGGCCGCGGGCGGGTGAGAGCAGATCGGAAGTGAGGGCCGGGCACAGGTAGTAGGGGCGGGCGCCGGGTGCGGAGCGGTAGGAGCGTTCCTCGTCGCGGCGCAGGCTGGTCAGCCGGGAGGGCGCCAGGGCACCGGCGAAGAAGGCTTCGTGAACGGTGCTGATGAGCTTGGGAGCGGCGGGCACGGCGAGCAGCGTCAGGACCTGGTGGACCTGCTCGCGCGCGGGCAGCACGACCGGTGGCTGCCCCGCCGGTTTGTTCTCGGACAGGGTGCGGCGCGTCCCGTCGTCAGCGGATGTCTCCTCGGTGTCCTCGGCCTGCTCGAACAGGGCGTCCCAGGCGCGCTGGGTGCGGCGCAGTTCGGCGCGGAGTTGTCTGACCTGCTCGCTGTCACGAGCCAGTTGGGCGCTCCGCATGGCCTGCTGCAGCTGTTGCATGCGTTCTTCGAGTGCGTCCAGATGCTCCTGCATGGCGGCCACCTTACCGCATTCCAGCGTTTTCCAGATTTCTCCTGTGATTGCTGTTGTAGAGTTTCTGTCACTTCGTCAACTCCCGCTGGTGCGGGAGCGTCGGACAGTCCTGCCTGCACCGAGGAGAGCCGTCCATGAAAGCCCTGCACACATCCGACTGGCACCTGGGCCGCACGCTGCAGCGCCGCTCCCGGGACGCCGAGTTCGACGCTGTCCTGGCCGAGATCACGGCCATAGCGGAGAACGTGCAGCCGGACCTGATCGTGCACAGCGGTGACCTGTTCGACTCCTACCGGCCCGCGCACAAGGACGTCCTGCGCGCGATGCGCTGCCTCAATGGCCTCGCCAGCATCGCCCCCACCGTGGTCCTGGGCGGCAACCACGACTCCCCCGAGTTGTTCGACCTGCTGAGCTACGTCTGCACCCTGCGGCCGGACGCCAGCCAAAATCGTCTGTGCTTCGTGCACAGCTGTGGCGACAGCGACCCTGGGACGGTGCTCGACTTCGCCAGCCGCGACGGACGCGAGCGGATCCGCCTTGCTGCCCTCCCCTACGTGCACCCCAACCGCTACCTGCATCTCTTCCCCAACTTCGGGACCACCGAGGGGGCCTACGCGGCTGGCCTGCGCACCCTGCAGGACGGCCTGCTCGCCCGGCTGCGCGACGGCTACGCCCCGGACCGGGACGTGCTGCTGTTCACCGCCCACCAGTACGTGGCCAGCGCCGTCCCCGCGCAGAGCGAACGCATGTGGGAGGCGCGCGAGCCCTACGCCACCGACCCCGCCGCCCTGCCGGCTGTTGCCTACTGCGCGCTGGGCCACATCCACAAGCCGCAGCCGGTCGGGACCGGCCGGCTGCCTGCCCGCTACGCCGGCAGCCCCCTGCAGATGGACTTCGGCGAGAGCGAGGAGACCAAGAGCGTCACCGTCGTCGAAGCGGGGCCCGGCCGGCGCACCCTCATCACCCCGCACACCCTGCACGCCGGACGGCGCCTGGCCCATTTCCACGGCACCCTCGAGGAACTGCGGGCCGACGCGGACCAGTACAGCGGCGTCTACCTCAAGGCCGTCATTCGCAGCGACGAGCCCGTCCTCCGGCTGGGGGACAAGGTCGCCGAGCTCGTGCCCCAGGCAATCGTGGTGAGCATCGAGGAGGACTGCGCAGCCACCCGCACCAGCGCCCTCACCAGTGCTGACGCGTCCGAGGACGGCACCGTGGACCTCACCGCGACGTTCGGCAGCTACCTCGCCGACCGCGGCACCCCTGGGCAGAGCGCCGACGAGGTGGTGGCCGCCTTCGCCGACCTCCTCGCCGCGCCGGAGTCCGCGCTGCCCGCCTCCCCCGCCGAGCAACTCCTCACCGAGGCCCTCGCCACCCCCTGGACCGGCACCGCCGGCAGCCGAACGGAGACGGCATGAAGATCGTCAGCCTGACCTTCTCGGGCCTGCGCAGCTATCCCGGCACCTGCGGCCCCCTCGACTTCACCGGCAAGAGCCTCGTCGGCATTCTCGGCGACACCGGCGCCGGCAAGACAAGCCTCCTGGAGGCCATCACCGCCGGCCTGTACGGCAGATGCTCCTGGACCGACCGCGCGGCTCAGCTGCGGGCCGACGACTCCCCAACGATGATGATCGACCTGACGTTCGCCGTGGACGGCCGTCAATGGCGGGTGCATCGCGTCTTCCACGAGACCCGCCCCACCCAGGCACGGCTGACCGGCCCGGACAACAAGAACATCGACGGCGTGCGCGCCGTCGACGACGCCATCCGTAGCCTCATCGGCATCGACTACGCCACCTTCCACTCGTCCGTTCTGATCCCGCAGGGCCGCTTCGGCGAACTGCTCAACGCCAACGACGCCGAGCGCACCCGAATCCTGAAGTCCATTTTCGGCGTCGAAGAGCTCCACCGAGTCCGCCAGCTCGCGCTCGATGCGGCCTCGCACCTCAACGAGCTGCTGCACCAGGCGGAGCGGGAGAACGACCGGCTGCACGAAGATCCGCGGGCCCAAGCGGTAAACGCACGCGAACGCCACGACCAGGCCCTTGGTGTCGCTGCCGACCTCGACAACCGCCGGTCCCAGCTGCGTCGGCTGCGCACCGAGGCTGCCCGGGCCAAGCAGCACGCCCGCCTCAGCGCGGGCGCCGCCGCCGCGCTCCAGGAGCGCCGTATCAGCGACTATCACCGCACCACGGAAGCCGTGCAACAGGCTCAAGCTGAACTGCAGCGTCTAGAGGACAAAAACGCCGCAGCCGAAAGCACCGCCCAGGCCGACCTCGAAACGGTCACCTCCCAGCAGAACGAGGCGGACTCCGCGGGGCTGGCCGCCGCGGTTCTGGCAGCGGCGGCCCAGGTGCTCAGCGACGTGCCCCGTCGGCTGACCACTCTCGAACAAGAGGAGAGCGCGCACACCCGGCTCCTGACCGAACTCGAGACCGAAGAGGAGGCACTGTCCCGGCGCGCCGCCGACCTGGATGACGAGGACCGGCGGGCCGACGCCCTGCGCAGCCGCGTACGGGATGGTGAGGACGAGGCAGCCGACGCCGGCGAGACTCTGCAGATGCTGACGGACGCCGTCCGCGCCGGCGTCGAGGCAGCCGGCGCACTGGCCCAGCAGCGGGCCGCCCAGGCCACCACCGACCACAAGCTCAGCGCGCTGCTGCAGGCACCCCCGGCCGACACGCTGGACGCGGCGCGGACCGAACTACGTCGTGCCCAGGGCATGCTGGAGGACACTCGGCGCAGGGAGGCCGCGCATGCGGCGGGCAGCGGCCTGGTCGCCGGAGACGGCTGCCCTGTCTGTGTGCAGCCGCTTCCCGGCGATTACCGGCCACCGCAGCCACAGGACGCCGATACCCTCGCGCGAGCCGAGACGGCGGTAGAGGCAGCCATGGCCGCGCTGACGGCCGCCGAGCGGGAGCACACCCGTCACACCCACGAAGTCGAACTGCTCCGAGCGGCCCTGAGCGAGCAGCGGCGCAAGGTGCAGCAGGCCACCGACCGGCTGCAGGCAGCCCTGCCCCCGCTTCACGCACACGCCCTGCGGCTGGCGGCCCAGACGGCTCATCCCCAGTCGGCGACGTATGCCAAGGAGGTGGAGGACACCGCCGCGGCCGCGTTCTTCGCCCTCGCCGACCCCGCCACACCGGCGGACCACCGGGAGGCGGCGCTGCACGCTCTGCTCGGCGAGCCCCGCGACCGGGTCACGCAACTGCAGGAGGTAGTCGTCGCTGGCCGAGCCGAGCTAACGCAGGCAGAGACCGCCCTGGCCGCCAAGCGGGCCTCGCTGACGGCGGACACCCGCGCGGCGGACCGGAGCCGCACGCAAGCACAGCAGGCCCAGCACCATCTGGCAGAAAGGCGGCTCAGTGTCCTGGCGAGCCTGTCCTCTCTGCCCGGGCCGATCCGCGCGCATCTGCCCCAGCAACCCGACCTCCCCACAGCGCATGATCTGGAGGCCGCCACCCAGGCCGTCCGGCAGGAGCAGGACCGTCACGAGGAACTGGCCGAACGGCACGCGGAACTGCGCACGCTGCTGCAATCACTGCTGGCCGAGCGGGAGAAGCTGGCCGAGCGTAGACGCTGTGAGGTCACCGAACCCCTGCACCGTCTGGAGGCCGGACTACACCGGTGGGCAGACAGCGCGCGCAGCGCAGCCGAGCTGATCGAGGAAGGACAGCGCCCGGCACTCACCCGCCCTCACGGAACCGGTGATGCAACAACCACCCAGGAGTACGCCGCCGCCCTTGAAACGTTCACCACGCGGCTGCTGGCATCCCTCGACGAGCACGAAACCGTCGCGCGGGCGGCCATGGCAGACCTGGCCGCCCAGCTTGCCGTGCACGCCGACGCACTGGCCGCCACCTACCCCTGCATCGCCGCCGCGCTGGTCGCCCCCGGCACGGACCCCCTGGGCCCCGAGCTGCTGGACAGCCTGACCAGCCAGGCCGGAACCCTCCGCAGCGAGGCCGCCCGCGCGCTGCGGGAAGAGAAGGACGCCCTGTCCCAGATCCCGCATAAGGACCGCCTCATGACGGCGATCGACGCCGGACAGCGCCAGAAGGCCGCATGGCAGACCGTGGCCGCGCACCTAACGGACGGAAAGTTCCCCGGTCACCTCACCGACCTGCGGACCCGCGCGCTGCTCGCACACGGCAGTGAGCTGCTGCAGCAGTTGTCCGGAGGACGGCTGGGCTTCGCCGACAACTTCGACATCGTCAACCTCGGAAGCCACAACCGCCGCAGCTCGCGCACCCTCTCCGGCGGCGAGACCTTCCAGGCTTCCCTCGCCCTATCCCTCGCTCTGATGGAAATGCACAGCCGCAGCGGCACCCGTCTGGAGAGCCTCTTCCTCGACGAAGGCTTCGGCACCCTGGACACCGCCGCCCTCGACAGCGCCCTGCAGGTCCTGCGCACCCAGGTCGGCCCCGACAAGCTGCTCGCCGTCATCAGCCACCTGCGCCCCGTCGCCGAGACTGTCAACGACGTCCTATGGGTGGAGAAGGATCACCGCGGCTCCCGGGCCCGCTGGCTTACCGCGGCCGAGCGCGACTCCCTCGTCCGCGACGACCTGTACAACCTGACGGACCCGGCATGACCCTCGTCATATTTCATGCACCGAATGAATAGTACTTGAGGCGCCATTTGAGATCGACACCTGAGCCTACCTGGCGTAATCCCTTCAATACATGTTACTGAATCCCATGTAGAGCTCTGGTGACAAAGATGATTCTGGAGGTTGTGGCCACAATCCCGGGGTCATCAACCTAACGTGATTAGAGGGATTCACATGAGCGAGCCTGCCTGCTTGCACCACGAGTGTCCACGAACCGTCTACTACCGGGGCCTGTGTTACCGCCACTATCGAGAAATCCTGGCCGCGCGCCCTGCAGAACCCAAGCGCCGGGCACCACGCCGCCCCCGTCAAGCGCTCACCTGCCCTGCATGCGGCTCAGATTTCAAAGGCACCTACGCGCAGTACACAGCCGTCGAATCCGGTCGACTCGCCTACTGCTCACGAACATGCCAGAAGTCGGCCACACGAATGGCCGACGTAGTTTGCTCGCGGTGCGGAACGACATTCCAGCGAAACCCGACGAGAATCCCTGCCTCAGGGGTCGTCTACTGCGGCATTGTGTGTCGAAATATGTCCGGCAGCACCCGCCAAGGCGCAGTGGTTCCCTGCGAGGAGTGCGGTAAGGAACGTTACCTGAGTCCGTCGCTGGTAGGTGTGCGGCGTTTTTGCTCAACCAAGTGCAAAAGCGCGAGCCGCCAAGTTGAATGTGTCTGCAAACGGTGCGGCAAGGTGACAAAGCGGAAGAGTTCGCTCGCCACCATCTACTGCTCCCGCGAATGCGCGCTGGCGGCTAAGCGGGAGGAAGCACGTGGTTCTCTCAACCCCGACGGCTACCGGATGATCTCACAGGGTTTCGGAAATTCCCCTAAAGGAGAGCACCGCATTGAAATCGAAAAAATCCTCGGCCGCCCCCTACTCCCGACCGAGCAGGTGCACCATGTCAACGGGGTCAGGCACGACAACCGCACCGACGGACCGCTAGTGATGGACGAACGAGGGCGGCTCCGGTCCGGGAATCTCGAACTGTGGTCACATGCTCACCCACGGGGCCAAGAGATAGGCCCGAAGCTGGAGTACGCGCGTGGCTTGCTAGCCTTGTACGGAACACAGGAAGAGCGCGAAACTTATATGGCATTCCTGGAGTACGTAGTGAACGCTGAAGGTGCGGAACTGGCTGAGGACACCCGATCTGTCTGACCGGCGTCGGCTGCCTCATGCAGGGTGGCGCCCAGGCGGATCAAGAACCGCATCAGGTTCGCCGCGTGATGGGAGTAGAAGTTGAGGATCTCCAGTTGCCGGGTGTCGGGGATGTGCTCGTAGTCGGCTCATGAGCCCCACAGGGCTACCCAGGCGACGTCACCGAGGGCCGGCACGAGAAACCCCACCTGCCGGCGCAGCCGCGACAGCGTCCCCGTGGAGGCTGTGCTCGAGGGGGAGGAGCCCCCGAAGATGCTCGGCCCGCGCCACGGTGTTCGCCGCCGGCCACATCAACGGCCTGCCCGCAGCACGTCCGAAGGTCGACTGGCCTGCTGCCCGTTGGTCAGATGATGCCGAGGGCCGCGTCGGCGCCGCAGTGCGCACACGCCTCGACGCCATCGGCCGCGGCCCGGGCCGCGACGTCGCGCGTGACCGCGTGCACGCGGGTGCCGGCCACATGGCAGCCGCCGACATGGACGTAGAGACGGGGCCGGTCGGCGCCGATACCGGTCTCGACCACCCAGTCCGGCACCGCGGGCGCGGCCGCGGCACCTCGGCAGCGCTCCACGTCCCAGCGGTCCAGGTCGGCGATGCGGTCCCGGACCCGCTGGAAGGACAGCTGGAGCCACAGCTCCAG
The DNA here is from genome assembly GCF_014489615.1 of Streptomyces genisteinicus. GTDB lineage: Bacteria > Actinomycetota > Actinomycetes > Streptomycetales > Streptomycetaceae > Streptomyces > Streptomyces genisteinicus. Next base: position 14,846 of record NZ_CP060826.1, read on the forward strand.
GACGCGGAGCCGGTCGGCGTCCGCAGGCAGATCCCGCACCGGCCGGTCCTTCGTCATCCGGCGTCCCGGTAGGTGGCAGCGGGGCCGAACCGGAGCGCGCGGGGACCGGCGCAGTTCGTCGACGGCACCTGGGCGACGTACCGCAACGACGCCGACGGCAACGGCAGGGTGGACCCGTTCGACGTCGGCGACGCTGTGACCGCCCAAGGCCGCTACATGTGCTCCCTGCTCGGCGACGCCAAGGCCTCCGGCCTCAAGGACGACGTCCGCCGCCTGGCGCTCGCCGGCTACAACGCAAACTGGGGCGCCGTCGAGCACTACCGCGGCGTCCCGCCCAAGTCCTTCTCCGACGGGCAGACCTTCTATTACGTCAAAGACATCATGGAGATGATGAAGGACTACGAGGGTGCTCCCCTGCTGAACGTGGGCGGCAGCGGCGCCAGCTCGCAGGCGCTGCGCCGGGCCGCCGCCCGGATCGGCACCCCGTACGCCTATGGCGGCGGACCGGCCGGTCCCGGCCGCGGCAACGGCTACGTTCGCGGGCGCTACGTAGCCTCCTCCACCGTCGGCTTCGACTGCAGCCGCCTGGGCCAGTACGCCTACTGGCCCCACACCCAGCTCCCCCGCACCGCCGCCGCCCAGTACCAGGCCACAGCTCACCGGCCCGTAACCCGCGGTGAAATCCGTCTGGGTGACCTGCTCTTCTGGGCTCGCCGGAACGCCTTCATCTACCACGTCGGCCTCTACGCGGGCGACGGCCGGGTCCTCCACGCGCCCCGCACCGGCCGCAGGTCGAAGTGGTCGCACTCGACTCCGCCATGCCGGCCAGCGACTACCGCGGGGCCACTCGGGTCTGAAGAACGCGGACCAGAGCCAACTCTGCGGCCCTTTCCTCAGCCGGTTTCCCTCTCCCCACCCCAGCGAGCCTCGTACGCCTCCGCTTGACGATCCGCTGCCTTTTCACCTCGGGATCGCTGGCAAGGTTCAGCGGCAGCTGCGTAGCCGAATCGAACGTGGTCGACAGAAGCTGGCTAACAGTCAGGTCCGCCGCTACGCGCTCACCAACCAGATTCGCCCCACGAAGAATGAGGCCTCCCACCTGAGCATCTTGGAAGTTCGCCGCGGAAAGGAGTGTCTCCTCCAGGTCCGCACTCCTGAGGTCCGCCCCGTGAAACTCGGTACCGAACAGGTTTGCGCCCCGGAGTCGTGCGCCGCGCAGGTCGACTCTCCAGAGGGCGGTGAAGGACAGGTCCAGCTGAGTTTCCGACCTGTTCGGGCGCCGGCCGAGGACCGTAAGCGCTGCCTGCACGTCGTCCTTCGGCCCCGGGATATCCAACTCCCCGGACATAGCCGCCACTTCGGGATCCGGGACTGGGGAGTGCTGGCGTACGAAGGCCGCGAGCACTTGGACCACCGTGTCGTGGTCCTTTTCGGAGTCGCGCATGATGCGCTCCAGCGCGTAGATCCCGCTCGGTCAGCCTCGGCCCGTCGTCCCGCGAATCACGTGCAGACAGGAGCTTGATCGCTTCGACGTATCTGCCAGTCACCTGGTCTTCCCGGGTGAGTTCTGCCTGCTCACGGTCCTTCGCCCGGGTGTGCTCCAACTGCTCCAGGGCGTGCTGGTGGTTTCGGTGTGTGTAGAACAGACCGATCCCGGCTGTGACTGCAACGCCGAGGGCGACCAGCATCGTTCGAAAGCCCGTGATAACCACGCCGTCAGCCGGCTGGAGGTCCTTCTTCCGAAGATGTGCACCGTCGAACAGCCACGGTCCCTTCCAGATCAGGACCACGTACAGACCGAGGGCTATGAGGGCCAGCCCTCCCCACAGGAACTTCTTCATCACTGTCGTCACGTCGAGAAGTATGACTGCGACCGCCAAGACACAGCGGGCGGCGGCGCTCTTGGCGTCGATGGGCAGCGTAGATCTGCAAGGTGGGCATGATGCGGGGCATGGATGCACACGAGATCCTCAAGAAGGCCCGAGACTTCCAGGCCGCGAAGCAGGCCGCCGTGGCCCCGCTGGCGGAACTCCTCGCCACCCGGATCCGGTTGCAGAGCGAGTTCGCCGAGACCGAAGTCCCGTACCGGAAAAGCCTACGCCGTAGCGGCGGCATCAGGGTGGTCTCCGGCCGAGCTGACCGCGATCGGTGCCACCGAGCCGACAGCGCGGCCCCGAAACCGGCGGGCGAAGTCCACCAGCAAGGCTGCCCCTGCCGGTGCGAGCGACCCGAGCTCGGAGATTCCCGCGCAGTCCCCCGTCAACGCCTGACATCGTCTGTTCACCCGGCCAGGTTCTACTTGCCGGGCGGCTGGGTTTCAGACCGGAATCCGTCACATGGCATGCGTGGACGGCGCCGCCGCCGACAGCGGGCCGTCCGGGCGGTGAAAGACGGCCAGCGGCGGAGGAAGGCCGGTTCGTGGCGGGCGCCCATGCCCCGGCTGCGGGCTAACAAGGCATGGGGCGGCCCAAGACGAGCCGCCCCTCGGGACCTTCTACTGGCTACGAGCGGTTGACGTAAGCCACTGCCGTGAGCCCGAGAGTGGCGGACGCGACGAGCGCTACGCCGCCGGTGCCGATAGCTCCCAGCACTGACATGCCGATGGACGCCATGAAGATTCCCGCGGCAAGGCCAACGACAGAGGCCGCGAGGAAGACAATCAGAACTTGGTAGACCCGGTGATTGCACACCGGCGACGGCGGGGGTGTCCCCATGAGATGCCTCCGAGATACGGGTGCATCGATTGGTCGGACGTGAGGCAGCACCGAGCGGATCAGCACCAAACCGGCCATCGATGCGTGAGCACAGACGGTCTTGCCGGACTGCGATCAGCAGTCCGAACCGCCGATCCCCCAGACCGGCGACGTTTGATACGAAACTCGCTCTCCCGTCTGTGCTTGGCGGCTCTCGTGCCGCAAATCCCCGCACCGGCTCAGCCCCCCAGGCCAACCAGTACGCCTCGCGCTGCATAGTACTACCTTCGACGCGCAAGGGGGCTGCCCTTCACTGGAGTTGATGTCCATTGCTTGCCCCCGTTACTGACGTAGCTGCCCGCCTGAGCCGGCAGTAGACCATTTTGTCGCAGCCCGCGACCAGGCACTCCGGTGCGCTGAACTGCGGATGGTCGCGCGGGATGAACAGCAGCCTGACCTGAGGGTCTCAGCCCATGAGCTGCAGAAAATCCGGGCTGATCGCCTCGCGCAGGGAACCGGTAAGCTCGCCCGCCGCGGGCTCGGCGGAGACGACGGCGTGGATCATGGTCACCGGCCCTCGCTCCCGAACTGCAAGCGAGGCGAGGGAACCCGCTCGATGGCGTCCCGAAGCCAAGTGCGGCTCGGGTGGAGATACGGACTTGGCGAGTGGGGATTCTTCTGGCCGAGCAGGGCCTGGACCTCGTCCAGGCTGCCGCCGGCGTCCGCGACGTTGCTGGCCATCGCGTGGCGACACATCCGAGGCGTGATCATCCGGCCCAGACCGGCGGTGATGACGCTCTTTGAAATCGGCCACCCTCTGTTCAGGGGTGACCCCACACCTGCTCGCGATTCCCCAGTCTGGAGTGACATGACCTCCGTGGGGCAGGGGGCCGGTTTGTTCTTCGGCTGATGGTCAGGGCTGGTTCGCGATCTGTCGGCTGAGCTGTTCGAGGAAATCCTGCAAGCTGGACGCGGCGACCTCGAAGTCGTCAAACCAGGAGGCCGTGGTGGACTTCCAGACTCGTCCGCTGTCTCCGATCGCGAACAGATGGCCCCCGCCGTCGCTGGCGAAGACCAGTGCGATCGATTCGCCGTCGATCGAAGCGGGGCCGTACTCGCGGAAGTGTTCCGCCACCGTTGCTGGTGAGTGGATGAAGTACCCGTTGTCAACGTCGGGCAGGGAAGCCTCGCTGATCACCCAGTAGAGAGTGGTCAGGTCGGAGGGGATCGGCGTCAGGTCCACGAGCGCGTCCGTCGCCTGGTTGCTGTCGTCGGTTGCGAGCATCACGGCGTTGCGGCCGGGCGGGAAGCCGTGCGTGGGGAGGAAGGACTGCATCAGCCTCGTCAGCGCCGCGTCGGCCTGTTCCCGCCAGGACCGGACCGACTCCGCGTCAAGCCGCTCACCAGGCACGTTTCCCCCTCGAATACGCGTGGGACCCGCTGGCGCGAGCCCGGAAGAACATATCGGAGGGGTCAGCATGGAGTGCGATGGGAACCGCGTTTTCCCATCCGCGGCTCCTGAACCGGCCAAACCTGCTCAGGCGATCTCCCCACTCATCGTGTGATCTTGCCCGGCGTGTCGAACTGGGATCGGAGTGTCGTGGAGAGCCTGCGTGCGCAAGTCTCACACACTGCGTCGTCAGGGTTGGACGATCTCAGCGATTGCGCGGCATCTGGGACGTGACCGCAAGACGATCCGCGCCTATCTGAACGGCGACCAGGTCCCTGGCCAGCGACGTCAGAGCCCGGACGCGTTCGTGCCTTTCCTGCAGTACTGCCGGCAGCGGCTCGCCGATGATCCGCATCTGTGGGCCTCGACCCTGTTCGACGAGGTCAGGGACTTGGGCTATGAAGGCGGCTACTCGACCTTCACCCGTGCGCTTCGCCGCTACCAGGTCCGGCCGCACTGCGAGCCGTGTCACGCCGCGACGGGCCGGAACGTCGCGGTGATCGCGCATCCGCCGGGCGAGGAGATCCAGTTCGACTGGCTGGAGCTTCCGGACGCGCCCGAGTTGTGGGGAGTGGGCGAGCACGCTCACCTGCTGGTCGGGGCGCTCGCGCATTCGGGCCGGTGGCGGGCGGTGCTGGCGGAGTCCGAGGACTTCCCGCACCTGGTCCAGGCCCTCGATCAGGTGGTCCGCAAGCTGGGCGGGACCGCGAGGCGGTGGCGCTTCGACCGGATGGCCACGGTCTGTTACCCCTCCAGCGGGCAGGTCACCGCGTCTTTTGCCGCGGTCGCGAAGTACTACGGCGTCGGAGTCGACATTTGTCCGCCTCGTCGAGGCAACCGCAAGGGTGTCGTCGAGAAGGCTAACCATTCGGCAGCCCAACGCTGGTGGCGCACGGTTCCCGACGCGCTGACCGTCGTCCAGGCCCAATCCGGCATCGACAAGATCACCGTCCGCATGGATGAACGCCGCCGGTCGGTGGACGGGGTCAAGGTCACCGTCGGTGAACTCGCTGCCGCTGAAATGCTGCTCGACGTCCCGGTCCGGCCGTTCCCGGCCGAGCTGGAGGTTGAGCGGACCGTGAGCCCGCAGTGCCTCGTTTCCTTCGACGGGAATCTGTATTCCGTCCCGCCGGGATTCGCCGGCGCCCAGGTCAGGGTCATGCACCGGCTCGGTGAGAGCCACCTCGACATCGCCACTGCCGGGACAAGATCTACATAAGCTCCGTGAGTAAAGCTTTCGCAAGTCACCCCGTCAACCCCTGAACGGCCCGCCAAGACTGCGCTGACCTGCGGTTATGACACGATCGCTATAGCTGGCCCGCTTTTGCTCCCCACCGCTGAAGGCCGGGGAGGGCGGATTTCGGGCACAGGTTGGCCACATCAACGCGGGTGCGGTGCCCAGCACGCTGCGGTCCCGCTCCTGCAGGCCCGACACCATCGGCGATGCCGCTGACGGCGATAGCCCGGTGGTGACGTCGGAGTTGCACCAGGACGTCCTGGACTGCTGCACCCCTGCACCGGCGGGGAAGGACGGGGCGACAAGCCCGGGCCGTCTCATCCGGATCTTGCATGGTGATCGGCATGAATACGGAAACCTGCGACCCGGCCGAGCTGGCCGTCCTGCGCGAGATCCTCGCGTCCCGTGCCGGGGCGGCGCAGCCGGCCAGCTGGGAGGCGGTGCGATCCTTCGAGGCCGAGCACGTCATAGTGCTGCCGGAGCCGTACGCACGTGCGTGGCCGATGCCGGGGACGGCTTGCGGTCCGGGCATGGCCCGGGCTCGCGCCTATCAGCGGGTGCAGGCGGCGGTAGGCCAGATGAATGCGGGGCCGTGAAAGCGCAACGGCCTCCTCGTCCCCCCGGAGTGGCGGAGCCTCCCGTGCCGGCCGTCCACGCAAGGCGCGGGAGGCTCCGATCTTGTGGTGGGCGGTGCCGCGCGCACGGAGACTGACTGTGAGCGCCCCCTACTTGACCCGTCGCGCCATGAGAGCGGCTCCATATGCTTGGTCAGCGGCGAGGAGCAGACGAGGTCCAGCCACTGTCCGGTGGGATGTCCGTGCGTCTTCGATGGACGGGAGGGACTGGCAGAGGCCTTGGTTCGTGCAGTCTGCACGGTCGGGGCGCGTTCTCCCTGTCGTCGTACTCTTCGGGCCGGTCAGCGGCGGCGCGGGACGGTCAGGGTGTGGCGTCGGCCGTAGGCGACAGTGCCGAGGAGGGCGGCGGCGATCAGCGGGGTGGCCCAGTTGCCGCCGTTCAGGAAGGCCCAGGTGAACACCTCGGCGCCGAGCATCACGCCGACCAGGCCGAGGGCTGCGAGCGCCGCCAGGCGCGGGAGCAGCAGGCCGACGGCACCGGCCAGTTCCAGCATGCCGGTGAGGTACATGAGCCAGTCTCCCCAGCCGATCGCGTCGAAGGTGGCGGTGGCCGAGGAGTGCGCCACGAGCTTCGGGGCGGCGCTGGCGACGCCGTAGAACAGGGCCAGCAGGATCTGCAGACCCCACAGCGCGCGGTCGGCGCGGCGGGAGACAACGGGGGCGGTGGCGGCGGAGAGCGCGGTGGAGGTCATGGTCGGGTCCTTCGGAGTGGCGTCGGGCCGCGGTGCGCGGTCACCCATGTAGACGACCACCGTCTTGCGAACTCATCGGCTTTTGGCAGGCGTTCATTGTCCGCTCGAGGTGGAATCAACAGGACGGCCGGCTGGGGGCGCGGGAGACGTCCTCGAACGGTCCCTCGGCATGCGCCTTCAGCGCCTCCCGCTCACGGCCGTCCGCGGTGAGTGCTCCGGCGTGCGCGGACTGCGGAAGTTCGCGTCGGCACGCCCACAACACCCGTGACTACGCAGAGTGCGCAAACGTATCCGCAGGATAGTTAACGGGGGTCGGCATCAGCAGCCGAGAGCCGGGAAGGGCGCCCGCCCCGGCACGCGGCACAGGGCCGCTCCGCGCACCCGGGAGCACCGGCGGCCCACGGTGGTGCCGACACGACGGCACCCGAGCGGAAACACGGAAGAAGACACCGTCATGGCCACCTACCGGGAGTTCGTCAGGCTGGAGTGCGTCAAGCCGTCCGAGCCCTACGGCGACGAGCTGTACATGCTGCAGAACGGCACGAAGACGTCCTGACCGACAACGGCGGGCCCCATGGCCCGCCAACCCCGCATCGGCGGCGAGGGTGATGAATGCGGCTGGGGCCACCCCTGAGAGGGTGTGGCCCCAGCCGCATTCATGTGCTCTGCCGTCAGATCACCGGCGGAAGGCGTCCTTCGTCTTCTCCTTGGCCAGGCGCGCGTCACCGCGCTGCTGGTCCGCCCTGCCCTCTGCGGCCATGCGCTCGTTTCCGGCAGCCCGGCCGACAGCCTCCTTGGCCTTGCCCTTGGCCTGCTCGACATGCGCCTTCGACTTCTGCTCGCCCGACACGCGGACCTCCTCTGTCGTACCGAATAGGTCGTACAGTTCGCGTGCTCACACGTCCCCGTCTCAAACACCCCACCGCGGCAGAAGATCAAAGGCCGGGCAACCTCACAAAGCCACTCACTCTCTGGGATGGCCACTGAAGAAACTCGTGGTCCGGCTGGTTCTCTCCAGCGGCGGCTCAACCCGGGGCTTTCTCGGCGCGGAAGAGGAGTGCGAGGAAGGGGTGCCGGACCTCGCGGGCGCTGGTGGACCTCGGCTATGTGAGTGTCCCCGGGAAACTGCTGGAGAGCGACTACGAGGGCCTCAGCGCGCTGGAGCACTTCGCAGCGCGGCCCGGCTGGTGGGCGCGGTTCTTCGGCTTTGTATGATCCGCCCGCCTGGCGGGGTTTCGCGGCAAGGTCTGAACCTGTCGTTTCACGTTCGACTTCGAACAGGTGCGCCTCGAAGTGGCAGGCTGTGGTCGTGAAGCTCGCGAGGGACGACCAGTCAAGGACGCTGTCGACGTGCTGGCTCTACTGGATTGCCGTACCGACCGGGGACCAAGCGGGAGTCATTATGTCCCTTGGCCTCACCCGTCCCGTGGCCTGGATCATGAGGGTCTCCTGATGCAGTCGCGCTGGACGGGTGGGTGAGGGATGGGACTCACAGAAGGTGCCTGCAGGGGCGGTGTCGAGGGCGGCCGTCTCTCAGGCGCGGGGGTCGCCGGCCGGCTGCGGATCGCGGGCCGCAGGGTTGCGCCGTTGCCGTGCTTACGACGTTGCGCTCCGGGTGTCGATCACGGTCGGGATGCCGCGCTCGGCCCAGTGCAGGCGGTCCGCCAGGCCGGCGTCGGCGAAGGCAGCGGCGATGCCGTCACGTCCCTGGGTGAAGTGGTCCCAGGCGTCGTAGTGCACGGGTACCACCGTTCCGGCGCCCAGGGCGCGCGTCAGGCGCGCTCCTTGCTCGCCGTCCATGGTGATGTAGTCGTCGCCGAAGTACGGCACGAGGGCGGCTCCGAAGTGGAGGACGGCGGCGCCGACGGTGAAGCGCCGGGCGATCTCGTCGAGTTCGTCGTAGTAGACGGTGTCGCCGGAGACGTACAGGGCCTCGTCCTCGCCGGGAGTACGCAGCAGGAAGCCGATGACGTCGCCGGCGTGCCGTCCCAGGGCCGCGGTGACGAGCAGCGTCCCGCGTTCGCCGGTGAGTTCGTGCGTCTCCCAGGGGGCGAGCCCCACCGCTTGGCCGCCGAGCCGCTGGGCACCGCTGACAGTGGTGAGAACGGTCCGGCCGTCGAGCAGGGCCCGGCCGGCGGCGTCGAGGTTGTCGGGGTGTTCGTCGTGGCTGAGCAGGACCGCGTCCAGGGCCGGGAGGTCGGCGGCCTCGACGGCGGGGCCGGTGAGGCTGCGCAGGGTGACGGGTCCCGTGGGGTACTCCGTGGGCGCGTGGTCGAAGGCGGGATCGGTCAGCAGGGTCAGGCCGCCCGTTTCGAGGAGGACGGTCGCGGTGCCGATGTACGTGAGGGTCGTCTTCATGGCTCTCCCTGGATGGTGGGTACGGGCCGGCCGGCCCGGTCGGCCGGCAGGGGCTCGTTTCTGGTTGCTGCCGGGCGGGACAGCCGGGCGGAAGGGGCCTCGCCCGTGCAGACACGGCCGCATCGGGTGTGCCGTGACATCGGGCGGATGGCTGCCCGGCCGGGTAGGCGATGCGAAGAGTGCGGGCCGGTGCGCGGCCGTGTGCGACGCCGGCCTGGCCGGCCCGTCGGGCCGGCCAGGCCCTCGTTGCTGTCGCGGTCCTGGACCTACCGGTGTTTCGCCGTGTTCAGTACCCGTCGCAGCTGTTCCCAGTTGTTGATGACGTGCAGGCCGATGATGACGAGAGGTCCGGGATGGGTGGGCCCGAGATAGGCGCGGGCCCAGTCGGATATTCTTGCCCAGTTGTTCGCCATGGCGATCTGGTTCTCTCCCATGCCGTCCCGTCGCCAATTGCTGTCGCCGACGGCGGCGTGCATGTAGTAGTAGATGTCATCGAAGCGGGTGGCCTCGCTGATGAACTGGGTGAAGAACAGGTAGGACGAGGCGGTCGCTCGCCGTGCGTTGCCTTCCCAGGGGCGCTGGACGTAGGCGAGCTGGTAGAAGTAGTTCCACGCCGAATTGGCGGAGATGGGCAGCTCGGACCTGTCGCGGTCTGCGGCGCGATTGATACTTCCGTAGGTGCTGTCGAACGGCAGTGTGCCGCCACCAGCCGGGTCGTATACGAACCCGGTGTTCTGGTCGTTGCTCGGGTATGTCGGGAACTGTGCGAGCGTGTCACGCAGGTTGTACTCGGGGTCGGCTGCCATGAACGTGCCGTGGATGTTGGTGAAGCCCCTGAGGTAGAGGTTGTGGGGTTCGATCCACAGGCGCAGCCAGGTGTTGCCGCTGTAGAGACGCACGGACATCAGTGACACGCGCTCGTCCTGCGTTTCGAAGACGTCGTCCCGCAGGCGGTGGGCGGCGGCGTTGCGGATGCTGGCGATCAAGGCGTGATAGGACTCCGCATAGTCCGCATTGCCCCAGCTCTCGACCTCCATGTAGGTGAAGCTGATCCGATTGAACGGAGTGTCGGCGAAGGCCGGCTTTGCGCCGGGCAGGAGGAGTCCGCTCACTGCGGCCAGCAGGGCCAGCAGAATGGCCAATGGGCGGCGTACCGGTGTGAACAGAGTCTGTGTGCTCATGATGTCTTCTCCTTCTGACGTCCGGACTGCTTTCCTCTTGCGGAGTTCTCCTCGAGGCCACTGCGGGTGACAGCGCAGTCGTGAAGGCCGCGGGGAAGCGATGAGGGGCGGAGGCCGGCTCGCCGGGCCGGGCGTATTCACCTGCTCTGCCAGAGGTCCGGCCCGAAGACCTCGTAGTGGATGGCGCGGGCGTGCAGTCCGGCGTTGAGGAGGCCGGTGCGTAAGGCGCGCATGAAGGGCAGGGGGCCGCACAGGTAGGCGTCCGTCCGGGGTGTCAGCGGGAGGCGGTCGAGACTCACGGTGCCTTCGGACGCGTCCGGCCCGGTGAGCGTCCTGGCACCGCGCTCGTACCACAGGTGCAGGGACGCGTTCGTCAGCCGGCTCACGAGTTCGGCCTGTTCCTCGCGGTGGATGTGGTGGGCGGGGCTCCGGTCGGCGTGCAGGACGTGGATCCGGCGGGTGGAGGCGGAGAGCGCGAGGTGATGGAGCATGGAGAGCATGGGGGTGACGCCGATTCCGGCGGAGGCCAGCAGGAGTGGGGTGTCCGCGTCGTGGAGGGCGAGGTCCCCGGAGGGAAGGGAGACCTCCAGGGTGTCGCCGGCGTGTGCGTGGGCGTGGAGCCAGGAGGACACCTCTCCGTCGGGAGCGCCGGGGCCGGCCGGCTTCTCGCGCTTGACGGTGATGCGCCAGGTCTTGCTCCCGGGTGCGCAGCAGAGGCTGTACTGGCGTATCTGGCGGGCGCCGTCCGGGAGTTCGACCCGGACGCCGACGTACTGTCCGGGCAGGAAGCGCCGGGCCGTCTCATGGTCGGGCTCACGCAGGGTCAGGGAGACGACGTCGGCGGTCTCCTCGCGGCGTTCGGCTATCTCCATCCTCCGCCACACGTCGCCGCCGGCGACGGCCGCCTGGGCGTACAGGCGTGCCTCCGCGGCGATCAGAGCGTTGGCCATCAGCCAGTAGACCTCGTCCCAGGCGGTGGCGACCTGCGGGGTGACGGCTTCGCCGAGGACCTCCGCCACGGCACCGAGGAGGTGTCTGCCGACGATGGTGTACTGATCGGGGGTGATGCCCAGCGAGACGTGTTTGTGGGCGATGCGCGCCAGGACGGCGTCAGGGCGTTCCTCGGGGTGCTCCACCAGGAGCCGTGCGAACGCGGCGATGGCGCCGGCCAGCGCCTCACGCTGCGAGCCGTTGGCCTGGTTCGCCCGGTTGAACAAGTCGCTCAGCAGAGCGGGGTGTTCGTCGAACAACCGCTGGTAGAAGCGTTCGGCGATCGCGGGCAGTGACGCCTCCACGGTGGGAAGGGTGGCGCGCACGACCGGGCTGGACTGTGCGGAAAGCATCACATGCTCCTCGGGAGTGGGCATCGTCGATTCGATCCGGGCGGCGCAGGAGTCATCGGGACGTGAGGAAGGCGGCGAATGTACGCGGCGGAGGCTTCCGGGTGCTGCTGGTGGGGTCCGTGGCCAGCGCGCGGGCAGGTGGTCAGCCGCAGGGTGGGGAGCTGCTGGTCGAGGGCGTACCAGTTCTCCACCGGGAACATGACGTCGTGGTCGCCGGCGGTGTGGAGGATCGGCGTGCCGCGGAAGCGGTTGCACAGGACGATCGGGTGTCCGGTCCCGATGCTGCGGTAGGCCAGGGTGCGGCCCTGGCTCGTGATGAAGCGGTTGGGTGCCGTGACGGCGTTCAAGGGGTCCTTCCTCGGTGTGCTCGACCGAAGGGGTCGCGCGGGCCGAGGTTCTGATGGCGTCGCAGCGTTGGGGACAGCCGGCCGCCGCGGCCCTCGTGTCCCCGCCGGTTTGCTGAGAGCTGGCCGGCGGGGTCGGCAGTCGGTGCCGCGGCTCCGCCGCGACGGACACCGGTCACCGGCTGTGCAGGGGTGCTGGGACGCGAGGAGCCGCGAGAGGGTGCCGGGGGCGCGACTCCCCTTCTCCGGTTGTGCCGTGACCCGTAGTGACGACCGGGGGCCGGTCGGCGGGGCCACCGCGAGGGCTGGTGCCCGGCTCGGGTCACCGTTCCTCAGGCGTTCGTTCCGGCCCTGAGCTTCCAGAGCTGCTTTTCCAGGACGCCGGTGATGCCGAGCAGAAGGTCCTGCGTGACCGGGTCGGTGATGCCCGTGGTTTCGGTGCTCTCACGCATGCGGCTGATGACGGCCGACAGGGCGGACATCAGCGTGGTGACGGCTTCGGTGTCCTTGATCCGGCCCGGGGCGAAGGAGGGCAGGCTGCTGCTGGAGGCGATGGCCGCCGCCTGGCCGTCCGGGCTCGCCCCGATGGTGGCGGCGCGTTCGGCGACCTCGTCGGCCTGTGCGCGGACGATGGTCACGACCTCGTCGAACTGGAGGTGGAGCGAGCGGAACCGCGGACCGTAGAGGTTCCAGTGTGCATGCTTGGCGAGCAGGGACAGGTCGAGCAGGTCCACCAGGGCGCCCTGGAGTATGCCGGCGGTGGCGCTGCGGTCGGGGGCGGCGACAGGAGTCCTCAGAGGAGACATGGTTCTCCTTCCTTCCTCTCGTGCGGTGTTCGTCGTCCCTGCCGTGCCGGGCCGTGGGACGGTGTGGTGTACAGGCAGTGGTGTCGTGTGCGGGCCGGCCAGGTCACCAGGTGGCCGGGCCGTAGGGGCGGGTCCAGAGGGCGACCTGCAGGGTCACCGCCTTGAACCAGGCCTGGTGCATGGCTTCGATCTCCTCCTGGCTGTGCCCCTGGGCCGCCAGGAAGGGGCGGATCGTGGCGGTGATGGGGTGGATGAAGGCGATGAGGTAGCGCAGGGGGATGTGGGAGACCGACCTGACGCCGTCCGTCCGGTTCTTCCTGGCCGGGGTGTGGCGCAGCCCGATCTCCTCCTGGTAGGCCAGCCAGGTCTCGTCGTAGGCGCGGGTGCAGGTGTCCTCGATCCACTTCCCGAACCGGGGTCGCACGGCGGCCAGATAGCCGGCGATCGGTTCGCCTTCGGGCGTGGAGAAGTAGGCGACGAGGTGGGGGTGCGAGCCGACGAACCCGTACCAGACGTCCAGGATCTGCTCGACCTGGTCCCGCAGGATTTCCCAGGCCCGGCGCAGTGCGCGCTCGTCCGCTTCGGAGAAGAGCAGCGTCGTTCTGAGGTGGTCGAGTTCCTCCTGGGTGACGGGGGATGCGGGCAGGTCGGCGTCGTCGAAGCGGTAGCCGGCGACGGCGGATGCGGACATCGGATCTCCGTGGGGTGTGAGGGGTCCTGCTTTCGGCACAGAGCAGCGCTTCGGCAGCAGCCCTGGAGGCACGTCCCGCAGGGGACGGGCGCGGCAACGGGCAGCAGCTCGGTGGTGAGCGTGGGGCCGGACGGGGCTGATCGTCACCCGGGAGGCCGGGCAGTTCCGGTCCAGGACGCAGGCGCGCCGTCATCGCGGCGGGACGCTGCATCGCGTCCCCTGTGCGTCGGCTGCGCCCGCGCCGCCCGGATCTGGCCGGCGAGGCCGGCGTGACCCGTGACCGGGCCTGTCAGCCGCCGCTGGTCTGCGCGTGCACTGCGGTCGTCAGCGCACCGCGCCGGCTGTGCAAGCCGGATGAGGCCGGCTTCTCAGGCTTCCGTATGGCGCAGTGCCCAGTCGAGGGCGTAGTCGGCGACTTCCTGCCAGCCCGGCTCCGCGCAGGTCCAGTGGGACCGTTCGGGGAACTCGTGGTAGTCGGTGACGGTCCCCGGGGCCTTGTAATGGCGGTGGTTGGACTTGTTGACGGCGGGCGGCATGATGTGGTCGCGCCCGCCCGCGAGGAAGAGCAGCGGGGCCCGGTCGGCGTTGTGGAAGTCGACCCAGGTCTCCCGCCTGCCGGGGGTGAGGTTGGCGATCAGGCCGTAGGTCCACACCCAGCTGCCCGGCGCCGCGATGGCGTACCGGTCGTAGGCGGCCCGCGCCTCGTCCCGCGGCAGTGTGTTGGTGAAGGCGTAGTGGAACTGCTCCGGGGTGAAGCCCGCCGCCCGGTGCCGTTTGGCGGGGTTGTTGAAGATGGGGAAGAGGGAGCGCAGCTGCGAGGGCGGGTTGACCCGGATGCCCTGCGGCGGTGCCGAGTCGATGACCACCCCGGCCGCGCCGTGGCCCCGGTCGAGCAGCAGTTGTGTGAGCACCCCGCCGAAGGAGTGGCCGATGAGGATCGGCTTCTCCGGTAGTGCGGTGATCACCTTCTCCAGGTGGGCGAGGGTTTCGGGCACCGTGAGCGACGCGATGGGCGAGGGGTCGGCCCGCAGCGCCTCCACCTCGGCCTCGAAGCCGGGATACGCGGGCGCGAGCACCGTGTGCCCCTGGGCCTCGTAGTACGGGATCCACCGCTCCCAGCTGCGGGGCGTCACCCACAGTCCGTGGATCAGCACGATGGTGCTCATCTTCCGTACCCTTCCAGGAAGGCGAGCAGGTCCTCGCCGAGCGTCTGCTTGTGGGTGTCGGTCAGGCCGTGCGGAGCGCCGGGGTAGACGAGCAGTTCGGCGTCCTCGACCAGCGCGGCCGATGCCCTGCCGCCGACCTCGAACGGCACGACCTGGTCGGCGTCGCCGTGGATGACCAGCGTGGGCACGTCGAAGCGGGCCAGGTCGGCGCGGAAGTCGGTGGCGGAGAACGCGGCGATCGACTCGTGGGCGTTGCGGTGTCCGGCGGCCATCGACTGCAGCCAGAAGGCGTCACGCACGCCCTGCGGGACGGGCCGGGCGGGGTGGTTGAAGAACGGGCCGTCGGCGAGGTCCCGGTAGAGCTGTGAGCGGTCGGCGCGCGAGCCCGCGCGCAGGCCGTCGAACACCTCCGGCGGCACACCGCCGGGGTTGTCGTCCCGGCGTGTCATCAGGGGCGGCACCGCGGCCACGAGGACGGCCTGCGCCACGCGGGCGGTGCCGTGCCTGCCGATGTAGCGGGTGATCTCCCCGCCGCCGGTGGAGAACCCGACCAGGGTCACCTCCCGCAGGTCCAGATGGTCCAGGAGCGCGGCGAGGTCGTCGGCGTAGGTTTCCATGTCGTTGCCGTGCCAGGTCTGCGTGGACCTGCCGTGGCCGCGCCGGTCGTGGGCGACGGCACGGTAGCCGTGCTCGGCCAGGAAGAGCTGCTGCGCCTCCCAGCTGTCGGAGTTCAGCGGCCAGCCGTGGCTGAGGACGACGGGCCGGCCCGTGCCCCAGTCCTTGTAGAAGATCCGGGTGCCGTCGGAGGTGGTGACGTGGCTCATCGTGATGCCTTTGCTATGAGGGCGGCGGTGATGCGCGGTTCGGAGAGCATCACCGCGTGCGAGGCATCGGTCTCGACGGTGTGCGCGCCGGCCCGGTCCGCCATGAAGCGCTGCGCGGCGGCCGGGATGAGGTTGTCCCCGCGGGCGACGAGGAAGTGGGAGGGGACCGTCTTCCAGGCCGGTTCGCCGGACGCCTCGGAGAGGGTCGCGGTGTCGCCGGGCCGCTGGGTCGCCCACAGCAGGTCGGCCTCCGACCGGGGCAGGTCGCCGGCGAACACCTCACGGAAGGCGGACCGCTTGACGTAGCCCTCCACGCCGTGCGGGTGTGCGCGGAAGTCCAGTGCGGCCTCGGTGAGCCCGGTGCCGGGGAACATGGACTGCAGGGCGGGCACGGTCTCCCCCGCGTCGGGGGCGAACGCGGCCACGTAGACCAGGGCCCGCACGTTTTCGTTGCCACGGGCGGCGTTGGTGATCAGGACGCCGCCGTAGGAATGCCCGGCCAGGACCAGAGGGCCCGGCAGGGTGGCGAGGAACGCGGCGAGGTAGGCGGAGTCGGCGCGCACGCCGCGCAGCGGGTTGGGCGGGGCGACGACGGTGTGTCCGGCGCGGGTCAGGTGCTCGATGACGCGGGACCAGCCGCTCGCGTCGGCGAACGCGCCGTGCACCAGCACGATCGTCGGCCTGGGGCGCGCGTGGCGGCCGGCCGCGGCCGCGGGGCCGCCGACGGCGGCGGTCGCGGCAGCGACGCCCGCGCCGGCGAGGACCGCTCTGCGGGAAACAGGGGGAGGCATGGGGAGACGGGCCCCTCTCTCGGGGTCTGTGACTGCTCGGGCTCTGGCGGGACGGCCTCTGCGGCCGTACGACGAGGAAAGCAGCAGCAGGTCGGCCGGACCATGCAGAACGGCATGCAGAACTGCCGTGTGCCGAGGCGGCATCCTGGCCGTCAGCCCTCCAGTGACGCCAGGATCTCGGCGGCCTCGTCGGACAGGACGCGGGTGGACATCGGTACCTGGTCCGTCAGCGGGAGCACCTGGATCAGCTCGGCCCGGGCCGACGGGTGATCGCCCAGCCTGGCCAGCGCGAGTCCCCTGACGAAGTGGAGACGGCAGACCAGCGCGGGAACCGACCCCGTCACTGCCAGCGCCGCCGCCTCCTCCGCCCGCTGCAATGCCTCCTCGAACCGTCCCAGGAGGGCCATCACGTGTGCGGTGTACACAAGGATCTGGGCCGTCGCCTGGCTTCCCTGGTACGCCGAAACCGGCCGTACGGCCAGTTCCCGCAGCGCCTGTTCGTAGGATGCCAGCGCCTCCTCGTACTGGCCGAGGGCGTCCTGTACACGGCCCACGCGCATCAACAGGTGGACGTACCCGTCGTGGTCACCGGCGAGGTCGGCCGGGCACAGGGCCTGCCCGAGGAGTTCCAGCGCTTCCTGGTGACGCCCGTCGAGGTACACGGAGTCCGCGGCGTACTGCAGCGCCCACGCCTCCTCCTTGCGGTCTCCGTCCGCCGCGGCGATGTCCCGGGCGGCGAGCGCGGCCGCCAGGCCCTCGTCGTAGCGGTGGGCGCAGGCACTGGCCGCCCACGAGAAGTAGTTGAGATGGGTCGCCTCCAGCCGGCGGTCGCCCAGCGCGGCGGCGGACGCCCGGGACAGTCCGTACACCTCGTACCAGCCGCGCCAGGCGATCGCCGTGTCGGAGAACCAGTGCAGTGCCTCGCCTGTCTCCACGACCAGCCGGTGCTCGCCCGCCCCGGCGGCGATCCGCAGGGCCCCCAGCCAGTTCTCCGTCTCCGACCGCAGCCAGTGCGCGGCCTCCTCGGCGGTGGCGAGCGGCACCGGACCGGCCCAGGAAGCGGGCGGAGCACCGTAGCCGGGCTCGAACCAGCGGCCCGCCGTGACCGTGATCTCCAGCATTCGCCGCGCCATGCCGAGCCGGACGGCCGCCCGCTCGCCCTCCGGTTCCTCGCCCCGCAGCCGCTCACCGGCGAACAGCCGCAGCAGGTCGTGGAGCTGATAGCGGTCGGCACCGAGGGGCTGGAGCAGCCCGAGCTCCACCAGGTCGTCCAGCACATCCACGACGTCCGCCAGGTCGTCGCCAGTCACCAGGACAGCAAGAGGAGCGGTGAAGTCCGGCCCCGGCAGGTGCGCCAGCCGCCGAAACACCCGCCGCGCCGCGGCGGAAAGCTGCGCGTGGGACAGGGCGAACGCAGCCCCCACACTCACATCGCCGGTGCGCAGTGCGGCCAGCCGCCGGTCCTCGTCCTCGAGCCGCTCCAGCAGATGCTGCACCGACCAGCCGGACCTCGTGGACAGACGGATGCCGGCGATGCGCAGCGCCAGCGGCAGGTGCCCGCACAGCCGGGACACCTCGGCGACGTCCCCCGCCGCCGTAGGATCCGCCGCCTGGTCGGCGACCGCCCGCAGCAGAGCCGCCGACTTCTCCGGCGTCAGCGGGGCGAGCGCCAGCCGCCGGACGCCCTCCAGCCCGCTGAGCACCCGCCGGCAGGTCACCAGCACCGGCCCGGCTCCCGCACCCGGCAGCAGCGGACGCACCTGCGCCTCATCGGCGGCGTTGTCCAGCACCAGCAGGCAGCGCCGCTCCCGCAGCACCGCCCGCAGCTGCGCGCACCGCTCCTCGTCCGAGGCGGCAACCGCCCGCGACGGTACGTCCAGCGCCCTCAGCAGGCGTACGGCGAGGTCGCCCGGGGAGGGCGGTGCGGGGTCGACGCCGCGCAGGTCGACGTAGAGGCAGCCACCGGGACAGTCCCCTCTGAGGGCATCGGCGGCTCGTAGCGCGAGGCTGGTCTTTCCGACTCCCGCCTGCCCGTGGATGAGGACGACCGGGACCGGGCCGCCACGGTCTCCACCGGCCGCGGCACGGAGGACCATCGCCAGTTCGTCCGCCCGGCCGATGAAGTCGGCGACGGAGCGCGGCGGTTCACACAGCCCGGGGCGGGCGGCGGTCCCGCTGCGACGCAGCGCGCGGACGTCCTCCTCCAGCTGCAGCCGCTCCTGATCGCTCACGTTCAGCGCGGCGGTGAGCGCGGCGAGCGTGCGGGGCTGCGGCGTGCGGCTGTGTCCGCGCTCCATGTCGCTGATGGCCCGGCAGCTCACCCCGGACGCCTCGGCCAGCTCCTCCAGGGTGAGACCGGCTGCCCGTCGCAGCTCGCGCAGCCGCATCCCCAGTTTCATGATCTCCCTTCCCCCTGTGGGGGCGGGCAGACTGCCCGCAGGTGGAACGATGTGCGCCGTGGTGCGCCGTCAGGGGTGTCAGCGGGTCGCCGGGAGCCGGCACAAGCAGTGGAGCCGCCGGACCAGGGGCGCTCCGCCGGGACCGGCGGCGGAGCGCAGCGGCCGGAAGCAAGCCGTACACCGGGTGATCGTCCTGTCCGGAACGCACTCAACGGAACGTCATCTCCGAGCCTCCCGCGGGGTGCAGAACCATCCGTGTCGAAACCAGCACATCGCCGCCGTCAGGGTGGTGGCCGCCGATGTGCTGCGCTGCCGGGCTCTCCCCCGCTGCCGTCCGCCGGACCCGGGCAGCACGGCAGACGGACGAGAGCGGCGGACACCGTGACTCTAGGCACCTGCATCCGCCGCTGTGCTGGCTGTCACCGCACTGCTTCTGGCTCTCGGCGCACAATCGCCGCTCGCCGGCGGGAGACCGGCCGAGCACACCGTCCGGCTCCGGCTTCGCCGCTGTCATCCTTCGTTGGCACAACGCCGCAGAACCGCGCCACCAGCCGACCTGTCGCACCGTGGCCGCAGCGAAGGTGAACGGCCGTCGCGTCCGGGGGATGTGCCCATGGTGACCGTGCTCCTCACGGCGGGCATAGCGCACGGCGTCACCTCGGCCCTGCCGGCTCGGCGGCCGGCAGGCGCTCGACGGGCGTCCGCCGGCGTCCTTCCCGGGCCGAGAACGGTCAACCGGTGTTCGGCGTCGCGAGGGAGGACGCCTCGCCGCAGGCGGCGCAGTAGTGGGTGGCGGCGGTGCCGGCCGCGGTGGCGCGGTCCACGGCGGCCCGCGCCTTGCGTGCGTCCCGGTTCCCGCTCCGGACGACGGCGATCGTGCCGGCGAAGACGAGCACCGCGACGACGGCCCCGACCGCCGTGAGCCAGGGCCAGCCCCGGTCGTCGGCGTAGTACGTGCCTGCGGCCCCGGCCATGGCCGCGATGACGGTCCCCTCGGCGAAGTGCATGCATCCGCTGCCTGCGGTCGCCTCGGCGGCCGCGACAATGTCTTCCGCTCCGCACCGGGGACACGCCTCCGGCCCGTTCGCCGGCCCGCTGCCCGATTCGTCGATCACGGCCCCATCATGGCTCTCCCCGGCGTGTCCACGCCAATCGGCCGATGCGCCCGTGGCATGTCACGGCGTGGTCTCAGGGGCGCGGGGAACGCGCCCCTCCGCAGGACTTCGCCCGAGCCCGAGCCCGCTGGACCGCTGGGCCGCTGTGGTGGCGGCCTCCGTCACCGGGCGGACGGCTCCCGGACCTCCAGTTCCCCGTGCCAGAGGATCCGGCCCGCCGACCTGCCCACCATGACGCGGTAGGTCCCGGGCTCGGTGCGCCAGGTCCCGGCCTCCTCGGACCAGTGCCGCAGGGCGCGGGCGGGGACGTCCACCACGGCCGTCGTCGCCTCGCCGGCCTCCGCGTGGACCGCGGCGTAGCCGGCGAACCAGAGGGCCGGCCGCTCCACGGCGGAGTCGGGGCGTGCCAGGTACACCTGGACCACCTCGCGGCCGGCCCGCGCGCCGGTGTTGCGCAGCTGGACGCCCACGGTGAACGCACTGCCCCGCGTCACCTGCGGCGGGACGCGCACCGCTCCGTACTCCCAGGTCGTGTAGCCCTCGCCGTGTCCGAACCAGTAGGCGGGTTCGCGCTCGGCGCGCGCCCACGCGCGGTAGCCGATGTGCAGTCCCTCCTCGTAGTCGAGGCGGCCCCCGGCCGGCTGCGAGCGGGTCACGGGTGCGTCGGCGAGACGGGCCGCCCAGGTGGTCGGAAGCCGGCCGCCGGGCTCGGCGAGCCCGAAGAGCACGTCGGCCAGGCCCGACCCGGCCTCCTGTCCGGGGAACCAGGTGAGCAGGACCGCGCCGGCCTCGTCGCGCCAGGGAAGCTCCACCGGGCCGCCGCTGTTGACCACGGCGACCGTGCGCGGGTTGGCGGCCGCGACGGCGTGGACGAGCGCGTCCTGGTGGCCGCCGAGGCGCAGGTCGGCGCGGTCGCGTCCTTCGGTCTCGGTGTGTTCGGTGGTGCCGACCACGACGATCACCGCGTCGGCGCTGCGTGCCGCTTCGACCGCCTCGGCGAGCGCGGCCGCCGCTTCGCGCTGCGGAGGTGCCGCGGCGACGATCACCGCCCGTCCGGTGTCGGGCACCAGTTCGCGCCGGGCCACCAGGCGGATGGGCCGGTGGGTGCGGATCGTCGCCCGTGCCGTGTGCAGGGGCGGAGTCACGTGGACGACGGCGGGATCGTCGGTGGTGCAGGGGAACTCGCCGTCCAGAACCGTCAGGTCGTCGATCGAGAGCGACATGCGGCCGAAGCCGGCGACACCGAAGGTCCACTCCCCCGTCGTGTCGGCCCTGATCAGGGCGCTGATCTCCACGGTGCGGGCACCGGGGACGACCGGCGGCTCCAGTTGCCTGCCGGAGAGGCGGTGCTCGGCGAGCAGTTCCTGTCCGGCAGCGTCCAGGAGCCGCAGCAGCACCCCGGGCTGACCGGACCGGGGGTTGCTGCAGCGGTCCGGATCGAGCGGGGCCGGGGGCACGCCCAGGGAGGGGCCGGGTACGTGGACGACGCGGGCGTGTCCCCGCAGGCGGGCGCGGATGCCGGTGAGCGGGGTGACCGTGCCGGAGTCGAAGACGCCCGCGCTGCCGCCACCCTGCACCCGCGGTGTCGCGGCGTGGACGCCGATGACCGCGACGGTCGACAGGGCGGCCCGGTCGAGCGGCAGCACCCCGCGGTTGCTCAGGAGCACGGATCCGGCGGCGACGGTCCGGCGCAGCAGCTCGCGGGTGTCGCGGGACGGGGACGCCGGTGTGCGCCGGGGCCGGCGCGGGCCGAGGGCGTGGAGGCGGGCGGCGAGTCTCAGCAGGCGCCGCACCTTGTCGTCGACGGCTTCGGCGGGGACGAGGCCGTCCTGCACCGCCCGGACCAGCTCCGCTTCCCACGGGCCCTGCGGTCCGGGCATCGCCAGGTCGAGCGCGGCGAGCGCGGGGGCGGTGGCGGAACGCAGCGCGCCCCAGTCCGACACGACGACGCCGTCGAAGCCCCAGTCGCTCTTGAGGGGTTCGGCGAGGAGGGCGCTGGCGGTCATGGTCGTGCCGTTCACGCTGTTGTATCCGGCCATGACCAGCCACACGCCCGCGTCGACGGCCGCCTCGAACGGCGCCAGGTACACCTCTCTGAGGACCCGTTCGGAGACGCGGACGTCCACGTGCATGCGCTCGGACTCGGAGTCGTTGGCGACGTAGTGCTTGGCCGTGGCCGCCGTACCGGCTTCCTGGATGCCGCGGATCAGCGCCGCCCCGGTGCGGCCCGTCAGCTCGGGGTCCTCCGAGAAGCACTCGAAGTGCCGTCCGCCCAGCGGAGTGCGGTGCAGGTTGAGCGTGGGGGCGAGGACGATGTCGACACCCTTGCGGGCCGCTTCCGATGCGAGCAGGCCGCCCAGCCGTGCGGTCAGCTCCTCGTCCCACAGCGCGCCGATCGCGGACGCCGAGGGCAGCAGCACGGAGGTGCGCCGCTCGTCCCACGCCTCTCCCCGCACGCCGGCCGGACCGTCGGACATGACCATCTGGCGCAGCTCGACGGCCGGTTCGCCGGCGGTCCGCCAGGTGGTGGCACCGCTCAGCAGCCGTACCTTCTGGGTCAGATCGAGCTTGTCGAGCATCAGATCGATCACGTCGTCGGTCATCCCCACCCCAGTCGTGTCAGCCGCCCGATTGAGCGGGAGAGCGCTCTCCAAACTCTCGCCCCCGTGAAGGTCCACGTCAAGCCCCCGTCGATCGGCCGTCATCGGCGCACAGCACAGGGCCCGGTCACCTCGTGTCCGGGGGTGACCGGGCCGGTGGGCGCCGCCGGCGGGACTACGGCAGCCGGTGGTCCTCGTTCAGCACCGTCCCGCGTTCGGGCCGGTACAGGTCGAAGCCCCGGGTGTCGCACTGGAGGCCGCCGACGATGCAGTGGTCGACCAGGGCCTTCTGGGTGCGCTCCTCCCACGCGTTGAAGAAGTCGTAGTGGAAGGAGTAGCCGCGGCCGCTGGCCAGGCGGACCTGGCTCATGTCGCCGTTGACCGGCCACGCCATCTTGAACTCGATCATGGGCAGGGCGACCGGGTGGGAAGCCGGGCACATGTTGTCGTTGGTGCCGGGCTTGACCACCGGATACGCCATGTGGCTCTTGTGGTCGGGCGTGTCGAGGTACAGGCCGTTCCAGCAGCTCGGCGCCTGCATGCGCAGGTTGAGCTGGACGTCGGGCCGGCTCGGACAGCTCGCCGGGATGTCGGTGTTGAAGAAGCTGTCACCGCACTCCCAGCCCTCGACGAAGCCCTTGTGCGCGCGGAACTCCTGGGCGGTCTGCATCGGGTCGCCGACGACGAACCGCAGGCCTTTGGGGAAGGGCCGCACACTGCGGTAGTCGGTCACGCCCGCCTTGTAGTAGATGACCTGCGGCCCCACGGGCAGGATCTTCTGGTCTCCCTTGTACAGCGAGGGCATCCAGTAGGCGGAGGCGTCCGCGGGCGCCTTGCAGGTGGTGGCCCCTCCGTAGAGCGAGCCGGTGGTGCTCGCGGCGTCGGTGGACCTGTTGCCCATGAACGTGTGGTCGTGGGACTTGCCGAACTGGCCCGGGTAGACGATCGGGTCGTCCGGCGCGGTGTGGGTGACGGAGCATCCGGCCTGGAACTCGTGGTGGTAGGCCGGGGGCGGGGTGGCGGTGGACGGGACGACGCCGGTGACCTGGGGTACGGCCGGGATGTAGCCGTCCCCGTCGGGGTCGTCGCCGGAGGCCTGGGTGGAGACGGCCATCTGGTGCCCGGTGTGGGGGGCGGCCGCGGCGGCTGCGGTGGGCGTGCCGCCGTCCGGGCCGTCGGCCGAGGCGATCGTGCCGGCGCCCAGCATGCCGGCGACGAGGGCGGAGCCGAGGAGGAGCCCGGTGAGCCGTTTGGACGTCAGTCTCATGAAGATCTCCTGCCGGATGGTGGAGGTGGGGGTGGTGCTGCCCGCGGGTGGCGGGGAGCGGCTCGCTCGCGCCACCCGCGGTCCGGCCGCTCGTGCGACCGGGGTCGGGGCCGCGGCGGCTGTGCGTCCGCGGCCGGCCGACCGGCCGCGGACGTGCCGCCCCGGGTGGGACGGTCAGCTGTAGACGCCGAACTCGTGGAGGGAGTAGCCCCAGCCGGTCCCGCGTGCGGTCAGGTTCAGCCGCACGTGGCGGGCTGTCGCCGACACGTCGATCGTGTCGACGTCACCGTTGCCGGCCGTCGTGGTGTGGACGGTCCGCCAGGTGTTGCCGTCGTCGGAGACCTGCACCTCGTAGGCCTTGGCGTAGGCGGGGTCCCAGACCAGTTGCAGCCTGCGGATCGGGGCGGGGGCGCCGAGGTCGACGCGGATCCACTGCGGGTCGCTCCAGTCGCTGGCCCAGCGGGTGCCGGTGTTGCCGTCGGTGGCGTTGGCGGCCGGGCACGGGCAGTCGCCGTAGGAGGCCTGGGCCGAGGAGGCGGTGGTGGGCTTGTTCAGGGCGATGTTGGTGCCGCTGACGGGCGGGGCGACGACCTTGACGGACTTGGTCTCGATGCCGGCGTTGCCGCGGCCGTCCTCGGCCTGGATGTAGACCTTCCAGACGCCGAGCTTCTCCGGCGCGGTGACGGCGAAGGTGCCGTTGCCGGTGGCACGCCATGTCGCCTCGACCAGCCGCTTGTCACCGTTGGCGTAGTTGCCGCTGAGGAAGATCTTGTACGTCAGGGGGTCGTTCTGGGGGTCGCGGATGTCGGCGCGGACGGTGAACTCGCCGCCCGCCGGGGCCTGCGACGCCGGGGAGACCGTCATCCCGCTGATCACGGGCGGGGTGTTGTCGCCCGCGGTCGAACCGGCGTAGGCCCTCTTCACCGCGTAGTACGACAGCCGCTTGAGGCCGTCGGGCAGCAGGTTGAACCAGACGCCGCCGAAGTCGTGCTCGATCCCGTAGTGGAACATCGTGGCGCCCAGGGCCACGCCCCGGTGCCCGGTGATGCACTCCCAGGCCTTGGTGTAGCCCTCGGCCTTCTGGACGTCGGTCGGCTCGTCG
Organism: Streptomyces genisteinicus; assembly: GCF_014489615.1. Taxonomy (GTDB): domain Bacteria; phylum Actinomycetota; class Actinomycetes; order Streptomycetales; family Streptomycetaceae; genus Streptomyces; species Streptomyces genisteinicus. Next base: position 39,540 of record NZ_CP060826.1, read on the forward strand.
GGGACGCCGTTGACGTCGTCCGGCACCTCCCACTCACCGGCGTTGCCCGTCTCGGTGATGATGTACGGCTTGTCGTAGCCGCCGTCGATCCAGTCCTGGCGCACTCCGCAGATGTCGCCGTAGGCGTTCATGGAGTAGAGGTCGAGGTCGGGTGCGTTGCGCTTGTAGTAGGGCCAGGCGCCGGTCCACGCGTCGGTGGAGGTGACGGGGTGGTCGGGGTCGATCGCATGGATCCTCTTGGCGACGTCGTTGACGAACGACGTGTAGGCGTTGCGCTGGGCCTCCAGCTCGGTGCCGCTGTAGCAGTTCTGCAGGCCGAGGACCGACTCGTTGCCGACGTTCCACATCAGCGTCGCCGGGTGGGACTTGTAGGCGTCGACCCACTTGGCGAACTCGGTGAGCATGGTGTTCTTGTACGCCGTGTCCGTCACGTAGTTCACGCACCCGCCGGAGCCGGGGCCGCCGCCCGGCTGGAGCCAGAAGCCGTTGACCACCTTGATGCCCTGGGCGGCGGCGGTGTCGAGCAGCGGCTTGGTGCCCCCGTCGGTGCCCCAGGTGCGGATGGTGTTGACGCCCATGGACTTCAGGTCCGGCATGTACTTCGGGGCGTCGGCGATCGACGGACCCCAGGTGAGGCCCTTCACGGTGTAGGGCTGCCCGCCGACGGTCAGCTGCCAGTTCCCCTGGGAGCCCGTCACGCGTACGGCGCCGCCCTGCGGCGGGTTCGTGCCGCCGTTCTCGCCGTACACCTGGAACTCCCACAGGGAGTAGCCGTAGCCGCCGGAGCGGGCGAGGCCGTTCATGCGCACGTACCGGCCGGAGCCCGAGACGGCGAGCTCGTCGGTGCCGCCGTCGCCGCCGGTGACGGTCTTCACCGTGCGCCAGTCGGTGCCGTTGTCCGAGAGCTGGATCTCGTAGTTCTTTCCGTAGGCGCCCTCCCAGGTCAGGACGACGCGGCTCAGGTCGCGGCTCGCGCCGAGGTCGACCTGGAACCACTGGGCGTCGCTCCACTGGCTGGCCCACCGGGTGCCGGTGAGGTTGCCGTCGACGGCTGCCGCGGCGGAGAAGGCGGCGCCTTCGGAGGAGGAGGCGGTGGCCGTCCTGCCCTGGGAGAGCAGGGACTCCGCGGCGCTCGCGGACGGCGCGGTGGCGAGGGTGAGAGAGGAGGCGAGGAGTGCTCCGAGGGTGAGAGCGGCCGCCGCGCCGCGGGTGCGGCGGGCCGGCGCGGTCGTGGAGGGGGGTCGGGACATTGCGGCTCCTGAAGTGAAGGGCGGTGACGTCCGGCCGGTGCCGGAGAGTGCGCCCGATCCGTCGGTCCGGGGCTCTCGGGCCGGCGGATCGGGCATGCCCCGGCCGGTGTCCGCCGCGTCCGTGCGGCGGGCGTCCTGGCCGGTCGGGAGGTGCCCCGGGCCGGGGAGCGGGGTCTGTCGACCCGGCCCGGGGCGTGGCGGCCGGCTCCGTCGTGTCACCGGAGTGCGGCGCGACGGTGACGGATCGTCAGGGGAACGAGACGAGGGTGGAGGGCACGGTCGAGGTTCCGGCGGGGATGGTCGAGGCCCCGGTGCTGTTGATGACGTGGTTGTAGTGGCCCATCCCGCCGAGGGAGACCACCAGGAGGCTGTGGAACTTCACGCCCGGCTTCACGGGCGCCTTGAAGCCGTGGTCCTGGACGATGGTCGGGTCCACGTTGTAGTTGCAGTAGCTGCCGAGGCCCCATGCCTCGTGGGTGTTCACGGAGTCGTCGACCCGGTAGGCGGCGTACCCCTTCGTGGAGCCGTTCTGGATCGCGGCCTGGTTGGGGGCGTCGTACGCCTTCTCGTTCTGGTAGAAGATCGTGCGTCCGCGTTCGCCGTACCACTCGACGTCGTACTTGTTGAAGTGCTCGACGAACAGGCCGGTGGCGAGCACGTCGTCGCCGTTGACGCGGACGCCGTAGTCGGCGCGGTTGGTCTCCCAGCCCCAGCCCTCGCCGTGGTCGGCACGCCAGACCCAGGTGTGGTCGATGATCGTGTCGTCGCTGTTGACGACCATGCTGGTGGTGGCCTTGCCGACATGCGCCCCGCCGATGCGGATGTACACGTCCTGCACGGTGGTGGGGTTGGCGGCGTGGTCCGCGCCGGCCCCCTGCGGACCGATCTCCAGCAGGGTGGGCGAGTTGACCGGCCCGGCGTCGATCAGGAAGCCGGCGAGCCGGACGCCGTCGACGTCGGCGACCTTCATCGCGGTGACGCCGTTGTCCGGGATGATCGTGGCGAGGCCGAGGCCGAGCACGATGGTGTTGGCGCGGTTCACCTCGATGGCCCGGTCGACGTGGTAGACGCCCGGGGTGAACAGCAGGTGCAGGCCCTGGGCCAGCGCCTGGTTGATGGTGGCGGCGGTGGCACCCGGCTTGACGACGTAGAACTGGCTGAGCGGGATCGATTCGCCCTGCGGTGTGCCGCCGGCCCATGTGGTGCCGCGGGCGTTGGTCCGCTTGGCGGGCGCGAACACCTTGTACTCGTTGCCGTCGAGGTAGAGGTAGGGCTTCTCGCGGGAGATCGGCGTGGTGTCGAGCGTGGTGTAGCGGGGCTCGGGGAACGCGTTGGCGGGTGCGCCCTGGACGCCCGAGAACGTCTGGTTCCAGACGCTGTTGGACCAGCCGCCGATGGAGCTGTCGCGGGTGTACCACTGCTGCTGCGAGTAGTTGCCGACCTGGCCGTCGATCACGGAGTCGGCGATGTAGCCGCCGCTGGCCCAGCCGTAGCCGTTCGGGGCGAGGTTGAGGCCGCCCTTGACGTGCATCCGGCGGAAGGAGGCCGCCTGCGAGACCGCCCACCGGTTGGTGCCGTTGACCGGGTTGAGGGTCAGGCCCTCGGCGCCGCGCCAGAAGTTCTGGGTCGCGTTGCCGTTGAACCAGCCGGCGTCGACGGTCACGTCGCCGTTGATGGTGGTGTCACCGGGCCGCAGCCCGAGGCCGGCTATCTGGGTGTAGAAGCCGATCTGCGCGTTGAGGTTGTTGTACGTGCCCGGCTTGAAGAGGAAGGCGTGCCGGCCGGAGCCGAACTGGGCCGACTCCTGCTGCTGGAACACCTGGTCCAGCTTGGCCTGGATGCCGGGTGTGGACGGATCGAAGACGTGCACGTTGGGGCCCAGGTCGCCGCCGCCGGGAAGGGTCGGACCGCCACCGCCCTCGGTGGAGCCGTACACCTGGAACTCCCAGAGCGAGAAGCCGTACCCGGTGGCCCGGGTGAGGCCGTTCATACGGATGTAGCGGCCGGTCCCGGACAGGGCGACCTCGTCGGTGCCCCCGTCGCCGGCGCCGACGGAGGTGACGGTGCGCCAGTCGGTGCCGTTCTCCGAGGACTGGATCTGGTAGCTCTTGCCGTAGGCCCCCTCCCAGGTCAGGACGGCGTGGCTGAGCGTGGCGCTCTTGCCGAGGTCGACCTGGAGCCACTGGGCGTCCTGCCACGAGCTGGCCCAGCGGGTGCCCGTGAGGTTGCCGTCGAACGCGGCGCTCGCGGCGAAGGCGGGGCCCTCGGTGGAGGAGGCGGTGGCCGTCCTGCCCTGGGAGAGCAGGGTGGGGGCGGCGTGTGCCGTCGTGGCGGGCACCAGCGCGAGCAGGCTCCCGGCCAGGGCGGCGGCGACCGCCCCGGCGATGCCTCGGCGGCCCGGAAACGAACGGCGCCTGCGGGGTGGTGGTGCAAGGGGGATGCCAACGGGCATGAAGGGCTCCTTGGGTGACCCGGGGTGGGAGAGCGACGGGAGAGCGCTCTCCAGACCTTGAACCCTTCGCGCAGGGCGGTCAATAACCCGGACCGAGTTTTCTTACGCCTTCCATTAAGGAGGTACCCGAGCGCGGGCCGAACCACCCGCTGCGGGCAACGGCCGCGTGGGGTCGCGCCATTGGGCCGGGGGCTGCCTTGCGGGGCGGTGGCGGGCGAGGTCCCGCGGCGCGCGAGGGCCGGAGCCCGCGCGCTCGCCCCGGATCGGGAAACCTCGGGAGCGGGACGGCACGTTAGGGTTCCTGACATGAGCAGAACGGGCCCGACGCTGGAGGACGTGGCGCGGCGGGCGGGAGTGTCGCGGGCGACGGTGTCCCGGGTCGTCAACGGCATCCGCAATGTGGACCCCGACATCCAGGAGCTCGTACGCCATGCGATCGAGCAGACGGGTTACCGGCCCAACCGTGCCGCCAGGTCGCTCGTCACCCAGCGGACGGAGACGGTCGCGCTGATCATCTCCGGCGCTGGTGACACGTTCGCCTCGCGCGTCTTCGCCGACCCGTTCTTCGGCCGGGTGGTGAGCGGTGTCTTCGGGTACCTGCGCTCCCACGCGATGCATCCGGTGCTCCTCGTCGCCGAGTCCGACGCCGCACGGGAGCAGGTCGTCGACTACCTGAGCCAGGACAGCGCGGACGGTGCGCTGGTGGTGTCGATCCAGGCCTGCGATCCCCTGCCGCAGATGCTGGTCGCCGCTCGGATACCCGTGGTGCTCTTCGCCCGCCCCGGACCTGCCGACGACGTCAGTCACGTCGACCTCGCGCATGCCGAAGGGGCCCGGCTGGCCGCCGAGCACCTCCTGGCCAGGGGGTGCCGGCGGATCGCGACGATCTCCGCGCCGCAGTCGATCCCCGCGGCCCGCGACCGCCTCGACGGCTTCCGCGCGGCGCTGGCCGCGGCCGGGGTGGACGATGTGCCCAGCGCCGAGGGGAACTTCACCCTCGACAGCGGTGCCGCGGCCATGGCGGAGTTGCTGGACTGCTGTCCGGACGTGGACGGCGTCTTCGCAGCGAACGATCTGATGGCCCAGGGCGCCTGCCAGGTACTGCGCGAGCGGGGCAGGCGGATCCCCGACGACGTGGCCGTCGTCGGCTTCGACGACTCGAGCGTGGCGACGACGTGCCGCCCGCCGCTGACCACGGTGCGCCAGCCGGTGGAGAAGATGGCCGGGGCGATGGCCCGGCTCCTGTCGGAGCACATCCAGGGCACGCGCACCCGGCCCGCGTCGGTGATCTTCGACGCCGAGCTGGTCGTGCGCGAGTCGGCCTGAGCGGGCGGGGCGCCCGCGGCCGGCCGGAAGGCCGCGGTGATGAGCTGCGGCGGGGAGCAGGTCCTCCGCGACCGCTCCGGCTGCCTCGCTTCCGGCGTGACGCGACGTGGTGCTTCCTGTCCGGTATGCCGGTCGGCGGTCGGCGGTCGGCGGTCGGCGGTCGGCGGTCGGCGGTCGGCGGAGGATCCTGGCACCCGGCACGTAATTCCGTTGTACGCAGACGACGTTGTGGGAGATCATGCGCGCTCGTGAACTCGCGTCAAGATGAACCCGTCCAGGCCGCGGCCCCGCTCGCCCCCGCCGCGGCCGTCGCCCCCTCCACAGCGGTGCACCGGGACGGCAACGTCCTGCGCTGGCTGATCGCCTACACCTTCTCCGTGGTCGGTGACGCCGCCTACTTCGTGGCGCTCGGCTGGGCGGCGCAGAAGGTGGCCGGACCGGCCCAGGTCGGCCTGGTCATGGCGGTCGGCGCGATACCCCGGGCGATCCTCATGCTGGGCGGCGGCGTGATCGCCGACCGGTTCGGCCCGCGCAGGGTGGTCGTCTCCTCCGACGCGGTCCGCGCTGCGGTGATCCTCGCGGCGGCCGCGGCTCTCGCGTTCAGCACCCCCGGCCTCTGGTTGCTCGTCGCGCTCGCGCTCGTCTTCGGCGTCGTGGACGCCCTGTTCATGCCGGCGGTCGGAGCCATGCCGCCGCGGCTCACCGGCCGCGATCAGCTGATGCGGGTGCAGAGCCTGCGCAATCTGGTGCAGCGGTCCGGCCACATCGCCGGCCCGCCGCTCGCCGGGTTCTCGATGGGGCTCGGCGGGCCTGCCGCCGCGTTCGCCGTGACCGGCGTCCTCTTCACCCTCTCGCTGTTCCTCCTGGTCGCGGTGCGACTCGCCCCGCTGCCGTCCGAGGAGCAGCCCGCCGCGGACTCCACCGCCCGCCGCGACCTGATCGACGGCATCGTCTACCTGCGCCACGAGCCCGTCGTCGGCCCGCTCGTCCTCTCCGGGCTGCTCTCGATGATCGGCTGCATCCCGCCGATGGCGGTCGGCGTCATCCTGCTCGCCGAGGAACGCGGGTGGGGCCCCTCCGGCGGTGCCTGGGTGAACGCCGCACTCAGCGTCGGCGTCTGCACGACCTCGCTCCTGCTCGTCGTGCGCGGCCGCTTCCCCCGGGCCGGCCACTGGCACAACATCACCCTGCTCGTCGCCTCCGCCGGCATCGGCCTGATCGGCGTGATGCCGAATCTCGCCCTCGCGGTCGCCGTGGCCCTCGTCTCCGGTCTGGTCTCCGGCCTCTGCGGCGGTCTGTCCATGGCTCTGATGCAGGCCAACACCGCCCTCGCCTTCCAGGGCCGGGTCGCCTCCGTCCAGGCACTCAGCGCGGTCGGCATCACCCCGGTGATGTTCCCGCTCTTCGGCCTCCTGGTGGAAGGGTGGGGCGCCGGTCCCACCTTTCTCCTCTTCGGCTGCATCAGCATGCTCGGCGCCACTGTCTCCACCGCCTCGCGCGCCGTCCGTCATGCCGACCTGGACTTCTCGAAGACCGCGGACTGACTCAGGATCGCGGCCCTGGCGTGCGGCCCTGGCTCGCGCTCCTCCCGGGGCCCCCTCCTCGACATCGTCCCCGGGCCCGAGCGTGTCCGGGATGCGGTGTGGCGAAGGAAGGGCCGCAGGCGGCGTTTTGTCGGGGCGGGGTCTGCGGACGACGATGTCACGAGGTGTCCGAGCCGTTGGCATCGCCGGGCGTGCACGGCCGGATGTTGTAGTTGAGACGGAAGGCGTTCCGGGGGTCGTAGTCGGCCTTGAGCGCGGTCAGCCGCCTGTGGTCGTCTGCGGTGTAGGCGGTGCGGGTCCGCTCCTCGTCGGCGGTGTCGCCGTGGCCCATGAAGTTGAGGAACCGGCCGCTGGTCCAGGGCTGAAGGTCCTTGAACATACTGTCCAGGAAGGCGTGTTCGTCGACGGCGGAGTCACCCGTCAACGGAGTGAGGACCGCCAGGACGAAGCCTGCGTCGCGGTGGCCGACTGCGTTCGGGTGCACCGGCCGGCGGGTCAGCGCACCGCCCAGGTGGCGCAGTTCGACGATGGCCGGGCGGGCCGCGCCGGGGCCGGTGTGCCGCAGGATCGTACGGATCGCGGCGTCGTCGAGGTCCGTGAGGAAGGCGTTGTCGGCGGCCCACGGCATCGGGACCCGGGGTTCGTCGTGGATGCCGGCGCTCTGTTCGTAGGGCATGTCGCGCAGGTTCTCCAGCAGTCGGGAACCGGCCTGCCGGAGCGGTTCGACCAGCCGCTCGCCGGCCTCGGCGGAGCCGGTGCAGGCGATCCGTACGTGCCAGACGTGGCGTCCGCGCACCGGCTCGGGCACCTGCGGGTCGTCCGGGAAGGGAATCAGCGCCACCGACGAGTTCATCTCCTCGGGCACCGTGGCCGTCCACCTCCGGTACGCCTGCAGGATCCCAGGGGTCCGCTCGGCGTCGAAGAAGAGCCCGCCGCCGTACAGCCGGGCCACCGGGACCAGGCCGAACTCCATACCGGTGACGATGCCGAAGTTGTCCCGCCCGCCGAGCAGCGCCCAGTACAGGTCGGGCTCGGAGTCCGCAGTGACGTGACGCAGCCGTCCGTCGGCGGTCACCACGTCCATGGCCAGCACCCGGTCGGCCGCCCAGCCGTGGCTGCGACCGAGCAGCGCGAGCCCTCCGCCCAGGGTGTAGGAGACGACGCCGACGTGCGGGGCGGAGCCGTTGAGCGGTGCCAGGCCGTGCCGCGCAGCTTCCGGGATCACCTGCTCGAAGCGGGCGCCGGCGGCGGCGTACGCACTGCGGGCCGCCGCATCCACACGGACCTCGTCCATCCGCCGGGTGGTGACCAGCACCCCGCCCTCGGCGGCCACCGAGAACCCGTGCCCGGTGCCCTGCACGGCTACCGGCAGGCCGTGCGCCGCGGCGAAGACGACGGCCGCCACCACGTCCTCGGCCCGCGCCGCCCCGACGATCACCGCCGGACGGTGCCGTACGGCCAGGTTGAAGCCGGTCCGCTCCTCGTCGAAACCCTCCTGGCCGGGCAGCATCACAGGTCCCTCGGTACGGGCGGCCAAGGAATCGAAGTCATCGCGCTCCACAGTCCTGCTCCTTCGTCGGTGCCAACGGGAGCGATCCTGACCGGCAAACATGACAGCTTCCGTCATATTCTGAACGGGTGAAATTCGACCGCCTCCTCTCGATCGTGCTGCTGCTCCAGCACCGTGACCTGGTCCCGGCCAGGGAACTCGCCGAGCGCCTGGAGGTATCGCAGCGCACCATCCACCGCGATGTCGAAGCACTGTCGGCCGCCGGCGTCCCGGTGTACGCCACGCGTGGCAAGGACGGCGGCATCGGGCTCCTGGCCGGCTTCCGCACCGACGTCACGGGCCTGACCACCGATGAAGCGCGTGCCCTGTTCGTGCTGGCGTCGCAGAGCGCGCACTCGGCGCTCGGCCTCGACCACGCCCTCGGCTCCGCACTGCGCAAAGTCATGGCAGCCCTGCCCGCCCCGCACCGCCCGGCGGCAGAACTGACCAGCCGCCGCATCCTCGTCGAACCCGACCGCTGGCATGCCCCGCCCCGCCCCGAGACGAACCTGGAGGACCTGTACGCCGCGGTCCTGAGCGACCGCCGGCTGCGGGTCCGCTACCGGCACGGCGGCCGGACAGAGCTCCGCACCTACACCGTCGACCCGTACGGGCTGGTGGCCAAGGCCGGCATCTGGTACCTGGTCGCCGACCACAAGCGCACACCGCGGCTCCTGCGAACCGACCGCCTGTCGCAGGTCGGCGTCCTCGAGGCCGAAGCGCGCCGTCGCCCCGGCATCGAGCTGGCCCAGGTCTGGCACCACCTGCGCCGCGAGGTGGAGGACCGCAGCACCGGCGTCAGAGTCACCGTCCGAGTACGCCGCGAGCGGCTGGACATGGTGACCCGCATCGCCGGCGGCTACTTCACCGCGCCACCTGTACCCGAGGCGTCCAGCGACGAGTTGTCCCGAGTCGAGCTCGTCTACCCCGTCCTGGAGGCCGTCCGCCACCTGATGCAGTTCGGCACCGACGTCCGGATCGTCGGCCCTCCCGAAGCCCGCGCGGAGACAGCCCGCGCCATCACCGAGCTGGCCGCCGTCTACGGCACTGCCTGAGTCCGCCTGCCGAGTTGCCCTGCACGCCACCGCCGGCCCGGATCGTCCGGCGGTCCCCGTGCCGGCCGAAACACCGGAGAAGGGTGGGGACCGGGCAGGGGCCGGACCCCTGAACGACAGCCGGCCGCCGCCGGACTGGAGCAGAGCCGGAGCCCGGGGCGCGCGTGCCATCATGACCCCGAGCGCTTCGCGACCGACGGGAGAGGGACGATGGACAGCACCACGCCGGCCAGCTGGTCCGGCTGGCGCAGCCGCACTGTCGAGATACCGGGCGCAGGGGACGGAACGCCGGTCCTTCTCGAGTTCCGCGCGGGCTTCACCACGAGCTTCAGACTGTCGACCGTGCGCAAGGGCGCCCAGCATCAGCGGGCCCACGACACACTCGTCACCATCGGCCGGACGGGACGGTCGCACATCGTCCTGCCGGCCGACTGCGACGCCCTCGCCATCTGGCGGGTCACGGTGGGCAACGAGGGCGCCAGTGGCTTCGGCCGCTGGAAGGTGCGCATCGTGGACAACGACGCCCTGCCACAGCTCCCCACCGAGAAGACCCGCGGAAAGGGAACTCGGACCTTCGGCTATTTCAGCCCCAAGCCGTACTTCGAGTACGCCCCGGTCGTGCACTACGACTTCATCGACTCCCCCGGCACCATCATCTACACGCCGGCCAACGGCGGGAAGCAACTCATCCGGTTCACCTCCGCTGCCACCCGGAAAGGCACCCTGCGCCTGCCGCACCACGGATACGTCACCGTGTCCGACCACGGCACATGGCGGATATCGGCAACCTGACCCCGCCGATCTCTTCATCGTGACCGGATGACGGGTTCAAGCCGACGACGACGCCGACGACACAACGGCGATCCCGCTGGCAGCGCAACGGAGAGTCCACAACACCGGCCGGTCCTCGGGTGCATCGTTCTCCAGGACGCCCTCGGCAGGCGGCAGTCGGGGATGCTGACCACGCATGTGTCACGAGTGCCCAAACTCTCTTCGACGCCTCTGCGAGCGGTGTTCTACTCCCTGCCATGACGACTACGACGAAGCTTCCGCCGGCCCCTGTCATCGACGAGATCGTCCGGCTGCTGATCGAGCACTACGTCTTCCCGGAGACAGCCGAGCAGCTCGCCGGTCTGTTGCAACGGCGCCTCGTCGAAGGCGCCTACGGCGTCGGCGATGCCGAGGAGCTGGCCCGGCTGGTCACCGCGGACCTGCAGTCCCTCAACGGCGACCGACACCTGAGACTGAAGCACCACGCCGACCCGGTCTCCCCGGAGAAGGGGGCGGCCACCCTGGACGCCATGCGCCGGGACTTCGACACCTCGCTGGGCGGTGCGCCCCGGGTGCAGCTGCTCGACGGAGGGGTCGCCCTGCTGGAGCTCGCACCGATGCTGTTCCCGCTGGAGTGGGCGGCGGAACCGCTGAGCGCCGCGCTCACCCTGGCCTCCCGCGGCCAGGCGCTGATCGTGGACCTTCGCACCAACCGGGGAGGCGACCCGGACACGGTCGCCTTCGTCTGCAGCTACCCGCTCGACGAGCGCACCCACCTCAACACCATGCACTGGCGCAGCGGCGAGCGCACAGAGCAGTCCTGGAGCCTGCCGCACGTGCCCGGCGCGCGCTTCGGCGGCAGCAAGCCGTTGTACGTGCTCTCCAGCGACAACACCTTCTCAGCCGCTGAGGAGCTGGCGTACGACCTCCAGCAGCTCGGCCGCGCCGTGGTCGTCGGCGAGCCCACCCGCGGCGGCGCACACCCCTGCCAGGGCTGGACGGTGCACCCGCACCTCGAAGCCACCATCCCCGTCGGCCGTGCTGTCAACCCCGTCTCCCACGCGAACTGGGAGGGCTCCGGTGTGCAGCCGGACGTCCCCTGCGCTGCTGCCGACTCCCTCGACCGCGCGCACGCGCTGGCCCTCGCCCGGCTGGCCGACTGACCCTGCACGATGCCGCCGTGGATGACGCCCTGCTCGCCGGCGAGCAGGGGGCCGACGGGCGGGTGACGAACCAGCAACTCCCGGGGGCCGGTTCGCCGGACGGGGCGGCACTGCTTGCGGCTCCGAACAGTGCTGCCGAGCCCGGCCCCACCAGCTGCTGGGAGGCGGACCCTCCCGGAGGTCCCCGGTGCCCGGCACCCCCGCCGCCATGCGGCCGACACCCCGCGGCGTACGCATTCGTCACCGGCGCGACGGCGGGCCCGGGGCGCCGGCGTCGGCCGGCGCGACGGCGCACGGCGCGGCATCCGGTGGACTCGGCCCGCCGAGCACATGATGGGGAGATCGCCGGGGCGTCCGGCTGTACACATGGCGAGGGCGGGCCGATGCCGGAGGCGGACGGTACGGAGGGCGTGCTGGCCGACATGCTGGCCGCGTCCCACCGTCTCCGCCCGCACGGCATCCCCGCGCTTGTGCAGGAGGCCGGGGTGCGTCTCGGGCTCGCCTCGGCAGAGGTCTGGGTGGTCGACCTCCAGCAACGTCACCTGGTCGCACTGCCTTCCTCGCCGCCGCAGCAGCACGGTGGCGGGGAAGAAGGCGGGGACGCCGAGCAGTTGCCGGTCGACAACTCGCTCGCGGGGCACGCCTACCGCACACAGACGGTCCGCGTGGCACAGCCTGGCGACGCCGGCGCCCAGTCCACCGGTTGGGTCCCCGTCGTGGACGGTATCGGCCGCCTGGGGGTGCTGCGGGTCCGGGCTCCGGAACTCGATGCGTCCCTGCTCGAGCGGTGCCGGGCCCTCGCAGACCTGGTGGCCATGGTGCTGACGACCAAGCAGCTCTACAGTGACGACCTCGCTCAGACCATGCGCTCCCGGCCGATGAGTCTGCAGGCCGAACTCCTGTGGGCCTTCCTCCCACCGCGGACCATCGGCACGGATGCGGTGACCTCCAGCGCGGTTCTGGAGCCGGCGTACGAGGCGGGCGGCGACGCCTACGATCACAGTCTTACCGGCACGACGCTGCATCTGACACTGCTCGACGCCATGGGCCACGACCTCGCCTCAGGAGGCTGCAGCGCCGTGGCACTGGCCGCCTGCCGCTCCACGCGGCGCGCCGGCGGCGGACTCGACGACATCGCGCGGGAGATCGACAGCACACTGGAGCGGTGGATTCCCGATCGTCTGCTGACCTGCGTCATCGCGAACCTGGACACCGTCACCGGCCGCCTGCAGTGGGTCAACTGCGGTCACCCGCCGCCGCTGCTGATCCGTGACCGGCACATCGTGACCGGGGCACTGGACGGCGTCCCGCACCTGCCGCTCGGACTGACCGGCTGGGAGGTGTCCCCTCCGCCCGTCCAGACGGTGGATCTGGAGCCGGGCGACCGCGTACTGCTGATCACCGACGGCGTCACCGAGGCACGCTCGGCGTCCGGAGAACTGTTCGGTGAAGAACGCCTGGCCGACATCGTGGTGCGCTCCATGGTGGACGGCTTCGCCGCCCCCGAGGCCCTCCGCCGGCTGATCGAGGAGATCGTCGTGCACCAGGACCAGCGGCTCCACGACGACGCCACCATCGTGCTCGTCGAGTGGCACCCCCGCCACTGAACGTGTCGTCCGGGGCCGTCGCCTCTGCCACGTCTGCCACGTCAACGACAGCCGCGATCCCGTGCCCGCCGGCTGCCCCCTCCGCCCACGACCGGACGGAACCGCAGAACCGGCCACGTGCCTGCTCCGGCCGGCAGGCGCCGGAGCCCGCGGAAGCACGGCAGCGCATCCTGCCCGGGTCGGGCGAGCGGCGCTCACCGGGCACCCCTGCCCGAGGCTGGGCGCGTACGGCAGCGGAGGAGTCAGCGGCGGCGAACACGCCGGACGGGTGGTCGGCAGACCCGAGCGGGCGGGAATCCCATCGGCACCGTTTTGTCCCGGTGCTGCGCGGGGCACTCGGTAGCGCATGGGTGACTACGACAACACGATCGCGGTGCACGTGGCGCCGGAGCGGCTCTTCTCCTACCTCTCCGACGTCCGCAACCTGCCCGCCTACCTGCCGCGGCTGACGGCGGCCGAGCCGCATGGCGCCGACACGGTCACCGTCACAGCGCACATCGACCCACCGGACGGCCCGGAGCAGGACGTCACCAGCGAGGCCTGGATCCGCGTCGGCACCGACGGCCGCAGCCTCGAATGGGGCTCGCCCGGCGACAACGACTACCACGGACGCTTCCAGGTCATCGCCGGCGACGACGGCAACTCCCTGCTGAGCGTGCACCTGCACACCGAGGACGCGGACGGCGGCGCCGTCACCCGAGGCCTCCAGGAAGCCCTGCACGGCATCAAGACGGCTGTCGAGGACGCCGAATCCGCCTGAGGCCCGCCGGACCCGAGTCTTCGGCGCGGAAGAGAGATGCGATGCACACGGCACTGACCCTGACACGCGTGCCGGGCGCGGCAACTACCGCTTTGTTCCTGGAGCGTGTCTCCTGGGTGCTGTCCGCTGTGCGACGCTGCACGGCATGACGCCTTCGACGGTCCGTGGTCTGGCTCTCCCCACCCTGCTGACCTCGCTCATGGAACACGGTTTGTGGCGGCACCCTGGTGATGCCGCCATGGCCGAGGTCATCCCGTGGTTCGAGGACCCGCTCGGCTTCCTGCCGGACCCGGAGCAGATGGAGTGGCAGTCCCGGTCGATGGACATGTTCGCCGACGATCCGCTCTGCGCCTTCTTCCGCGAGGCGCGCGGCAGCAAGGCCGCCGGCCCCCTCGAACTTCCCTGGCTGGACGTGGAACAGGCCGTCCTGATCGCCGTGAACCGCAACCCGGGTGACGATGTCGCCCTGGCACTCGACTACCGGACCGACCCGGCCGATCCCCGCGTCGTCGGCAGCGACTTCTGGACGGACCCTCGCCTGTGCCAGTGGCGGGTCGTCGCCCCCGACTTCTCCGCCTTCGCCGCGAGCCTGGGCCTGGACGTGGGCCTGGGCCTGCAGAACCCGCAGCCACACAGCTCCGCGCGGGGATGAGGACTGCGCGAGGCGGAACACCGCCTGCCGGGGTCGGCCGCATGGGCCCGAGGCCGGGTCAGGAACTGGAGGGGGTGAGGGTGGCCAGCCAGTCGGCGAGCAGGCGGTTGGTCTCCTCGGGGCGTTCCTGCTGGACCCAGTGGCCGCACCCGTCGAGGAGGTGGGAGGCGGACAGGGCGGGGAGTGTGGTGGGGAAGGCGTCGATGGCGTCGGACATCCAGGTGGTGGAGGCGTCCCGGGTGCCGCCGATGAACAGGGACGGCTGGGTGATCGGGGCTCCGCGGTGAGGGGCGAGGTCTTCCCAGTCACGGTCCACGGCCCGGTACCGGTTGAGGGCGCCGGTGAGGCCGGTGTGCTCGAACTGCGCGGCGTAGAAGTCGAGCACGTCGTCGGTCAGCCACGCCGGGCGGCTGTCCGCGGGGAAGCGGTCGCGCAGCCGGCCGCCGTCGCGGGCGACGAAGTGGGGGTCGGGCTCGTCGGCGGCCGGCATGGTGTCGGCGGACAGGGCAGCGTAGAAGCCCGCGAGCCAGCCCCGGACATCGGGCTCGATCTCCGCCTCCGCGCGGCCGGGCTCCTGGAAGTAGGAGACGTAGAACTCCTCCCCGGGTCCGCCGATCCGGCTGAAGACGTCGGTCGGGCGGGGGCCGCCGGGGGGCGCGTAGGGGACGCTGAGGAGGGCGACGGCGGTGAAGACGCCGGGGTGGAGGAGGGCGGAGGCGGAGGCGATGTTCGAGCCCCAGTCGTGTCCGACGAGCACGGCGGTCTCCTCGCCGAGGGCGCGGACGACGGCGACGTTGTCCTCGGCGAGGTCGAGCAGCCGGTAGGCGTCGGCCCCGGCGGGCTCGGAGGAGCGCCCGTAGCCGCGCACGTCCACGGCCACCGCCCGGTATCCGGCCGCGGCGAGGGCGGGCAGCTGGTGCCGCCAGGAGTACCAGGACTCCGGGAAGCCGTGGATGAGCAGGACCAGGGGGCCGGTGCCCTGCTCGACGAGGTGCAGGCGGCCGGCGGGGGCCGCGACGGTGCGGTGGCGGAGTGCGGCTGACGGGTCGGGGCGCATGGGGCTGCTCCTCCTCGGATCGCGGGCAGGACGCGGGGCGTGCACCGATCATGCGTCCCGGTGACCGCCCGACGCGATCAGCGTTGCCGGTCCGGCAAGCCCGCAGGGCGGAAGCCGGAAGGCTGCGCACGGCTGTGCTGCCCTGTGCGGAGGGCCGGATCCGTCGGCGGGTCCCCGGGCCGTCACTCCGGGGTGCGACGAGCGGCAACCCGCCCCGCCCGGACTCGCAGGCGGCAGGGGCGCCGCATCCGGCGCCCTTCCCTGCCGAGGGCGGGGGAAGGGCGCCGGCTGCTCCGGCTGGGTGCCCGGGCGTCATGGAGGCGCGGGCGGGCGCCGGGTGCGGCGCGGTGCCGGATGTGGCGCGGTGCCGGATGTGGCGCGGTGCCGGATGTGGCGCGGTGCCGGATCAGACGCTCTGAAGGCTGCCGACCGGCCTCAGGTACAGGGCCTTGCCGGACTTGTCGTCCAGCCAGATCCTGCCCCTCTCACCGTGCGGCCGCAGGGCGGGGTGGGTGTAGCTGCGGGCGTCGCGGCTGTCGGGGTTGACGGTCACCGAGACCATCTCGATGCACCAGGGCGGCTCGCTGCCGGACGTCTCCATCCGCAGGTAGACGGGGAAGTGGATCAGGTCGTCGGTGTCCAGTTGAGGGCCCCGCGGGTCGTTGTACTCCGCGTTCTCGACGTTGGTTCCCTCGCCGAACCAGTACGTGTCGTCCGCCGCGCGACCGGTGTCGCCGCGGCCCTGGAGGTCCAGCAGGAACTCCCTGCCGCCCACGCCGAGATAGATCCAGCTGTCGCTGCCGGCCCCGCCGACGTCCGCGGTCTCGACATGCGCCCGGATCTGGGTGATCGGTGCCATGGAAATGCTCCTTCTCCCGCCGCGGTGGCCGGCTCGCATCGGACCGCATACGAAGAATCGGGGCGGACGCGGCGGTGAACCGTCCCCGGGACGGCCGTGCGGAGCAGCGCAGGCCCCGTCCGGCCCCGGGCGGGGCAGCGGACGGCGGGCGACTGCGGCGAGTGGTGGGGGGTGGGTGGTGAATGTGCCGCGCACCAGGGGGATGCCCACCGCGAATCCGCCGAAAAGGCCCGCCCGTCAAACCCGCTCGACCTGGTGAAGCGGCAGCACGGCCTGCGCGCCCGATGCCCCCGGCGGCGCCGGGCGGTGCGCTCGGTCCGGGCGGGGGCGGGGTGCGGGCGGTGCCCTCGGTCCGGGCGGGGCGGGGTGCGGCGGGTTTTCCTCCCGTACAACCATCGGCCCGGTCCGCCGGTCAGGTGGGGTGCGGTGAACGCGTTCGCCGCGATGTCCCGCCCTGTTCCCCTGGAGGCCACCGACGTGTCCCGCGCCATCCTCAGTCCCCGGATCCGGCTCGCCGCCGCCGTGCTCACCGTCTCCACGGCGACGGCTGTCGCCGGGACACTCCTGACCGCTCCCGGGGCCGCCGCCGCGCCCGCCGGGATCGTGCGCCAGGAGACCGCCCGGGACGCGGTCCCGTTCCCGAAGGACGCGGAGCTCGTCAGTGCGGGCAGGACCGGTTTCCTCGCGCGGACGGGCGAGGCGTTCTTCTGGACCGGCTACGACGGCACGGTGACCCAGCTGCCCGGCACCGGCTACTCCGGCGCCGACGGCGCCGACACGGTCGTCCACGCGACCGGGAACGACACCTACACCCTGCGCGACATGGGCACGGACGCCGAGCCGCTCGTGGTCACCACGCCCGGCGCCCTCCGGGGCGTCATCGGCACGACCCTGCTGATGGCCCGCGCCGACGGGCTGCACCTGGTCGACGGGAAGGGCGGGGAGGCCGTCAGCCGCGCGGTGACCGGTCTGCCCGCGGGAGCCACCGGGGTGGAATCCGTCGACGCCGGGTCGTTCACGGTCCTGCACGGCGACGACACCCTGTACCTGGTGGACGCCGCCAAGGCCGCCGCGGTCACCCACGCCGTGACCCACAACAGCATCCTGGGCTTCGAGAGCGTCGTCAGCTCGCCGACCCACCTGGGCTGGGGCGACTACAACTCCGCGGACACCGAGCGGCACTTCCACCTCCGTGACGTGCGCACGGGCGTGACCGAGTCGCTCAACGCCACCGGCTCGGGTCCGGTCCTCTCACCGGAGTGGCTGGCGTACTCGGGCAACTCCGCCACCGACCCCGCCGCGCGGCCCCTGACCCTGCGCTCGCTCGAGGACGGGCGCGTCCTCCAGGTCCTCGACCGCGCCACGGCAATCCGGGTCGACGCCGACGGCGCGTTCGTCGTGCGCGGCACCCTCGCCCGGGAGGACGGTGTCTACCGGGTGACCGTGGGCGCGGACGGCACCCCTGCGGTGCAGCTCCTCGCGAGCGCCGGACGCATACCGGACCTCGCCGTCACGCGCGAGGTCACGCCGCGGACCGCCGACTTCGGCGGCCCGTCCGACCGGGTGAGAATGGCCTGGGAGCTGAGCCAGCCCGCGTCCGCCAGGCTGACCCTGACCCACACCGCCACCGGCAGGCAGCGGGTGATGGACTCGTACAGCTCGGGGACCGCGCACGAGTTCTCCTGGAGCAGCGGCAACAGCCTGTACGAGATGGCCGACTACGCCGGCGAGTACACCTGGACGATGACGGCCAAGGAGAGGTACGCGGTCGGGGCGCCCGTCGAGCGGACCGGCTCCCTCACCGTCAACCGCCCCCCGGTGCACCGCGATCACGACGCCAACGGCCACGACGACGTCCTGGTCCGCGACAGCGCGGGACAGCTGTCCGCGTACGAGGGCAAGCAGCTGTCCTACGGCGGGCCGCACACGGAGCCGGACTCGACCGTCCTGGGCACCGGGTGGAACACGTACACGCTGATGGCCGCCCCCGGCGACCTGGGCGGCACCGCGGCGGACGACGTCGTCGGCCGCGACCGCGACGGCGTCCTGTGGCTCCACCGGGGCGAGGCGCAGAAGCTGCTGCCGCGGACGCGGATCGGCGGCGGCTGGCAGGTCTACAACAAAATCACCGGTGGCTCGGACCTGAACGGCGACGGACGGGGCGATCTCCTCGCCACCGACACCTCCGGCGTGCTGTGGGCCTACTTCTCCACGGGTGACGCGGCCAGGCCCTTCGAACCGCGCAGAAAGGTCGGCGGCGGCTGGCAGGTCTACAACCTCCTGACCGCTGCCGGCAACCTCGCCGGCGCCCCAGGCGGCGACCTCCTCGCGCGCGACACCTCGGGCGTCCTCTGGCTCTACCTCGGCAAGGGCGACGGCACGTTCACCGCCCGCCGCAAGGTCGGCGGCGGCTGGCAGCGGTTCACCCACATCGCCCCGCTGCGGGAACAGAACGTCAATGAGTGGCGCTTCGGCCGGACGGGCCTGTTCGCGATCGGGCCGGACGGCTCGCGCTACTACCCCAACAGGGGCCATGTCGACGGTGTGTTCGCGCCCCCGGTGGACCTCGCGCCGAAGACCGGCTCGACGTTCACAACCGCCTTCTGACCCACCCGGGGCTACCCCGGCGGCACGGTGGAAGGGGGCGGTGGCGGTCACGAAGCCTTTGACAAATTATTTTGTCAAAGGCATCGTGACGTCATGGACACCGTCCCTCTCGACGTCATCCGCGCGCCCGCGGCGGCGATGGCCGCGCTCGACCCGGTGCGTTCCCGCCTGCTGGCGCATCTCCGGGAAGCACGCTCGGCCGGCGGGCTGGCGCGTGAGCTCGGCCTGTCCCGGCAGCGGGTCAACTACCACCTGCGGCAGCTGGAGGAGCAGGGGCTCGTCGTGGCGGCGGGCGACCGGCAGTGGGGCGGCATCACCGAACGGCTGGTGGTGGCCACCGCCCACGCGTACGTGATCTCCCCCGAGGCCATGGGCCGTCTCGCGCCGCCGCCTCCCGACGAGCGGCCGGACCGGCTGTCGGCCTCCTTCCTCCTCGCGCTCGCCGCACAGACCGTCCGCCACCTGGGCGGCCTGCTCGCCCGCTCGCGGAGCACCGGCAAGCCGGCCGAGACCTTCGCCGTCCAGGCGGACGTCGCGCTCGCCTCCCCCGCCGCACGCGCCGCCTTCGCCCGCGACCTGGCCGAGGCGGTGACCGCCGTCGTCGCCCGCTACCACGACGAGCGCCCGGGCGGCCGGGTGCACCGGCTGGTCGTCGGCGCCTATCCCCTTCCCCCCGCACAGGAGCAGCCCCATGACTGACGTACATCTCCACGTGGACGACGAGGACGGCCGCTACCGGGCCGTGGCCGAGGTCGAGGTGCCCGGGACACCGGAGGAGGTCTGGGAGGTGATCGCCACCGGGCCGGGCATCGAGGCGTGGTTCGTGCCGGCCGAGGTGGAGCCGCGGGAGGGCGGACGCTTCGTCACCCACCACGGTTCGTTCGGTGCGTCCGAGGGCGTCGTCACGGCCTGGGAGCCTCCGCACCGGCTCGCCTACGACGAGCCGGACTGGCAGGGCGACGGCACCGCCGTCCCGCCGTGGAACACCGAGATCCTCGTCGAGGCCCGGACGGGCGACACCTGTGTCGTGCGCCTGTCCTCGGGGTTCCTCGCCGGCGGCGAGGACTGGCAGGACGACATCCGCGGGACCTTCGACGGCTGGCGCGGAGCCCTGCGCAACCTGCGGATCTACCTCACCCACTTCGCCGGCCTGCCCGTCACCACGCTCACGGTCATGCACGAGGTGCAAGAGGGGCAGCCCCTGCCCGACGTACGCGCGGCCGCCGGGCTCGGCGGGGTCCGCCGGGGCGACGAGACGCGGACGGCCGCGGACGCTCCCGCGCTGCGCGGGACCGTGGAGGAGGTGGGCGACGACTCCGTCACGCTGCGGACCACCGAGCCGTCCGCCGGGCTCGTCGAACTCGCCACCGTGGAATGGGGGTCCACCCGCATGATCGTGGTGCGCGGCACGCTGTACGGCGCCGACGGCCCCGCCGTCCGTGACCGGGAGCAGCCCGCGTGGGAGGACTGGGCCGCAGCGCTGGCGGCCACCGCCGCCGAGGGGTGACCGGTGGGTGACCCGGGAGTGACCGGCTGTGCGGCGTCCCTCGCGGGACGCCGCGCGAACGTCTCGCTCCGGGCGGGGTAGGGGCGGGTGCTTTCGGGCGGGGGCAGGAGCGTGCCTTCGGGCGAAGGGCGGGCGGGGGCCTTCGGGCGGGGCGGGAGGGGTGCCGGGGCGCCGGTCACCGCGGCGGTCCGCTCGGCCGCACCGGCACGGTCGGGGGCGTCGCTCGCGGCACAGGGCCGGATGCCGCCCCGCGCGGTGGGTGGCATCCGGCAGGCCGGGCGCGCCGGTACGGGCTACGCGCTCCGGTTGAGCAGGCCGGTGTCGACGGCCTCGGCGATGAGGGCGGCGCCGCGGCTGTTCTGGTGGATGTGGTCGGTCGTGAGCAGGAGACCTCGCCGCCGCGAGATGCTGTCGAGGCTGCGGCGCAGCACCGCGCGGCGGGCGAGGACGCCGATGACCGCGGCGGGTGTCGCCTCCCGGTACGGAATCGGCGGCGGGTCCGCCCGGCGCAGCTCCTCGATCTGCCGTTCGTGGAGCGGGAGATGGACCACCCCACTGGTGGCGGCGACCTCGGCGATCATCCGGCTGTACGCCTGCGATGCCTGTGCCGCCGGTCCGTCGGGCTGTTGGCCGAGCACCGGCAGCGACAGCAGACCGATCGTCGCGTCTGTCTCCGCTCGCAGCCGTGCGACGCCGGCTCCCAGGCAGTGCTGGAACCAGTCGGCCGACGGGCGGTGGGGCAGCTGCTTGCGCTTCACGGCCTGCTCGACGGGGTAGCCGGCGAGGCTCGCCCGGGCGTCGTTGGTCCCGATCAGCACGGTGATCACATCGGGTGGGTCGCCGACGACGGCGTCGAGGCGTTGCAAGAGGTTGTGGGCGAAGTCGCCGTTGACGCCGAAGCGGGCGAGCCGGACGTCGCCGGGAGGGCGGCGGCGTCCGAGGAGATCCAGGTAGTCGACGCTGAACTGCGCGCGGGTGAGGCTGTCGCCGAGGCAGGCGATGCGTGTCGTCACGGCGCCTCCTCCGGGCCGGGCGTGCCGGCGTGCCCTGCCGGGCCGGTGCCGGTCCGAGGACGGTGATCGGTGCCGGTCCGAGGACGGTGGTCGGTGCCGAGGGCCGCGGTGACGGACAGGATGGTCGACGGTCCCCTCATGTCGACCGCGTGCCACACCCCGGCCGGGTTGACGGTGGCCTCACCCGGCCCGAGCACGACGCGGTCGGGCACCCCGCCCGCATCGCGGGTGACCGTCACGGACCCGCTGAGGCAGACGACCAGTTCGTCGCCGGCCGGGTGGCTCTCCCAGTGGTCACCGGGCCCGTCACCGTCGAAGATCATCACCATCCGGCCCTCGGTGCCGTCCGCCGCGACCGCGGCGCTGTAGGCCCGGAGCGCCTCCGGGTCCCAGGCGAAGCCCTCGACGGGACGTGCCCGCGATCCCCGTCCGAGGTGTACGGGAGTGGTCCGAAGGTCGACGGCGTCGGGTGCGTGGTTGACGAGTCTCATGCCGGCGATCGTCCAGGACGGCGATCGGGCGGTCTTGAAGAAATGGGAAGGGCTGACGGCGCGACGGGCGGACGGGCGGCGGCTACGGCGCGTCCAGGAGCACTTCGCCGCGCCGCCAGGCCGTGGGCGACCGGCCCGTGAACTCGCGCCATTCCCGGACGAGATGGGCCTGGTCGGCGTAGCCGGAGACGGTCGCCACATCGCCCCACGGCAGCGGGGTCCGCGCCGCCGCCAGGTCGTGCGCGTGCTCGAAGCGCAGGACCCGGGCGAAGGTCTTCGGGGACAGGCCCACCTCGCCGCGGAACCGCTCGGTGAGGTACCGGCGGCTCCAGCCGAGTTCCGCGGCGAGCGCACCGACCTGGACGCGCCCCTGCGCCGCGACGAGACGGCGCCACGCCTCGGCCACCTCGGGACGCACCCGGCGCACGTGTCCGCCGCAGGCGCCACGGCCGACGGCCCGCAGGAGCAACTCGTCCAGCACGCTGAACCGTGCCGCCCATGTCGACGCCGATCGGAGCCGGTCGACCAGCTCGGCGGCGAGCGCTCCGAGGATCTCGTCGAGCGGGACCAGCCGGTGGGCGAGTTCGGCGGACGGCATGCCGTAGACGGCCCGGGCCCCGAGCGGTGTCAGCGACACCCGGACACCGCGCTGGCGTCCGTCGTGGTGAATCGCGACGGACCGGCGCATCAGACCGCCGGCCACACTGCCGAATCGGGCGACCGGTGAACCGTCGTCGACGCCCGCCGCCACCTCCAGAGGATCCGACAGGCTGATCAGCGCGGTGAGCCCGCGCCCCGGCGGGCCGCAGTGCACCCCCGCCGGGAGCCCGCGGAGGTCGAAGCCGACGTACGAGTCGACGTACTCCCGCAGGGCGGGCGCCGGACGAGCACCGATCCCGGTGGCCGTGTGGTCCTCCATCCGCGTGAGTGTACGAGCCGCCCGGCGCGGGGGACTCGCTCCCTGCGCGGGGAGTTCACCGTCCGGCCGGGAGCGACTTCCTCCGGCCGGGAGCGTCCTCCTCCGGCCCGGGAAGATCGTCGCCCGGCTCCGAAGACCGGTGGAAGACCGGCGGGAGACCGGCGGACGGCCGCTCCCGGTACGGCACCCGGTGCGGGCGGCGGGCGCTCTCCCGGGTCCTGCATGATGATCGGCATGAACACGGAAACCTGCGATCCGGCCGAGCTGGCCGCCCTCCGCGACATCTTCGCCGCCCGTCCGGAGGCGGCGCCGCCGGCCGGCTGGGAGGCGGTGCGGTCCTTCGAGGCGGAGCACGGCGTCGTTTTGCCGGAGCCGTACCGCACGTTCGTGGCGGAGGTCTGCGACGGACTGCGGGCCGGGCCGCCCCACTACGGGCTGCTGCCCTTCGCGCAGACGCCCTCGGACTGGGGTTCCGGCCGCCCGGAGCGGCTGCTTGCCGAGCCGTTTCCCCTCACCGCGGTGTGGGTGTGGGAGAACGAGGAGGACGGCGAGGACGAGGAGGAGGACGCGGGGGCGCTGTCGGAGCAGGAACTGGAGGACCGGACGGACGCCGTGTTCGACCACGGTTCCCTGTTGCTGGGCACCGACGGCTGCGGCATGTACTGGCACCTGGTCGTCACCGGCCCGCAGCGCGGTCACGTCTGGCTGATCGACGAATTCGGCGCGATGCCCTTCGGCACCTCACCGGGCGCCTCCCCGATGCCGGGCACCCCCGGCTTCACCGGCTGGGTGGGCCACTGGGCCGCGGGCCGCTCCTGGTTCGCCGATGCTCCGGAAGCGACGGTCTAGTCGCGCGATGCGGGTTCGACCGGGGGCAACGCCTTCCGCATGCGGGCGAGGAGGGCCTTGGCTGCCGGGGTGGTGGGACCGTCCGTCGGCCATGCGAGGGCGATCCGGCCGCTGAGGCGGGGGGAGGTCAGGGGAAGGGTGCGCAGGCCGAGGGCGGCCGCTTCCTCCGGCGGGATCTCGGGGAGGACGGCGACTCCGAGGCCGCGGGCGGCGAAGCGGGTCAGCCGGCTCGGCGCGGCGGCCTCGAAGGCGATGCGCGGCTGGAAACCGGCCTGTCGGCAGGCGCGTTCGAGTACGCCGCGTATGCCGGTGCCGCGGGGAAGGCTGACGAGTGCGCGGCCGGCGAGCTCGGCCAGGGGCAGCGCCGTGCGGCCGGCGGGCTGGAGCAGCGGATCCTGAGGGGTCATGGCGGCGACCAGTGGAGTGTCGATCACGACCTGGAGGCTGGTGCCCGGCAGGAAGTCGTCGTCCGTGACGCCGACGACGGCGAGGTCGAGTTCGCCGCGGCGCAGCGCGGTGAGCATGCGTGCCGACGTGTCCTCCGTGAGGGAGATCTCCACCTGCGGGTGCTCGTCGTGGAAGTCGGCGAGCAAGGGGGCCAGATCGTACTCCTCGGTGGCCGCTCCGGAGACGACGCCGATGGTGACGCGTCCTCGGACGAGACCGGTGAACTCGTCCACCGTCTGCCGTATCCCCTCGACGGCAGCGAGTGCTGCCCGCGCGTAGGGCAGCACCGCCTCGCCCGCCTCGGTGGTGGTCACCCGCCGGCCGGACCGGTCGAGCAGGGGCTGTCCCAGCTCTCGTTCCATTCGCCTGATCTGGGCGCTCACCCCCGGTTGCGCCACATGCAGGCGCGCGGCGGCGCGGGTGAAGTTGGCCTCCTCGACCACGGTGAGGAAGTACTGCAGCTGGCGGAGCTCCATAAGCAGGGATGCTAGTAGGGAGAACGGCTGTCTCTTGGACTTATGGCCCGGCGCCCGCAAGGCTGGTGATCATGGAGAGTGCAGCGGTGGACGTCCGTGCCGAGATCGCGGCCGAGCGGCGTGAACTGGCGGGCGTGCTGGACGGACTGACCGGTGACCAGTGGAACGCGCCGTCCCTGTGCGGCGGGTGGCGGGTGCGGGAGGTCGCCGCGCACATGAGCATGGGATTCAGGTACTCGTTCACCGGGATCGCGGTGGAGCTCGCTCGTTCGGGCGGCAACCTGCACCGCATGACCGACCGCGTCGCGCGCCGCGACGCCGCCGTCCTCACGCCTCATGACCTCGCCGCGGCGCTGAGGGACAACGCCCGTCACCCCTGGGGGCCGCCGGTCGGCGGCCCGGCGGCGGCCCTCGGGCACGATGTCGTGCACGGGCTGGACATCACCGTCGCGCTCGGGCTGGGCCGGCAGGTCCCCGAAGGCCGCCTGAGGATCGTGCTGACGACCGTGAAGCCGAGCACGCTGCGCTTCTTCCGGGCAGGCATCGGTGACGTCGAACTGCGGGCCACCGACCTGGAGTGGTCGTACGGCAGAGGAACGCCAGTGGCACGTCCCGCCCAGGAGCTCCTGCTGCTCGCCTACGGGCGCACGCTCCCGGCGGCACGCGCGGACGACTGACACCGGCACGGTGCCGCGCGCGCCGAACCGCGGTCGGGACGCGGCCGCTGAAGGACCAGGACGAGCCGGGGGCGTCCGGCTGTCCGTGCGGTGTGCCCGCTCGGACGGCGCGGGGGCGGCCCGGCACGGAGAAGGTGCTGTGACGGAGTACTCGCACGACGACGCCGAGCTGGTGAACCAGCCCGTCGGGTACTGGACGTGGGCCGCGAACAAGACGCTCACGGCGTACGTCAGGGGGCGGCTCGCGGCCGTGGGGATCACACAGCCCCAGTGGTGGGTGCTGCACCAGGTGCTGCACAGCGAAGCCGGTGTCACGCGGGACGAGGTGATCAGCGCTCAGCAGGGCAACCTGGACGTGGGCGCCGGTCTCGCTCCCGACATCGACCTGCTGGTGGAGCGGGAGCTGCTGGTGCTCGACACGGCCGGGCGGCTCCGGATCACCGCCGAGGGCAGGGTGCTGCACGGCCGCGCCGCGGAGACTCAGCGCACCAGCCGGGCGCAGGTGCACACGGGTGTCCCGGACGAGGAGTACCTGATCGCGCTGAAGGTTCTCCAGCGGATGATGTGCAACGCGGGCGGGGACGTGGCCCGGCCACGATGACCGGACGTCCGTGAACGCCGTGGTAGCCGTCCCGGGCGGATCCCGCAGGGGAACGGAGCAGGTGCGGTTGGGCGAATCCGGCGCCCGCGGAGCGGAGTCGGCCGGCGCGGCCGGATCAGGCCCGGCTCACCGGCGGGCGGCCGGCGGCTTCGGACGTCGCGTACGGGTCCCGGCCCGGCACGGTGGCCGGCGTGCCGGGCGCTGGGCGGTTCTGTCATCGGAGCGCGCCGTGCGTCGGGCAGGATGAGGCTTCGGTCGGTCGGGGAGGCTCGGGTGGGTTACGCGTTGGAGGCGGTCGTCGCGCGCGACGAGGTGGTGCGCGCCGTGTCGCGGGAGGTTCCCGGATCGCATGTGGTGCCGCTGGGGCAGGGCCTGTCGCTGATGCCGATGACCGATGAGGTCTTCGATGCCGTCACGGACGGCAGCGAGCGGCGGGACCTGGGCTTCTGGCGGTTGCCGGGAGGCTTCGGCACGGTGCTGGCCCAGTGGTCCGGCACAGGGCCGATCGCGTACGTGGAGGCCGAGTTCTTCGGCGGCGTCGGCGAGCAGCGGGCCGCTGTCTGGGCCGGCGGCTCACTGGTGCTGGGGCCGCTGGGCGAACTGGCGGGGACGCCGTCCTCCGATGCCGTCAGCCCGGTTTCGCAGGCCCTGCGGCGACTCGGCGCCCGAAGGGGTCTGCACGGGGACGAGTTCGAGGCCGTGGGGCTGGACCGTCATCGCAGCAACGACGACTGGATTGCCGCCGCCGGCCGGTGAGGATCGATGTGATGGCGACGTACCCGGGGTGAGCCGCGCGGCAGGTGGACGCCTCGGAGGTGGGGGACGACGCTCGACGGAAGGACTCTCATGGGGAACGGAGCGGGATCACCGGTACCCGAGCTCTACGGACGGATCGCGAAGCGCTTCGGCGAACTGATCCGCGACTGCCCGCGGGACAGGTGGGGGAACCCCTCCCCCTGTCCGGGGTGGACGGCGTGGGACGTTGCGGCCCACGTGGTCTCGAATCACCGGCGGGCCCTTGCCGGGCTGGACGGGTCGGGGCACTCCGCGCCGGTTCGGGGCGAGGACCTGGCTCGGGCATGGCGTGCGGCGTCCGGAGGGATCGAGGCCGCTCTGGGTGATCCGGTGCAGGCCGGTGCCCGGCTGGGGGAGGAGTTCGGTTCCCTCCCGTTCGAGGAGTTCGTGCGGCGGATGGCGTGTGCCGACACCTTGGTCCACGGGTGGGACCTGGCGCGGGCGACCGGCCAGGACGAGGCACTGGATTCCGAAGCGGTGGCCGTGGCGTCGCGCATGCTGCTGCCGGAGGACGGGGACATCCGGATGCCGGGGGCGTTCGGCGCGAAGATCTCCCCGGCAGCCGATGCGGACGCGCAGACCAGGCTGCTCAACTTCCTTGGCCGGACGGTGTAGCCGGGGAGCCGTACTTCTCCCCGGGCGCCGAGGGGGCAGGGGTGGCGGGCCGTCGGGGGCTCTGTCCGACTCCCGCAGTACGCACGGTTGGTGAAGACGTGTGCGGGCGGGCGGCGATCCGGTGGCGGGGGTGCGATTCTGTGCGCTGACAGATCACCGGAATCCTGAAAGGGCATGACCGCTCATGCGCATGAACCGTCTCACCACCACCGTCCTCGCCGCCGCGCTCGGTTGTGCCGGTGTCCTCGTCGCCGGTCCCGCGGCCGGCGCCGCCCCGTTGGGGTGCCAGTACAAGGTGCTGTGGCCGACCGCCGGTGTGTACGAGAACCCGAACCCGAACAGCGTGGTCGTGAAGACCAAGCACGCCGGTGACATAGTCGGCGCCTCCACGTGCGAGGGCGCGGGCTGGAACGAGTACGGGTACGTGCTGGTCGCCACTGACGCGGCGGCCGACGGGCGGGGCTGGATGCGCGCGGAGGCCGTCGTGCAGATCTGATGTCCCCGCTCTGACTCGTCCTCGCGGATCGTCCTCGCGCGGCTCGGGTCCGAGCCCGCCCGTCCGGCCGTGGCCCGCCCCAGCGGGGTGCGGCCGGGCGGTCGGCGGGCAGGGGTTGCGGGCGGCGTTCCCCGGCCGTGAGCCGTCGACGGTGTCCGGGGAGGTGTCCGCCGCCGACGGCGTGTGCGAGGGGGGCGTCACCAGTCGATGTGGGTGGCGATCCATTTCCGCAGGGCGTTCTCGTCTGCTGAGGCCGGGAGTTCCGGGTCGCAGGCGAGCGGGCTGATGGACAGCTGGAGGTGGGTGAGGTAGCCGTAGGGGCCGTTGTCGGCGCACGGCCCCAGCACCAGGGCATGGGTGGCGGTGCGCCAGACGCGGTGGGTCAGCGCGGGGCCCGCGGCGATGGCCTCGTCCGCGACGACCGTCCGCTCGGGGGCCGACCCCAGGTACGCGGTCACGGCGTCCGCCGCGGTGGCGAGGACACCCTCGCAGTCCCCGCTCGTGGCCGGCCGGGTCCCGGTCCAGCCGGGCTGCGCCTCCCAGGCGTCCATGCGACCGAGGAGCCAGCGCGCGTTCTGCATCTCGTCGTCGTGCGGGTCGACGGGGTACAGCTCGCCGAAGACCAGAAAGGTGCGGGCACCGGGGTCTCCGAAGGGGATGTAGTCCTCGCTGCACAGCACATGGCCGTGGGCGGTGAGCAGGGCGTCGGAGACCAGTTCGTGCTCCCAGCTCCATCCGCGCCGCCGGACGACGTCCTCGACGGCCGCGTCGTCGACTGCCGGCTCCGTGGGGAGTCCCACGAGTTCGGCGACGGCTTCGACCGTCAACGGCCGGTGCGCGAGGGCGTGGACGAGGAGGGACACGCACTCACTCTAGTGAGGCTCCGCCCGGCTGCGAGTGCGCAGCCGGGTCGGGATCGTGTCGGGCTCCTCGCCGCGCGGTCGGCGTGGGCGCTGCGGGTGGCGGTGCCCCCGTGCCGGAAGATCAGGCCGGGTCGCCGGGGGGCGGCGCGGGTTCCGGGGGCGGGGCCGACGCGCGGGCCAGCAGGTCCCTGTAGCGGTCGCGGCGGTCCGGGCGGGCGCGGGCGGCGGCGTGGCGCAGTGCCGGTACGGCGGCGGGGCCGAGGCTGACCAGCGCGAGCCCGGCGGCCCGCCGCACCGTCTCGTGCCCGTGGTCCAGCAGGGACACCAGCCTGGGTGCCGCGGACGGCCGGCGTGCCTGCGCCAGGACGCGGACGGCCCTGCGCACCACATCGGGCTGCGGGTCGTCGAGGAGGAGTTCGGTGAGGTCGAGGTGGGTGCGGCGGTCGAGCAGCGTCCGGGAGACGCGGTGTGCGTGGAGCCGTACGCCCGCGCTGGGGTGGGTCAGCAACTCGGCAAGGAGTCCGGCGAGTTGCTGAGGTGTGCTGCCGGCGGGGCTCTCCGTCAGCAGGGTGAGGGCGCGGCGTACCCGCTTCGGTTCGCCCGACCGTGCCTGGCTGAAGAGCTCGTCCCGGGTCGGCGGCCGGAGTGCTTCGGCGGGGGCGGCACGCTCACGGAGCGTCCGGAGCGCGGCGGCGTCCCGCTCCGCGGCGTCCGGGCCGCGCAGTGGTCCGTCCGTGAGCAGCAGGCCGGCATCCGGGTGCAGTGTCCGCAGGCGGGTGAGCGCGGGGGTGCGCAGCAGGGGCTGGCCGGCGAGGAGGCCGAGCAACCCGGTCGCGCCTGCTGTCAACCGGGGTTCGAGGTGTGCGGCCAGGGTGTCCGCGGGGATGTTCCGCAGCCCGTGGGCGGCGTGCCGCTGTGCGTCGGCCGGTCCGGACTCCCAGAGGTGGAGGAGGAGCGGCAGGAAGCGCTGGTGCGTCCCCGGGTCGGTCGCGACGAGGCCCGCGGCCAGCAGAGCGAGGCGCTGGGGGCGGGGTTCCTCCGGGGGCCGGGCGGGTGTCGTGGCCCCGGAGGGGGTGGTGGCGGGTGCGGACTCGGCGGGTGTGCGCTCGGCGGGTGCGGACTCGGCGGGTGTGCGCTCGGCGGGTGCGGGTGGTGGTGTGGGCCGGGGCGGGCCGGCTGCGGCGAGGGCGGTGTGCAGAGGGGTCGGGTCCGGCAGGTCGGCACGGCCGTGGAGGTACGCGTCGAGAACCGCCCGGCGGACGTCCGGTTCGGGCCAGTCGAGCAGCCGCGCGGCTGCCTGGGACCGGCGCGCCCGGTCGTCCGACGCCAGCAGGGTCAGCAGACGGGCCCGCTGCGCTGCCGAGCGCGGCTGGTCGAGATCTTCCGCGCGCTCCGTGCGCGCGGGTGGGGCCGGGGTGCGTGCCGTCTCGGCGAGCGTCCAGGCGGGCGCGCACGGGGGCTGGAGGTCCGTCATCCAGTCGAGCAGGGCGGCCCGGACCGCCGGCGGGGCGCCGGACTGGGCCGCGGCCAGGGCGGCCAGCTGGGCGCGCGATCCGCCGGGGAAGGGGTGTGCGGCGCGGTAGGCGGTCAGGTCGCCGATGTCGCGGGCTGCGGCGGCGAGCCCGTCCTGCCACTGGCGCTCCCGCATGGCCCGGTGGGCGGAGTCCGGCGGGCTCGCGGCGTCGTGTGGCGGTGTCTGCGGGTCCGCTCCGGCTCCGGCACCGGCACCGAACGCCTCCCCCAGCAGGCGTTCCCGGGCCGCGTCCGGATCGGTGGTGAGAGCGGCGGCGGCCAGCTCCCGGTCGAGGTCGAAGCGCCCGACGACCGCTCCGCACGCACGGAGCAGCGGCAGCGCCGAGCGCCGCCCCGCCGGGCGGGTGGGGGCCGAGCGGACCGCCGTGACGACGGACGCGGCGAGTGGGGGTCGCATCCGGGACGCGGCGTCCTCCAGCAGGGAGAGCAGGTCGTCCCGCGCCTCTCCGGACGCCTCGGCGAGGCCTTCGAGCAGCACGGGCACGCTCCGTGCGAGCGAGGCCCGTTCGTGAGGGGCGCGTGGCTCGGGGCAGAGGGCGGGCAGCAGGGGGAGGACGGCCCGGCGGGCCTCGGTGGAGGTGCCGGCGAGATCCAGCCAGTCGACGAGGTGGGCGCGCAGAGGGCGGAGCCGTTCGCGGAGCCGCCGGGGGCAGGTGTCCGTCCCGGCGGTCGGTTCGGCGGTCGGTTCGGCGAAGGGTCCGGTGTCCCGTTCGGTGTCCGGGGCGGCGACGGGTCCGGTGCGGGGAGCGGGGTCCGGTCGGGTTCGGGTGGCGGGACCGGTGCACGGGCCGAGGTCCGGTCGGGTGGGCGGGCCGGGGTGCTGCCATGCGGTAGCGGTGGCGGTGGCAGCAGCGCGGTGGGCGAGGCGCAGGGCGGGCTCCGGGTCCCAGCCGTGTGCCGCCAGCAGCGCCAGGTCGGCATCGGCGGGCTCCGGGGCGGCCGGAAGCGCGGCCAGCAGACGGTCGCGGACCGGGCCGGCGGACTCGTGTTCGGCGGCGGCGCGGACGGTCGCCGCGCACGCGTCGCCCAGCAGCCCCTGCAGAGCGGCGACGAGCAGGGCCCGCAGTCCGGGGTTGTCGTCCCGCCCCAGCCGGTGCAGCAGGGCCGGCACGGCCCGGGGGGTCCCGGCACGGGCGAGCGCGGCCGCCGCGGTCTTCCGCACCTCCATGGCGGGGTGGGTGAGGCAGTCGGCGAGCGCGCCGGACGCCCAGCGGGCCCGCGCGTCCCCCAGGGCGGCAGCCGTCGCGCGGACGGTCTGCGGATCGCCCGCCGGACCGGTCAGCGCGACGAGTCCGGCCGACAGGGCCTCCACTCCGTCGCCGTCCCGGGCGAGCAGTGCGACGGCGTGCTTGCGGACGTGCCGGTCCGGGTGGCGCAGCAGCCGGTGCACCCTGGCCCGGACCGGGCCGGGCGGGGCGTCCGGCAGATCGCGGACCATCCGCAGCAGCACGGCTTGCTCCGGCGCGGTGACGCCGGGCCGTTCGACCAGGCCGAGGGCGAGGTCGGCGGCGAGGGCGTGCCCGGCGGACGTGGCGTCGGAGGCGTCCAGCAGGCACAGGGGCCGGATCCGGCCGCGCCCGTACAGCCGTCGTCCCAGCCCCGTCAGCGCATCCAGGGCTGCGCGGGGGACGGTCGGTTCGGGGTCGGCCGTGCGCGTCGCGTCCCGGGCGCCGGGCGTCTCCGGGGCGGTGTGGAGGGCGCCGGACTGCCGTGCGCCGGGCGGCTCGTGGCCCGCCGCACGGGCCTCGACGCACGCTCCGGCCACCCGCAGCAGGAGGTCGGCGAGGACGGGCAGGCCGTCCGGACCGCCGTGCGCGGCCAGTCTGGTCAGCGCGTCCACCGGCTCCGCGGGATCCAGGTGCGAGGTCAGCACGGCGAGTTCGTGTGCGTCGGGCGCGCCGAGATCGGCCGCGATCCGGGGCGGGAGCCGGAGCGGGTCGAGCCGGGCGAGGATCCGCTGGCGCAGGTGCGGGTCGGCGGCGAGGAGCCAGAGCAGTTCGAGTGCGGGGCCGCGCTGTGCGCGCAGCGCGGGTGCGACGGTGACGGCGAGGTCGGCGGCGGGGGCGGTTGGTGGGGTGGCGTGGGGAGTTGGTGGGGCGTCGAGGGCGGTTGGTTCGGCGGGCGCGGTGGCGCGGGCAGTGGTCGCGGTGGCTGGTGGGGCGGCGTGCGGCGGGGAGGGGTGGGGGTCGTCGTGTGCGGACGCGTCGGTGGTGGTGGCGTCCGGTGCGATGCCGAGGCCCCGGGCCAGGACCTGCACCGTCCGTGCACCGCCCACCGTCTCCAGGGCGCTCAGCGCCGGGCCCGCGGCGGCGGGCAGGGCGGCGAGCACGGCGTCCTCGGTGCCGGGGTCGCGAAGCGCCCGCAGGGCCCGGAGGAAGGGGCCGGGTGCGGGTGTGCCGGGCAGGAGCCGGGCGATCGAGGCGCCGATCGGCAGCTCGGCGTCGCCCTGGGCGGCCAGCGCCACGAGCAGGTCGAGGCGGCGCGGCCAGGACGGGTCGTCCGGGGGCGCCGCCAGGAGCAGTCGGAGCACGGTGTGCCGGGTGGTCCACAGGATCGTGGCCACGGTCCGGGCCGAGGTCCGGTGATCGGCCAGGGCGAGACCGAGGACGGCGGGGACGCCGGAGGCGGCGACGAAGTGTCCGCGCCGGTGCAGGGCGCGCAGGCAGGCGACGGCGGGAGCGGCGAACAGCAGGGGGTCGTCGGCGGCGAGGTCGAGCAGGGCGGGGACGTCACCGCGTCCGGCGGTCTCCCCGAGGAGCTCCAGAGCTCGCTGCCGTGGGGCGGGCGGGAGGCCGCGGTCGGCGGCGGCACGGAAGAGGAACGTGCCGTGTCCGTGCGCGGCGGCGAGGGCGAGCGCGGGTGCGGCCGTCGCGGGGGAACGGAGCAGGCGGGTCTCGGGCTCCCGGACGGGCGTGCAGGCGGCCCAGGGCTCGGCCAGCTCCTCCAGCGCGCCGGCCACGACGGACTCCGTGCGGGAGGCCAGGAGGCCGGTGAGCGCGCCCCGGACGAACCGGGGCGTGAGCACCTGGGCGTGCAGTCCGGCCCGGGCCAGCCGCAGCGCCTCGCCCTCCAGCACGGCGTCCTCGGTGCCGGCCAGCGCTTCGACGAGGTCCGGGAGGCGGTCGGCCTCGTGGGGCCCGATGCCCCGTACCGCCTGGTACAGCGCCTCGCCGCGGTCCTCCCGGTCGAGCGTCCGCGGGTCGCGGGCCGTCTCGGCCCGCAGCAGGGCGACCCGCACCACCGGAGCCAGCACCTCGGGGGCCCATGCGCGCCAGTCGTCGGCCGTCCCGGCCCGCGCACGCTCCAGCGCTTCCTCCGCGGTCGCGGGCGCCGGAGCGGGGGCAGGCCGGGCGGACGGGTCCGCGGAGGTGTCCGCACGGGTGATCATCCCGGGATCGTACGGTCCGGCCACCCGGCGCGGCACGGGCGTTTCGGCGGCACGGCACGGCACGGGCGTTTCGGCGGGGCCTGCGGCACGGCCGCCCGGGTTCCGGCGTCCGGGCGGCTGCACGGCGTCCGCGTCGTGCGGGGGCGGCGTGCGCCGGCCCGGGGTCTGCGGCACGACGCGTCACGACGCGGTGCCGCGAGGCCGTGCGGCGGCAACGGGGCCGCAGCCCGGATGGTGGCCGCGGCGACGGTCCCGTCCTCCGGCGGTCGTCAGGAGGCCGGGCTCCCGTTCGGCGGTCGTCACGGCCGCGCGGACGGCGCCGGGGCGCGCGGCCCCTGCACGTGCCGGGGCCGCGGCTGTTGTCAGGCAGTCCGCAGGCCGACCGCCAGCGTGAGTTCGAGGACCCGCTGCGGCGACGCGAGATCCGGGAACAGCTCCCGCAGCTGCGACATCCGGTATCTGACCGTCTGGGGATGGACGAACAGCGCCGCGGCCACCTCCTCCCGCCTGCCCTGGTGCAGCAGCCACTCCCGCAACGTGTCCTCCAGCCGCCGTGCGGTCGCGGACGGCAGGGCCCGCAGGGGTGCGAGGGCCCTGGCACGCAGGTCCGCGAAGGCCTCCACGTCGGCGCTCAGCACGAGCGCGGGCAGATGGTCCTCGGTGTCGCGGATGTCGGAGGAGGAGGAGCGCGCGCGTACGGCACGCGCGTACGAGGAGGACGCGCGCGTCCACGGCCGGGCCGGGCCGACCACGGCGGTGCGGTCGGTCAGCTGCCGCAGCAGATGTGACCGGTCCGCGTCGGGAACGAGCAGCACACCGGTGGCATCCGGCAGATCGTCGAGGACGAGGGTGCTCGGGTCGAGCGTGCGGTAGGCGGGCCGGGCCTGGGCGGCGGGCAGCAGCACGGCGGTCAGTGAGACCGGTGGCTGCCACCCGGCGCGCTGGGCGGAGGCGAGCAGCACGTCAGGGCTCGCACCGGCGAGGAGGTCTCGGGCCAGGTGCTCCAGGTGGAGCTCGTGGGCCCTGCCCCGGGCGGCCAGTTCGTCGGCGTGGCCCGCGGCGCTCGCGGCGGAGAGCTCGTCGATGTAGGCGAAGGTCAGCTCGGCGAACTTGGCGACCTCGGCGGCGGGCAGACCCGCGGGCACGGCACCCGCGGCGAGGCACCGCCAGGCGACGCGGGCGCCGACGCGGTAGGCGCTGAGCAGGGCGTCCATGGAACGGCCGTCGCGGACCTCGCCGCGCCCCAGCTCGTAGGCCGCGTCACCGCCGTCGCCGCCCGTGGCGGCCCCGCTGGCGAGGTCCAGATAGTGTCCCAGGGCGGTGCGGACGGCCCGCCTGATGGTGCCGCCCATGCGGCCGGAGAGGGCGTTGGCGTACGGCGGGACCTCGTCGATGATCGCCTGGACGATCTCGTCGGCGGTGGCCTTCAGCTCGGCCCGGAGTGCTGTGACCGTTGTCTCGTCCAGGGCCAGTTCGCTGGCCCTCCGGATGGCATGGTTCATTTTTGTTCCCTGCGAACAATGTGGACGACCAGATTCACGTCCTGCGGTCAGGACTTTACGCCCTGGGGCGCAGCAAGCTGGAGTCATGACGAGTGCGGCCCTGCGCGGCGGGGCGTGGAAACTGCTGGAGATGGTCACGACGCCGCTGCTGCCGTCGGACTACCTCGACCTGATCAGCCCGCTGCGTGCGGGCGCGGACCTGCGCGGGCGCATCGAGGCCGTGCACCCCGAGACGGGTGACGCCGCGACCGTCGTGATCAGACCGGGGCGGGGCTGGCGCGGCCACCGGGCCGGCCAGTACGTGCGGGTCGGCGTCGACGTCGACGGGGTGCGTCTGTGGCGCGCCTACTCCCTCACCTCCCCGGCGGACCGCCGGGACGGCCGCGTCACGATCACCGTGAAGGCGATCCCGGACGGCAAGGTCAGCAACCATCTGGTCCGCAGGGTGAAGCCGGGCACGATGATCCGGCTCGACCAGGCGACCGGCGACTTCGTGCTGCCGCCGGTCAAGCCCGCCAAGGTGCTCTACCTGACGGCGGGCAGCGGCATCACGCCCGTCATGGGCATGCTGCGCGACACCGGGTTCGACGACGCCGTCATGGTCCACTGCGCGCCGCGCCCGCACGACGTGATCTTCCGCCGCGAACTGCACCGCCTGGTCGCGGACGGGAAGCTGCGGCTCACCGAGGTGCACACCGCCACGGACGGTGTGCTGGACGTCGCCCGCCTCGGGGACCTCGTGCCCGACTGGGCCGAGCGCGAGACCTGGGCGTGCGGGCCGACGGGCCTGCTCGACGCCGCCGAGGAGCACTGGAGCAGGCACGGCGTCGCGGAGCGGCTGCACACCGAACGCTTCCGTCCCGGTGTCGTCGTCGCCGGCACCGGCGGCGAGGTCACGTTCAGCGCCACGGGCAGGACCGTCTGCGCGGACGGCGCGACGCCGCTGCTGGACGTGGGCGAGGAGGCGGGCGTGCTCATGCCCTCCGGGTGCCGTATGGGCATCTGCTTCGGCTGTGTCACGCCGCTCAAGGCGGGCGCCGTCCGCGACCTGCGCACCGGCGAGATCACGGAGGCCGAGCCGGGCGTCCTCATCCAGACCTGTGTGTCCGCCGCGGCGGGCCCCTGCGACATCGAACGGTAGGAGCACCGTGACCGCCATCGACCCCACCGCCCATCTGACCGCGGAGCAGATCGAGGAGCTCGGCCGCGAGCTGGACGCGATCCGCGACGAGGTGATCGCCGGCCGCGGCGAGAAGGACGCCGCGTACATCCGCAAGGTCATCTCGGCGCAGCGCAAGCTCGAACTCGTCAGCCGGGGCGTGCTGCTGTTCTCGCTCTTCCCGCCCGCGTGGGTGATCGGCACCGCCGGTCTGTCCGTGGCGAAGATCATGGACAACATGGAGATCGGCCACAACATCCTGCACGGGCAGTGGGACTGGATGCGGGACCCGAAGATCCACTCCACGACCTGGGAGTGGGACCACGTCTCGCCGGCGGCGCAGTGGAAGCACTCGCACAACGAGCTGCACCACACGTACACCAACGTGCTCGGCAAGGACAACGACCTGGGCTACGGCATCATGCGCGTCGACGAGGACCAGCGGTGGCACCCGGTCCACCTCGGCCAGCCGCTGTGGAACTTCGTCAACGCCTGCTTCTTCGAGTACGGGATCGCCGCGTACGACCTGGAGCTCGGCAAGAACCTGAGCAAGCAGCGCCGCAAGGACCCGGAGTTCCGCGCGCGGGCCAGGGCCGTGGGCCGCAAGATCCGCAAGCAGGTGCTGAAGGACTACGTGGTCCACCCGCTGCTGTCCGGGCCGTCGTTCCTCCCGACGCTGGCCGCCACGTTCACCGCGAACGTGGTCCGCAACATCTGGTCCCACTCGGTGATCATGTGCGGGCACTTCCCGGAGGGCGTGCAGGTCTTCGAGCGCCGGTCGATCGAGGGCGAGACGCGCGGCCAGTGGTACCTGCGCCAGATGATGGGCTCGGCGAACATCAGCGGCAGCAGGGCCATGCACTTCATGACGGGCAACCTGTCGCACCAGATCGAGCACCACCTCTTCCCGGACCTGCCGAGCAACCGGTACGCCGAGGTCGCGGTGAGGGTGCGCGCGCTGTTCGAGAAGTACGAGCTGGAGTACGTCTCCGGGCCTCTGCCCAAGCAGGTGTTCTCCGCGTGGCGCAAGGTCTTCCGGCTCTCGCTGCCGAACCGGAGGACCGGGGCGGCCGGGACGCCGGACCGCGAGCCGGAGCGGGAGCTCGTCGCGGCCTGAGCGCCGGCGGCGGGGCGGTGGTCGCTCCGGGTGCGGGGCGGGGCCGCTCCGGGTGCGGCACGGTGCGCCACGGAGCGGTGACCCGCTCCGGTCAGGGGGTTTCCGGGCGTGTTGTCTGCCCTCCGCGGGCTCCGGCGTGCAAGCGTCGCGGCATGACCGAAGGATTCCCCCCTCATGTCTCCGCGGCGCGCGTCACCGTACTCGGTGTGCAGCCGGGCGACCCGCCGTTTCGCATCGTGGAGGTCGACGGAGAGTTCGTCGGCAGAGCGATGTCCATGACCGACGTGCTGGAGGTCGCCTCGGAGGCGGGCATCCCGATCCACGACCTCGACGATCTGGACGAGGTGCGGTGGGTCGGGGGGAACAAGTACACCTGGACTCCGCAGTGAGTCCGCCACGCGTGCCGGGACCGTCCGCCGGGTGAGCGGGACCGGGCCGTCCGCCGCGCGCCCGTGCCGGCGGGGTCCGGCGGGCGGGGTCCGGCCTGCGGGGTGGTTCGGCAGCCGGGGTCCTGCGCGGGCGGGGTCCGGCGGGCCGTGCGGAAGGGTGGGGCCCTGCGCGGGCGGCGACCGGCGCCGTGAGGAGCAGGAGCGGACGGATGAGGGCCGGCGGTTCAGGACCGGCAGTTCAGGACGGGCGGATCAGGGCCGGCCCGTCTTCGCCTTCTGCCGGGCGTAGTAGGCGCGGGAGCGGTTGCGGTCGCCGCAGTCCTTCGTGCTGCACCAGCGGCGGTTGCGCCGCGGTGACGTGTCCAGGTAGACCCATCCGCATGCGGCGTCCTCGCACTGGTGGAGGCGGTCGAGGTCGTCGCGCTGGGTGAGCGCGAGGAGCCCGCGGACGATGCGCCGGCGGGGCAGGCCGAGGTCGGTCTCCCGGTCCCGCCACTGCCAGCGGCCGTCCGCACGGGCCAGGTCGGCGTCGGCGATCGCCGCCCGGTACATGGCCGCCAGGTCCGCGGCCGCCTCGGGGTCGTCGTCGAAGAGGAGGCGGTAGACCTTCTCGCGCGCCGCGACGACCTGTTCCCGCTCCCGCTCGGCGCGGGCGCCGTCGCGGGCGGCGAGGTCGAGCAGGACCGCGGCCTCGTCCGCGCCGGTCAGACCGGACTCGACGCACCAGGCCACGACGTCGGCGAAGGACGTCAGACACTCGCTGCGCTCGGCTCCGCCGAGCCGCCAGGCGACGGTGTTCACCAGGTCGAGCATGCGGTCACCCGCGATGTGGCCGAACCTCACCATCAGCTCCTCCCGCCGGCGGGGCGCACGCGCGCTCTCCGGATCATCTCTCACAGGCAAAACCATTATGGCATGTGAGGTGATCTTCTTGGCATCATGCCCGATCAGCGCTTCACCCATGAGAACTGATCCGGGAGGACGATCGTGCCCATCGCCGCCTTCAGACCGTTCACCGCGCTGTGGACGTCCCAGGCCTCATCGAACCTCGCCGACGGTGTGCTGCAGGCGGCGGCGCCCCTGCTCGTCGCCACGCTGACCCGTGACCCGCTCCTGGTGGCGGGCATAACGGTGGCGCAGTTCCTGCCCTGGCTGCTCGCGACGCTTCCCAGCGGCGCGATCGCCGACCGCACGGACAGGCGCCGGATCCTCGTCGTCGGCAACGGGCTGCGGGCGGCGGGGTTCGCGCTGCTCGCGCTCGCCCTGACCAACGGCTGGCAGCATGTCGCGCTTCTCTACGCCGCGGTGTTCGTCGCCGGCTGCGCGGAGACGATGGTCGACAACGCCGCCCTGGCGATACCGCCCCGCCTCCTGCCCCGCGAGGAGCTGGAGCGCGCCAACGGCAGGCTCTTCGCGACACAGTCCGCCGTCAACACGTTCGTCGGCCCGCCCGCCGGGGCGGCGTTGTTCGCGCTGACGGCATCGGCGGCCTTCTGGACCGGCGCGGCCGCGTTCGCCCTCGCCGGTCTGGCGGCCCTGCTGCTGCCCGCGCTGCGCCCGCACGGCGACGACCGGGGGCAGCACCGCTCGGAGCCGTCGACCATGGGCCAGGACATCCGCTCCGGATGGGCCCACTTCTGGCACCACGACCTGCTGCGCCGTGTCGCGTTCATCTCGGCGGCGATCAACTTCTTCGGCGCGGCCACCGGCGGACTCCTCGTCCTGCTGATCACCGGCCCGTACCGGCTGGGCATGTCGGGCTACGGCCTGTTCATCGCGGTGCCCGCGGCCGGCGCGATCGCCGGCTCGCTGCTCGCCGCCCGCGTCGTGCCCCGTATCGGCGGCGGCCCCACGACCTGGCTCGCGGCCCTCGCCCCGGCCGCCGGCTACGCCGTCCTCGGCCTGGGGAGCAGCATCGTCCTCGCGCTGGTCGCCCTGTTCGTCGCCGCTCTGGCCACCTCGCTGAACCAGATCGTGGTCAGCACGCTGCGCCAAGCGGCGGTTCCCGACGAACTCCTCGGCCGTGTCACCGCCGCGTACCGTCTGATCGTCCTCGGTGTCGTCCCCCTCGGAGCGCTCGGCGGCGGCCTGCTGGCCCGCGGCCTGGGAATCCGTGCCACCTTCGTCGCCGCGGCCGTCGGACTCGCCCTCGCAGCGATCCCCCTCGCCTCCCGGGTCACCACCGGTCGCCTGCGCGACGCCGAGGCCCGCACCGCACCGCCTCGCCCGCTGCGCACCGGCTCCCGCTGACGGCTGGCACGGGCCGCCCGCCCGCGCGTGCGTGCATGCGTGCGTGCCCGGAGGTCTGCGGCCGCTCCGTCCGGCGGCCGTCCGCCGGGCACCCGACCGGGCCCGTCGCGACGGGCCCGGTCGTGGTCAGGGCCGTCATGGCCGTCAGGGCCGCGCGGCCGGTGCGGCGGGCCGGGTGCGGGCGTAGCGGCGGGCCAGGGGTTCGGCGCTCAGGCCGTGGAGGACGATGCTGACCATGACCGTGACGACCATGACGCGGGAGATGAAGTCGCCCCCGCTCGCGCCGCGCAGCTCGAGGGCGGCGAGCAGCCCGAAGACCACCGAGGTCACTCCCCTGGGCCCCATCCAGCCGAGGAACAGCCGGTCGGTCAGGGACAGGTCCGTGCCGACGAGGACGAGCAGGACGGGCACGATCCGCACCAGGCTGACGGCGAGCAGGGCGTAGAGGACGACCGAGAGGTGGAAGCCGTCCCAGAACTCGTCGTTGACGATCTGCCCGAAGAGGAACCAGAGCGCGAGCGTGAGGAGGGTGACCAGGTCGTCGGTCATCTCCACGGCGTTCTCCGGCATGTGACGCATCGCCGGGGCGATGCAGACGCCGGCCACGAAGGACGCCACGAAGCCGTTGCCGCCGAGGGCCGACGACAGGGTGTACGCGGCGACGGGCACGCTCAGCACGCCGAGGCGCATCGCCGCCGGCTGCGCCCAGCCCTTCGCCCAGGAGCGGCGGAGCAGCCATCCGGCCCCGTAGCCGACGAACGAGCCGGCGCCGAGCGCCCAGGCCGCCGCGCCGACGGCGTCGAGGACCGCCTCGGCGTAGTCGTCGCCCGCCGTGTGGACCTCCGAGGCGGCGGCCACGCAGAGCAGGAACACCGGCGAGAGGATGCCGTCGTTGAGTCCGCCCTCGACGTTGAGCACTTCGCGGAGCCGGGCCGGGATGCGGTGGTCGCGCACCACGGCGGCGGCGGGTGCCAGGTCCAGGGGCACGACGACGGTGGCCAGCACCGCCAGAATCCAGCCGGGCCGGTCGGGGAAGAAGGCGAGCGCCGTCAGGAAGGCGGCGGCCAGGGTGAGGGGCAGCGCGCCCCCCAGCAGGCGGGCCACGACGCGGCGCTCGCGCCGGATGGCTCCCGCGGGGACCTCGGTAGCGTCGACGAAGAGCAGCAGGGCGAGGACGACTTCGACCGCGTGCTCGAAGCCGGCCATGTCGCCGAAGTCGAAGACGAGGGCCGGGTCCGAGCCGCTGGTGAGGGCGATCCCGGCAGCGAGCATGGCGATCGGTGCGGTGATGCTCCAGCGGGCGAGCCGGTGCGACAGGACGCACCAGGCGAGCAGCACGGCCGTGATGACGGTGACGGCGAGCAACGGCATCGGCGCTTTCGGGCGGGAGCGGGTGACGCAGGCACGGTAGTGCCGCGGGCGTGCCGCCCCCGGGGAGCACGCCGACGGGCGATCCGGTCCGCGCCCGAACGGCCCCGTGCGGTGCCGGACGTCGGGGTGTGGCGCCGGGTGGGTGAGGTGGCGGCGGGATGGGTGCGGTGGGCGCGACCGACGGTTGGAGGCAGGGGGCGGGGGGCGGGGCCGAGCTGTGGGGCTAGCCTCGCGCGTATGACCGAGGGGTTCGACGTCGCCGCCGAGCTGGCGGCCGTTGCGGGGCGGGCGGATGCCTGGAGGTTCGTCGAGCGGTTCGCCGCGCACTGGCGGGAGCCCGTCCGCGCGGGCGACGGCTTCGGGTTCGAGGAGCTCACCGAGGCGGAGCACCGCCTGCGGTCGCCGCTGCCGACGGCCTTGTGGGAGGCGTACGCGCTGGTGGGACGCCGGGCGGACCTGACGAGTGTTCAGGACTGCCTGCTTCCCTTGGAGCACCTCCAGATCGACGACGGTGCTCTGGTATTCCGGGTGGAGAACCAGGGGGTCGCCGAGTGGGCGGTCCGGCGGGAGCACCTGGCGGACGACGATCCACCCGTGGTCTTCCGGCGCGCGGACGGCGCATCGGACGCCTGGAGGCCCTTCCTCGACCGGTTCTCGACCGCGTGCATCGAGATGGTGCTCTCCGAATCCCTCTTCGCCCACCAGGAGCCGCTCTCGGACAATCGCCCCCTCGCGGAGTCCGAGGCCGTCGGGGAACCTCCCGGATTCCGGCGTCTGGCGTTGCCCGAGTACCCGATGTGGGCCGTCGAGGGATGCGTGGTCCGGTGGTTCGCCTCGCCGGACGCACTGGTGCGGGAGGATGCCGGCGCATGGCTGTGGGCCGTGGGCCGGACGGCCTCGGCGCTGCATTCGGTACGCCTCTCGCTCCCCGGTGACTGGCTCGCCGAGCCCTCGTGAGCCGGTTCCCGCCGAAGACCGTGCGGGGCGCGCGGTCAGGGAGACGGAGTCGCGGGGCGCGGTCTGGCCGCGCCGTGGTCACACCGTGTGGAAGGGCTCCGTCAGATGCCCGGTCGCCAGGTGCACGGTGGTGCCGGCGGCGTGGGACAGCATGCGTTCCCTCGACCGCCGGGCCGCCGCGGGGTCGGTCTCGTGCGCGTAGGCGACGGCGGGGTGCAGCAGTTGGAGCGCGTGCACCAGGAGGTCTCCGGTGACGAGGGCGGCCTCGCGCCCGTCGGAGACCAGCACGCTCTGGTGTCCCGGCGTGTGCCCGGGTGTGGCGACCGCCCGGCCGGTGCGCAGCGGTGTGTCCCCGTCGAGGAGGCGGAGCCGGCCGGCGGCGGCGAGTGGATCGGTGAGGGTCTCGCGGAGCTGCGGGTTCAGCGCGTCGATCGCCTCGGACTCGGCTCGCTGGAGCAGGTATTCGGCGTTCGGGAAGTAGGGGCGGAGTCCGACGCCCCGGGCCTCGCCGGGCCGCGGGGGGACGGCCTCCTCCGAGACGACCGCCCACCCGACGTGGTCGGTGTGGAGGTGGGTGAGCACCACGGTGTCGACCTCGGCCGGGT
The DNA here is from genome assembly GCF_014489615.1 of Streptomyces genisteinicus. Taxonomy (GTDB): domain Bacteria; phylum Actinomycetota; class Actinomycetes; order Streptomycetales; family Streptomycetaceae; genus Streptomyces; species Streptomyces genisteinicus. The sequence goes on from NZ_CP060826.1 coordinate 82,212, forward strand.
CGATGCCCGCCGCGGCGAGCGAGGCGGGGAGAACGCCGGGTACGGGCGCCCATGCGCGGGCCGGGCCGTCCGCCGGGCCGATCCCGGCGTCCACGACGGTGAGGCCCTTGTCGTCGCGGATCGCGTACGCGCGGAACGGGAGCCGCCAGCGGCCCTCGGCGTCGACCGCGCCGGGGTCGTAGCGGTCGGCGTCGGCCCACTCGTCGGCGGTCGCGCCCGGGAAGGCCTCGGCGCGCGGGGAGAAGAAGGGGCCCTCGGCGTCGAAGAGGGCGATGATCTCGGTCGAGCCGATCCGCAGCCGGGGAACGGGAGAAGCCATGGGCGTGATCATGCCACGCCGGGCACGGCAGCAGAGCGGGCGTGGGCCTGAGGCGGGTGGCGGGCCCACGCGGAGCCGGCCGCCCGGCTCCGGGCCGACGCTTCGCGGCGTCGAAGCCGCCGCGTCACCAGGACGTGCGCAGGAGCAGGTTGCCCGCGTGCGGGTACGCCCACGGGCTGTAGGGGGCGCCCGCGCGCAGGTGATCGAGACCGGCGAGGGCGTCCGCAGCGGTCTTGCAGCGCGGGTGGCGGGCCGCGAACGACGCGATGCGGGGGCGTTGTGTGAGGAGCCAGCCGGCGATCTCCGACGGATCGCCGTCGTACCACCAGGCGAAGCCCAGGTCCTCCCAGAGGAGATCGGCGGACCACCCGAGGGCGAGGCGGACGAGGCCCGCGTCCGCCGCCGGCCCGGAGCATGAGGCGAGGTGGGCGAGCCATGGCTCAGCCGTGCCGGTGGCGTGCGCCATGCCTTCCAGCAGATCGAGTACGTCCCCCGCGGGCCTGCCGTCGGCCAGGGCGAGAGCGAGGAGCGCGCGCAGAGCGCCGTCCACCGCGGCGCGTTCCGCCGCGGGCCAGCGGGCGTACGCGGCTCCGTCGGGGCTCAGGCGGCCGATCTCCGGCGCAGGCTCCGCGCTCTGCCCGCCGGGTCCCCAGTGGCGCAGCGCCCGGGGCAGGAGCCGGCGCCACAGCACGGGGTACTGGTCCGCGTCCCAGTGTTCGGCCACCTCGCGCAGGAAGTGTCCGAGGACGTCGTCGGGAACGGACGCGGGATCACCGGCGAGGAGGAGGAGTTCGGCCGCCGGCGTGCAGCGAGCGCAGCCGCCGACGGGTCTGTCGAGAGACGGGGGCGAGGCGAAGACCCGGTCGGCTTCGGCGAGCGCGTGGTGCCACGCCGCGTACGGGTCGGTGCTGTCGGTGAGGTCGGACACGGGAGGACCTGCCGGGAGGACTCCGCGCGGGGGCGCCCCGGCGAAGAGCGTGAGGCTACCAGCGGGCCCGGCGCCCCGTCGCACCGGTGTCGCCGCCTGCGGCGGGGGCCCTTCCCCGCCGCTCCGGCGCCGGAACCGGGCCCGCGCTCACCAGCGCGGTGTCAGCTTCTCGTAGGCGGGGTCGATGCTGCGCATGTAGCCGGTGTCGTCGCGGTTGCGCAGGCCGCACGCCAGGTACTGCTCGTGCAGGCGGGCGAGGGCGTCCCGGTCCAGCTCGACGCCCAGTCCGGGGCCGGCGGGCACGGCGACGGAGCCGTCGCGGAAGCCGAGCGCCCCGGGGGCGACGACGTCCTCCGCGGGGTCCTTCCAGGGCCAGTGGGTGTCGCAGGCGTAGGTCAGGTTCTCGGTGGCGGCGCCGAGGTGGGTCATGGCCGCCAGGCTGATGCCGAGGTGGGAGTTGGAGTGCATCGACAGCCCCATGCCGAAGGTGTCGCAGATCCCGGCGAGCAGCCGGGAGCGCTGGAGGCCGCCCCAGTAGTGGTGGTCGGAGAGGACGACCTGGACGGCGTCGCGGCGCACCGCCGCGGGCAGTTCGTCGAAGCCGACCACGCACATGTTGGTCGCCAGCGGCATGGCCGCCTCGCGGGCGACGCGGGCCATGCCCTCCTGGCCCGGTGTGGGGTCCTCCAGGTATTCGAGGACGCCCTCGAGTTCACGGGCCACCGTCAGCGATGTCTCCACCGTCCAGGCCGCGTTCGGGTCGAGGCGCAGCGGGACGCCGGGGAACGCCTCGCGCAGGGCGAGGACCGCGTCCACCTCCTGCCGGGGCGGCATCACTCCGCCCTTGAGCTTGACGGCGGTGAACCCGTACGTGTCCACCATGCGCCGCGCCTGGGCGACGATGCCCTCCGGGTCGAGCGCGGGGCCCCAGTCGTCGGGGGTGCCTCCGGGGTGCCCGGCCCACTTGTAGAAGAGGTAGGCGCTGAAGGGGACCCGGTCGCGGACGGCGCCGCCGAGGAGGTCGCACACCGGGCGGCCGGCCGCGCGGGCCTGGATGTCGAGGCACGCCACCTCGAACGGGGAGAAGACCCGGTCGAGCGTGCCGCTCGTCGTGATCATGCCGGTCAGTCCGTGGCCGTCGCTGCCGCGCTCCTCGCCCAGGGCCAGGGCGACCGCCTGCCGCATCCGGCCCAGCGCGTGGACGTCCGTGCCCGTGATCGCGTCCGCGGCCGCGCGCAGCCTGCGCAGGTGCCCCTCGTCGGCGTAGGTCTCGCCGAGACCGGTCAGACCCTGGTCCGTGCTCACCTCGACGACGGCGCGCAGCGCGTACGGTTCGTGGACGCCGACCGCGTTCAGCAGGGCGGGGTCCTTGAAGGCGACCGGCGTGATGTCGATACGGGTGATCGTGATGCTGTCGCTCATCGGTGTGCTGCCTCCGTGGGAGGGGTGGCGGTGTCCGGATGACCGGAAGGCGTGGCGGGGGAACCGGACACCCGGGGGCCTGCGGCCTCGGGCGTTTGCGTACGGACTCACGTTCGAGTTCATGTACATGAATACACGTCAAGAACGCGAACGTGTGAAACTTAGGCCGCCGGTCTCGGTGAGGTCAAGGAGCCCGTGGCGCCCGGGAGCCCGCCGCGCCGCGCCTGCGGACGGCCCTGCCGGAGCGGCGGCGGGATCCGGCCTGCTGCCGGGCGGAACGGCCGGAACGGGCTGCCGCGGCGGGAACAGCGGGCCGGGACGGGACGGTTGCACCGACCGGACGGCCGGCGCCGCACGGGCGGGGAACCCGGTGGACCGCGAGGGCGTCCGCCCCGAGGAACCGGGTGCCCCGGACCGGACCGGCGCGCGCCGGCCGACCGGCGCAACCACGACGTACGTGTCCCAGGAGGACTGCTTGATGAACGACCGGCCCCTGACTCTCATGGCCGTGCACGCCCACCCGGACGACGAGGCCACCGGGACCGGAGGGGTGCTCGCGCGGTATGCGGCGGAAGGCATCCGCACGGTCCTCGTGACCTGTACCGACGGCGGCTGCGGCGACGGGCCGGGCGGCGTCAAGCCCGGCGACCCCGGGCACGACCCGGCGGCCGTCGCCCTGATGCGCCGTCAGGAGCTCGCGGCCAGCCGTGACGTCCTGAAGATCAGCGATCTGGAGACGCTGGACTACGCCGACTCCGGGATGATGGGCTGGCCCAGCAACGACGCCCCGGGGTCGTTCTGGCGGACACCCGTGGCGGAGGGCGCGGCCCGGCTCGCGGAGCTCATGCTGCACTACCGGCCCGACGTGGTCGTCACCTACGACGAGAACGGCTTCTACGGCCACCCCGACCACATCCAGGCCCACCGCATCACCATGGCGGCCCTGGAGACGACCGGGCTGACGCCCAAGGTGTACTGGACCACGATGCCCCGCTCGGGGGTGCGGCGGTTCGGCGAGCTCATGCGCGAGTTCCATCCGGACATGCCGGAGCCGGACCCCGCGGAGGCGGCCGCGATGGCCGAGATCGGGCTGCCGGACGACGAGATCACCACCTGGGTGGACACCACCGCGTTCAGCGGGCAGAAGTTCGACGCGCTCGCCGCGCACGCCAGTCAGGGCGAGAACATCGTGTTCCTCAAGATGGGGCGGGAGAGGTTCGGCGAACTGATGGGCGTGGAGACGTTCCTCCGCGTCCAGGACACCACCGGCGCGGCCGTCCCCGAGAACGACCTCTTCGCCGGTCTGCGCTGACCCGCCGTCCGGAGCGGGCCCCGGTTCGGACCGGGCCCGGTCCGGACCGGCCCCGGCGGTCCACCGGCAGGTTGCACGAACAGCGCCGCCGTTGCTTGCCGCGGTTGCGCAGAGACGGGTCCCGTCGTGTGCTCCAGGATCAGCGAGCAGACAAGGCGTGGGCCGGGTGGAGCATCCGGCCCACCGCGACGACGTCGGGAGTCCGCTGTGCTCTGGAGAAAACTGCTCGTGCCCCTGGCCTCGCTCCTCCTGCTGACGGCTGCCGCCGGAGCGGGAGCGGCGGCGCCCGCCGCTTCCGCCGGCGCAGGCGCCGCGACGGCCCGGGCAGCGGCCCCGGCCCCTGCGACGGCCTCCGCCACTGCCACTGCCGCTGCCGCTGCCGCTGCCGACTACGGTGCCCCCGGCCCCTACGCGACCGCGGTGGAGGTCGGGGCGGTGACCACCCTGTACTACCCGCGCGACATCGCGAGCAGCGACCGCCGCCACCCGGTCATCGTGTGGGGGAACGGCACCTTCGCCTTCCCGGTCGTCTACCGCGACCTGCTGCTCCACTGGGCCAGCCACGGCTTCGTCGTCGCCGCCGCCAACACCCCGCAGTCCAACCCTGGCATTTCCATGCGCGCCGGGATCGACCTGCTCAGCCGACGTGACGCCGACCCCGGCAGCCCCTTCCACGACGCCGTCGACCTGGAGCACATCGGCGCGTCCGGTCACTCGCAGGGCGGCGCCGCGGCCATCGTCGTCGGTGCCGATCCGCGTATCGACACCGTCCTGCCCATCCAGCCCGGGCCGCTCGCCGACATCGACGGCGTGGACGTGCCCGCGTTCCTCATGGCCGGGCAGCGGGACAGCATCGTCCTCCCCTTCCTGGTCAGGGCGTTCTACGACGACGCCGACCACATTCCGGCCGTCTACGGCGAGCTGCGGGGAGCCGACCACTTCACGGTGGTCGGCGCTCCCGGCCCCTTCGCCGCGCCCACCACCGCCTGGTTCAGGGCGCATCTGATGGGCGACGGGGCGGCGCGTGCGCAGTTCCTCGGCCCCGGGTGCGGGATCTGCGCCGACGGCGGCACCTGGTCCGACGTCCGCCGCAACGCCCTCGCGAGCCGGTGACCGGCGCCCCGAGATCCCGTACGCCCCGACCGCCGGCGTCCCCGGCCCGCCCCGCCGCTCCCGCGGCCGGCGGCGGACGGGCGGCCGGCCCCCGTCCGCACCGGAAGGACCCGCCCATGGACCCCGTCGCGACCACCCGGCAGGGCACGGTCCGAGGCCGTTCCCGCGACGGGATCGCCGTCTTCCTCGGCATCCCCTACGCCGCACCGCCGTTCGGCCCGCGCCGCTTCCGCGCCCCCGCCCCGGCCGAACCCTGGGACGGTGTGCGGGACGCCCTGGAGTACGGGCCGACCGCCCCCAAACGCCCCTACCGTCCGCCCCTCGACCGGCTGATACCCGACCCGTCCGTCCCCGGGGACGGCTGCCTCAACCTCAACGTCTGGACCCCGGCGCCGGACAAGGGCCGGCGGCCCGTCATGGTGTGGATCCACGGCGGTTCCCTGCGCAACGGCTCGGCGAACGTGCCGCTCTACGACGGAGGCGCCTTCGCCCGCGACGGGGTGGTCCTCGTGTCCGTCAACTACCGTCTCGGCGTCGAGGGGTTCGGAGTCTTCCCCGACGCCCCCTGCAACCGGGGGCTGCTCGACCAGATCGCGGCGCTGACCTGGGTCCGCGACAACATCGCCGCCTTCGGCGGGGATCCGGCCAACGTCACCGTGTGCGGGGAGTCCGCCGGGGCGATCAGCGTCGCCGCCCTCATGACCAGCCCCCGCGCGGCCGGGCTCTTCCACCGCGCGATCCTGCAGAGCGGACCGCCGCACACGGTGTCCCGCCGCGAAGGGGCGCGGACCGTACGGGCGATGGCGAAAAGGCTGCGGATCCCGGCCACCGCCGAGAGGTTCGCGGCGGTGGACCGGGAGCTGCTGCTGGACGCCCAGGCCGCCGCCGTCGGCGGGTCCGACCCCATCGGCGGCGGTCCGGGCTTCCACATCGTGGCCGACGGCGACACGGTGCCCGCCGCCCCGCCGCTGCCCGAGGCCGATCTGCTGCTGGGCTGCAACCGGGAGGAGTACCGGCTGTGGTTCGTACCCGGCGGGACGGTGGACCGGATCGGCCGCCTCACGCTGCGGCTGGCGCTGCTGAAGTTCCGTGTCCCGCAGCGGGTGGCCCGCCTGTACCGGGCCGCCCGGCCGGGCGCCGCCCCCGGCGAGATCCTGGGAGAGATGGCCACGGACCTGCTGCTCCGGGGACCGCTCAACCGCCTCGCCGACGCCCGGCCCGCCCGTACCTTCGTCTACGAGTTCCGCTGGCGCTCGCCCGTGCTGGGGCTCGGCGCGTGCCACGCGCTGGAGCTCGGCTTCGTCTTCGACACCCTGCGCGCCGCCGGGGACCTGACCGGGCCCGATGCCCCGCAGCCCCTGGCCGACGCCATGCACCGGGCCTGGGTCGCCTTCGCCACGACCGGGCGGCCCGGCTGGTCGCCCTGGAGCGCGGAGCGGCCCGTCATGGTCTTCGACCACCCCGGGGGCGGCCAGGTCCTCGCCCCGAGGGACGAGGAACTCCGCGCCTGGCTCTGACGGAGGGCCCCCGGTGCGCGGCCGGCCACCGGGCTGCCGGGCCGCCGGGCTGTCGTCGAGGCGGTGCCGTCACTCTCGTTCAGCGGTGTCCTTCACGCGCTGTCGCCGCGGAGGGAGTCCAGGGCGGCGACCTCGTCCGCGGAGAGACGCAGCGCGCCGGCGGCCACGTTCTGGGCGAGGTGGCCGGGGTCGCCGGTGCCGGGGATGGCCAGGACGTGCCGGCCGCGGTGCAGCGTCCATGCCAGCCGGAGCTGGGCGGTGCTCACCCCGTGGGCGCGGGCGATCGTGCGCACCGTCCCGCCGTCCTCGCCGCTCGCGCCGGATTCGCGTCCGCTGCCGGCGATCGAGTAGAACGGCACGAACGCGACGCCCTGTTCCCCGCAGACGCGCAGCATCTCCTCCTGCTCGGGTGACGCGCCGATGCCGTACATGTTCTGGACGCAGACCACGGGTGCGATGGCCTGGGCCTCGGCGAGGTGGTGCGAGCGCACGTTGGACAGGCCCAGGTGCCGGACGAGTCCGGCGTCGCGCAGTTCGGCGAGCGCGCCGAAGCGGTCGGCGATCGAGTCGGTGCCGACGATGCGCAGGTTCACGACGTCGAGATGGTCGCGGCCGAGCCGGCGCAGGTTCTCCTCGACCTGGCCGCGCAGCTGCCGCGGGCCGGCGTGCGGCAGCCAGGCGCCCGAGGGGTCCCGGCCGGGGCCGACCTTGGTGGCGATGACGAGGTCGTCCGGGTAGGGCGCGAGGGCACGGCTGATCAGCTCGTTGGCGCAGCGCAGCGGCGAGAAGTAGAACGCGGCGGTGTCGATGTGGTTCACGCCGAGCTCGACGGCCCGGCGCAGCACGGCGATTGCCTGGCCGCGGTCGCGCGGGACGGCGTCGGGCGCGAACGCCTCGCCGTGCTGGGGCAGGCGCATCGCGCCGAAGCCGATCCGGTGCACGGGGCGGTCCCCGAGCTCCCAGGTGCCCGACGCCGCCGCGGTGATCGTCTGTGAGGTCATGGCGGGATGATCGCCGCACCCGGGCCCGGCAGGCTATTGATTAGGGCATGAGTGAATCCGCCGCAGGGCGGCCGGCGTGGCGGACGGGTCCTCGGAGGGGTCCGCGGAGGGGTGGCGGGCGTGGCGGAACTGGCGTTCTCGGCGCATGATCTGGCGCAGGTGCGGTTCGCCGTCTCACCGATGTGGGAGGTCGCCCCCGGCTTCCGGCTGCTGACGTCGGGCTCCGCGCACCCGGTGCACGGCCCCTGGATCGCGCAGGTGCGGCCGCGTGTGCTGGCCGCCGGCCTGGACCGGGGATGGCTCGCCGAGCTGATCGGCCCCTGCGGCTACGTGCCCGACTTCCTCACCCCGGCCCCGGCGGGGCCGGCTCCCGGCCCCGCGGCGGAGCGGGACGCGATCGCGGCCACGCCCGCCGCCCGGGTGCGCCGGGACCTCGACCACCTCGCCGCCCACCAGGGGCACCTCGGCCCGCGTCTGACGGCCCTGCACGCCGACCCGGCGGCGCGGCTGCCGAGGCTCGTCGAGGAGATCGAGGCGTACTGGGAGCTGGCGCTCGCCCCGTACTGGGCCCGGATCAGGGCCGTGCTGGACGCCGACGTCCTCCACCGGGCCCGTACGGCGGCCGAGCACGGCACCGGTCACCTCTTCGACTCCCTGCACACGTCGGTGAGGTGGGACGCCGACACGCTCCGGCTGGTCCGCCGGAAGCGCGACATGCCCCGCCGGTCCGCGGGCACGGGCCTGCTGCTGATCCCGTCGGTGTTCACCGGCCCCGGTCCGCGCACCCAGGTACGGCCGCCGGAACCGCCGCAACTCGCCTATCCGGCACGGGGCACCGGGGCCCTGTGGGAGAGGCGGCCGGCCGCGGGAGCGGGCGCCCTCGCCCCGGTCCTGGGCCGCTCCCGCACCCTGCTGCTGATCGAGCTGGAGGCCCCGGCCTCCACCACCGGGCTGGCCCGCCGCACCGGCCTCTCCCCGGCCGCCGTGTCGCAGTGCCTCACCGCGCTGCGCGGCGCGGGTCTGGTCAGCGCCCACCGGTCCGGCCGCTGTGTGCTCTACGCCCGCACCGCGGCCGCCGAGACCCTCCTCGGCGCAGCGGCCGGCTGAGGCCTGCGACGGTCCCGGCGTGCCTCACGGGGCCGGCCGCCGGGGCGGGGGCTCCGGGCCGGCGAGGTCCCGGGCGACGAGGGCCGCCTGGAGCAGCCGCGCCTGCGCGGGGACGGCGAGGTCGAGGCCCGTGAGCGCGGTCACCCGCTGCAGCCGGTAGTCCAGGGTGTTGCGGTGGACGCACAGTTCGAGGGCCGTCCGGCGGCGGTTGAGCCCCCGCTCCACGAGCACGCGCAGCGTCTCCAGCAGGTACGGATGGTCCTCCAGGGGGTCGAGTTTGGCGGCCAGCAGCGCCAGACCGTCCCCGGGGCGCGCGAGCTGGTGCTCCAGGAGCACGTCGTCGAGCCGGTAGCACCCGGGCGGGCGTCCCAGGCGCAGGACGAGGTCCAGCACGCGGCCGGCCTCCTGTGCGGCGGCGGGCACGGCCGACGGCTCGGGGGCGGGGGCGGCGGCGGCACGCACCGGCTGCCCCACGTCCGTCTCCAGCCGGGCCACCAGGCCGGGCAGGTCGGCCCCGGCCGGCAGCAGGGCGATCCGGGCGACGTGGTCCAGCAGCACGGGGGTCCCGGTGAACGCGTCGAGCGAGGACTGCACCAGTCTGCCCGGCGGTTCACCGCCGTACGCGAGGGCGACCACCTCGTGCCCGCCCGTGACGGCCACCCGGGCCAGGTCCGCGAGCTCCTCGTACGGCTGTCCGGCCAGCAGGGCGCCGAGCAGGGCCCGCCGCACCCGCCCGTCCTCGCCGTGGAGTTGTTCCCGGGCATCGCGGTGGGCGTTCCCGTGGGCGAGGACGACGGCGGGCAGGGCGGCGTGCAGGCAGGCGAGCAGCGAGCCGCCCGCGTCGCCCAGTTCACCGGGCTCGGCCACCTCGGTCAGCGTCTGCCACCACACCTCGGCGCCGATCAGGTACGCGGCGACCACCGCTTCCAGCGGGACGCGTTCCTCGGCCCGGCGCGCCGACCACTCGACGAGCCGGGTCAGGTCGCCCGGTCTGACGGGGCCGGTCGCGCCGCCGTCGCGCAGGGCCCTGAGCAGCAGGGCGTGCACCGCGGCGACGGACCGCGCCACCTCGCCCCGGAGTGTGGTGCGGGGCAGCGCCGCGTAGAAGGGGGCCTCCGCGGCGCAGCGCGCGACCACGGCGGCCGTGAAGTCGCCGGCCCGGGCGGCCATCCGGGCGTGCAGGTCCGACATCGGCGCATCGTCACACCGCCCCGGCCGCGCCGTCAACGCGGGCCGCGGGCCGGGCGGGTGGGCGCCCGCTCCCACGGGTGCGGCCGGGTCCCCGGCCGGACGGCGGGGAACCGGTGCGGCGGCTCGGCAGGGGTGACAGGAGTCGAACCTGCGACATCCGGTTTTGGAGACCGGCGCTCTGACCAGCTGAGCTACACCCCTTCGGTGTGCCAGGAGCTTCCCACTCCGGCGGCGGGCGACGCCACCCGATATCGCGTGCGGCCCGGGGCGGTCCGCGGACGGCGCGCGAGCGGACCGCCCGGCGGGCGGCGCGCGGGCGGACGTGCCGGCCGCCGGGTGGGGGCGGGTCAGCCGATGCCGGAGGTCCGGCTCCACAGGTCCGCGAGGGCCCGGTCTCCGGCGACGGTCGCCGCGTCGAGCGGCAGCCGGTTCCACAGCAGGAGGTACAGGGTCTGCGCCGGGCCGCCGAGCTCGCAGTCGGCCGGGCCGTCCGCGGAGCGTTCGGTGCGCGGCGGCGTGTCACGGGCGAGATGTACGGTCCACACCGCGTCGGTGTCGGTGGGGCGCAGGCGCAGGGTGCGGGGATGCTCGGTGCGGACGCGGCTCCTCGGGCGTGCGTGGAATCCGGTGAGCAGTTCGTCGATGCCGTCCGCCGCGAACGCCGCGTCCACGGAGGAGAGTCCGCCGTCCCGCGCGGACTCGGCGTCGGCCCGGTGCACGGCCGTCTCGTGCGCCTGCCGCCGTGCCCAGAACGCCAGCGGCGTGGAAGGACCGGGCAGGAAGGTCCAGCAGTCCAGGGCGGGACCGGCCGCTTCCAGTGTCCGCAGCAGGGCGTCGTGGCCGTCGCGGTACCAGGGCAGCAGACCGGCGCCCGCCGGAGCCGTGGGCATCGGGTCCTCCCGGACCGGTCCGGGCAGGGAACCGGCGACGATGCGGGTCGCCCAGCGGTGGACGGTGCCCGTGTGCCGGACCAGGTCTCCCGTCGTCCATCCGGGGCAGGTCGGGACGGAGGTGTGCTCCCCGGCGCGTTCGGCGGCGTGCGCGAGCAGTTCGCCCTCGCGGCGCAGGGCGTCGATGTGATCGGTGGTACGCATGCGCGGAGTCTGCACCGCGGGTGCGGGAGGCGTCACGTGCGTTCCCGGTGTGAGGGTGCTGCCCGGGGCGCCGCTGTCGCGGGGGTGCCCCGGGGGGGCCGGCGCGGTCCGGCGTTGACTTGTCCCAAGCTTTGACGCACCCTGTTAAGTCAAGACATGAGACAAGGGGCAGGAATGGCAACCTCACCGGCGACCTCACCTCCGGCGGGCGGGCGGCCGGCGCGTCCGGCCGATCTCGAGCGAGCCCGCCTCTGGCTGGCCGGGCACGGCCTGCCGGGCGACGCGACGGCGCTGCTGGCGCGGCGCCTGGCCGTCCGTCAGAACACCCGCCTGGCCGGGCATCTCCTGCCGGCCGCGCTGATCGTCGCGGTCGCCCTCGTCCACAGTGCCAACCGTCCCGGTGACGGCACGTCCGGCACGTCCGGCGGGGACGGGGCGTACGGGGCGTACGGGTACGGGTCGCTGCTGCTGCTGACGGCGCTGGTGTCCGCCGTCGTCCTGGCCCAGGCGCTGCTGGACCGGCGGGTGCGGCAGGTCGACCGGCGGGCCGGCGCGGCGCTGACGCGCCGGGCGGCTCATGCCGTGCGGCCCGGCTGGCGCACCGTGCTCGGTGCGCCTCGTGCCGCCCTCGCGGCCGCCACCTTCGCCGTGGCGATCGGGCTGGCCGTCGGCGCCCTGACGGTGCGGGAGCCGGATGTCCGGTACGGGGCGGCCGTCCTGCTCGTCGCGCTGTGCGCGGTGGCGGCGATGACGGCGCTTCAGCTCCGCCACGTCCTGACGCACCCGACCGTCGCCGACGACGAGGCCGCGCTGACCGCGGATCTCACCCTGCGGGTGGAGGACGCGCGGGCGGTCTCGGCGCCCACCCTGGTGTGGTGCCTGCCGTGGTACCTGCCCGCCGTGTCCGAGGACTCCGCGCTCGGCTGGTGGACCGCCGCCTGGCTCGCCCTCGTGGCCGGCGGTGCCGTCGCGCTCGTCTCGATCACCGTCGCGGACTGGCGGAGGAGGCGGCCCGGCGCGGTGCACGGGGGCCGGCGGGTGCATCCGTGATCGTGATCGACGCGGCCTCCGCCGTCCCCCCGTTCGAACAGCTCCGCGCCCAGCTCGCCCGGATGATCCAGGACGGCACGCTCGCCGTGGGCGCCCGGCTCCCCACCATCCGCCGCCTGGCCGCGGACCTCGGGCTGGCCGCCAACACCGTCGGCCGCGCATACCGGGAGCTGGAGGAGGCCGGGCTGATCGAGACCCGCCGGGCGGCCGGCTCCTACGTGTCCGCGGCGGGCGGGAGCGGACGTGAGGAGGCGCGTCGTGCCGCCGGCGAGTACGCCGCGCTCGTCGCCCGCGCCGGCATCGGTCACGACGAGGCGCTGCGCATCGTCCGGGCGGCGCTGAACCGCGATGCCGCGCCGCCGTCCCTGACGGAAGCCCGCGGTGCCGCGCCGAAGCCCCCGGCGGAGGGAGGCGGCGCCCCGCCGGACGCCCGCGCGGCGGTCCCTGCCGGCGAACGGGAGGGCGACACCCGTCCGCAGCGGGTGACCGGTCCCCCGCGCCGCCGGTGAGGTGCCCGCGGGGCGGGCGCGTGGACGCGGGGCGGACGCCTGCCCGTGCGGCGGGTGCATGGACGCGGGGCGGACGCGTGGACGCGGGCACATGGCGGCGTCCCGTCCGGACCGGGCGCAGGCGTCCACACCGCCGGTGAAGTGCCCGCGGGGCGAATGCGTGGACGCGGGACGGACGCCTGCCGTGGGGCGGACGCGTGGACCGGGCGCACGCGCGTCCCGGGGCTCTCGTCCGCTCAGCCGCGGCGGACTGCCGGGCGAGAGCGCAGGGGCGCGCTCACTCCTCGGGGTCCTCGGGGTCCTGGAGGTCCGGGGAGTCCGTGAGAAGGCCGGCCGCCAGGTCGTCGGCCCACTCCAGGGCCCAGGTGCGCAGTGCGGTGATCGTGTCCTGGCCCAGGCCGTAGGCGGCGAACGCCTCGTCGTCCGTCCACTCGGCTCCGGCGAGGTTCGCCTGGAGGTCTTCGCGCTCGAACCGGCCGCGGGCGTGGCGGCGGCCGAATTCCTCCAGATCGGCGGTGGTCCACCGGCGCGAGGCCGCGAACACGTCGATCAGGTCGCGGGGCGCGCCGCGGTCGGCGAGGGCGCGGACCTTGGTCCCGATCACGTCCTCCTCCGCGAGGACGGGCCCGTACGGGCTCCGGGCGACCGGCCGCCAGAAGTTCTCCTTGAGGACGTCGACCTCGCACTCCTGCCCGGTGGCCGGGTCGGCCACCGTGAAGCGGGCGGACAGCGGGGCGGTCTCCAGTGTGCGGACCTCCCAGCCGCGGGCCCGGAGGCCGGCGGCGAGGGCGGCCGCGATGTCGGCCATCGGCGCGGGGTTCTCGGTGGCGACGTCGAGGTCCTGGCTGGGCCGGCTCACCAGGCGGTGCGCCCGGACGGCATAGCCGCCCGTGAGGACCAGTGGGTACGGGGCGCCGAGGGCGAGCACGTCCGCCAGGAGCCGCGCGTGCAGCTCCGGCATGTCCGTCACGCGGCTGCCCGGGTGCGGGAGGCGAGCTGGGGGAAGGCGTCCTCCCACACGGTGCGCACGGTGCGCCCGACGAGGGTGCGCAGGACCGGCCAGAGCAGGAGGAGCAGGTCCCGGTCGAGGTAGCGGGGCAGGTCCTCGCGCAGCCCCTCGTGCAGGACGGTGCGGTACAGGCCCATGCGCTGGCGCGGCTTGCCCAGGTCGTACGAGGTCATGCCGGACCAGGCCATGTGGAGCGGCAGCTCGACGACGCCCTGGGTCGGGCCGTGCAGCGCGTCCAGCGAACGGGGCAGACGGCTGCGGAACTTCTCCCGGTACAGCGCGAGGTCTTCGGCGTCCGCGTCCGACAGCCCCGGCGCGGGTGCGGGGTCGTGTGGGGTCGGGGGCATGCACCCATTATGGCGGCCGGCGGCCCCGGGCGACCGCCGGGACGGGCACGGGGCGGGGGCGGCTTCGAGGACGGGGGCGGGTACCGGGGGGCGGGGCGGGGCCGGTGCCCCGGGACTCGGCAGCCGCTGGAGAAACGGTCCGGACGGTCTGGACGAGAGGGGCGGCGCGGGACGTGAACGCGCCCCGGCGCCCGGCCCCTGCGCACGCGCCGTCGGCACGGCGCGTATCGGCCCGCGCGCGCCCGCCCTCGTTTCAGCCATGGATAGAAGCCGGTATGTGCGCTTTTCAGCCTCGGTTTCCCTTCACGGCGTGCACGCAGGGTGGGGATTCGGCCACGCCGCCGGCAGTGACGGCGCCTCGCCGGGGCGCGACTGAGTCTGTTGCGTCCCGCGAGAAGCACATGCAACGCTGACCGAGGTTTGACTTCGACATTGCTTCGTATTTGAGAACTTTTGCCAGTTCCGAAGGTCCGCGTCAGCGGCATGGAGTCACCCCCGCCGAGTGTTCGTGCGGTGACAGGCGGGCACGTCCGGCGGCGCGTACGGGGAGCAGCGCCGGCCAGCACCACTGCTGGTCCGGCACCGCAGACGGGGAGGCAGGACCAGTGGTGCTGATCGAGAGAGACGAGCAACTCGCGCGACTCCGCCGGGATCTGCAGTCCTGTGAGAAGCACAGGCAGGGGCATGTGGCCCTGGTGACGGGCCCGGTGGGCAGTGGCAAGACACATCTGCTGGACGGGTTCGGCACCTGGGCGGCCGGCACCGGTGCGCAGGTGCTGACGGCCGCCGGATCGCGTGCCGAACAGGGCCTGCCCTTCGGGGTGCTCGGGCAGCTCCTCCACGGCGCACGGCTTGCCGGGAGCGACACGGCACGGGTCGAGGAGCTGATGCGCGAGGCCGCCGTGGCCATTCCGGCGGCCGAGGCCAGGTGGGCGGCGGCGGACGAGCTCCCCGCCGAAGGGCCCATGTGGCCACCGCTGTTGCGCGAGGTGTTCGCGGCCCTGCTCGACCTGGTCGACCGCGGGCCGGTCGTCCTCGTGGTGGACGACCTCCACCATGCGGACGCGACGTCGCTGCACTGCCTGCTGTACGTGACCCGGCGGCTGCACCACGCCCCGATCATGGTGCTGCTCTCCGAGTCGGTGACGCTGAGCCCGGCGAACCCGCTGTTCCACGCGGAGTTGCGCAGCCGGCCGCGGCTGTCCCAGCTCGCGCTGCCCCCGCTGGCCGTGGCGGCCGTCGCGCGGCGCCTGCACGAGCTCGGGGGTGGGAGCGGAACGGCTCCGAGCGGTGAGGTGGTGCAGGAGGCCCGGCGGCTGGTGCACACGACCGGTGGCAGTCCGCTGCTCGTCCAGGCGCTGGTGGGCGAGGGGGCCCGCCGCGGCGGCGAGGACGGCGCGAGCGCCTCCGTGCCGCGCGCCCAGGACGCGTTCGGCCGGGCCGTGCTCCACAGTCTGTACCGTCACGAGCCGGAGGCCAGGAGCGTCGCGCGGGCGCTGGCGGTGCTCGACCGGCCGGCCTCGCAGGAGCTGCTGGGCCAGGTCCTCGGCGTGCTGCCGGACTCCGTCGCGTCGGCGCTGCGGGTCCTGCAGAGTTCGGGACTGGTCGACACCGACCGGCTGCGGCACCCGCGCATCCTTCAGGCGGTGCTGTCCGACACGCCTGCCGAGACGCGGCAGCGGCTGCACGAGCGGGCGGCGCGCACCCTGCACGAGTACGGCGCCGAACCGGGCGTGGTCGCCGGGCACCTGGTCGCCTCCGGGGGGACCGGGGAGGAGTGGGCGGCGCCCGTCCTCCAGGACGCCGCCGAGCAGGCGCTGTCCGCGGGCCGGCCGGATCTGACGGTGGCCTACCTGCGGCTGGGCTGCGGCGCCGGAACGGACGAGGAGCGGCGCGAGGCCCTGACGACGATGCTGGTCAGCGCGCGCTGGCAGGTGAATCCGCTGGCGGCCGCCGGTGATCTCGACCGGCTGGTCCGGTCGGCGCGCACCGGTGGGGACCCGGCGTCGCCGGCCGTCGCCGCGGTGCCGTACCTGCTGTGGCAGGGGCGGGCCGAGGAGGCCGCCGCGGCGGTCGCCGCCGGTCCGCAGGCCGGTGCCGCCGGGGCGGCCGGCGCGGCCGGTGCCGCCGGTGCCGCCGGTGCCGCCGGGGTGAAGGCAGCGGGGGCCGTCCGGGCGAGGGTCAACGGCACGGTCGGCGCCGTCGGAGCCGCGGGAGCGGTCGGCGCAGTCGGAGCGGTCGGCGCGAGGGCCGTCGGCGCCGGGGGTCCCGAGGCGGCCGGCCCCGGGGCGGACGACCGGGGCGCGGGGACCGGCGCGGACGGGCGGCTCCAGGCGATGCGGCTGCTGGTCGCCCTCTCCCACCCCGACTTCCTGATGCCGGTGCGCACGTCGCAGAGCCTGTGGAGCCGGGCGGCCACGGCGCCCCACTCGGTCAGCCCGCTGCTGCAGTCCGTCTCCGTGCTGTGCGCCGCCCTCCACCCGACGGACGAGGTGGACAGCACGGCCGCCGCGGAGCAGTTCCTCCAGCGGCACCAGCTGGACCGGGGCAACCGCGGCCTGCTCGTCGCCCCCCTGCTGGCGCTGCTGTACGCGGGGCGCGCCGACCGGGTCGTGGCCTGGAGCGGCACGCTGCTCGGCCGGCCCGAGGTCAGCCACACCCCTGCGTGGCGGGGTGTCGTGCGGGCGATCCGCGCGGAGGCCGCGCTGCGTCTGGGCGACCTGGCCGAGGCCGAGAAGGGTGCCCGCGCCGCGCTGGAGGACCTGCCCGCGCCCGCGTGGGGCGTGGCCGTCGGCGGGCCGCTGGGCACACTGATCGCCTGTGCGACGGAGGCCGGCAGACACGCCGAGGCCGACCGTCTGCTCGCCGAGCCGGTGCCCCCGGGCATGTTCCGTACTCCGGTGGGCGCGCACTACCTGATCGCCCGCGGCTCCTACCACCTGGCCATGGGCCGGTACCAGGCGGCCTCGTCGGACTTCCAGCGCTGCGGCGCGATGATGCGCGGCTGGAAGATGGAGGCCGCCGGGCTGGTGCCGTGGCGGCTGGAGCTGGCTCGCGTACAGATCTCGCTCGGCAACCGCACGCACGCCGCGCAGCTGCTCCGGGAGCAGCTGCACGTGCCGCACGGACTCGACGAGCGGACCCGGGGGCGGGCGCTGCACCTGCTCGCCACCACCGCCGCGCCGGACCACCGGCGCAAGCTGCTCGCGAAGGCGGTCGAGCTCTTCCAGTCCTGCGGTGACCGGCGCGGGCTCGCCCGGGCGCTGGCCGACACGGACAAGGTGCTGCGGCAGTCCGGGGAGCCGGGGCGCACCCGTCACTTCCTGTTCCCCGCCGACGACGCGGCCCAGGGCCCGGAAGCGGCCCCCTGGGCACGTCAGACGCCGGAGTGGCAGGACCGGCCCGGCAAGCCGCAGGCCGCCGCGGAGGGCGCGGACCGGGACGACGTGCTGAGCGAGGCCGAACTGCGGGTGGCCGTCCTGGCCGCACGGGGGCAGACGAACCGGCAGATCTCCGACGCGCTGTTCATCACGGTGAGCACCGTGGAGCAGCATCTGACCCGGACCTACCGGAAGCTGAACGTACGGCAGCGCACCGATCTGCCGAGCTGGCTGCTGGCGGCGGACGGCCATCAGCCGAGGAAGGTGCAGGACAAGGTGAGTTGAGCGCGGGTGCGGCGCCGAGGCCCTGGTGACGTCGCGCACGGGAGCTCACCCGCCGACTGCGGAACCGCGGTCGGCAGCCGGCCGGCTCGTCGGCCGGTCGGATCGTCAACCGGTCGGATCGTCGGCCGTCCCGGGGCAGTGAGAGCCACGCCTGCTCCCCGACCCGCCGGCGACCGGATCGGGTTGCCTGAGCGGCAGAGGGGTAGCGATCTCGCCGGGTGGGGAGAGAAGCGTCGGGAGTGGAGTATCCCCACAAGGTGCATGTTCGTCATCACGGCGGCGTTCAGAGGCTGCTCGGGCATGCGGGCCGGTTCCGTCGGCCGGGAGAGAGCCCCATGACTCTGTCATGGCCTCGGAGGCTCTCATGCTCGACTTCCTGCTCGTCGCCGCCTTGGGTGTCTGGCTGCTGATCGCCCTTCTGCTGTTCGGAATCGTCATCGCTCCGGCGGTGTGGTCCAGGCGTCCTGCCCGTCGTGCGCAGGCGCTGCGTGTGATGCGGGAACTCCGGCACTGGCTGCCCCGGCTGCTCCCCGGCCTGCCCGGTCGGTTCCGGCGGCGATGACGTCGTAACGCCCGCTGCTCGTGCTGTTCCAAGGGCGCTGTGACGGGCGGCTGCTCGGTGCACAGCCCGTCGTCCGACTCGCCGCAGGCGCCGGGCCTCCGATGTCCCTGGACTTCCGGTGGACGGGCCGAAGCTGGGGTGGAGCCGGGCCCGGGCGTCCTGGTGGCGGCGACCGCACCGGCCGGCCTGCGCGGCACGCGGGCGTGGGCCTGCTACGCGGTGGCGTCGTTCACCGCGGCGGCGGTCGTAGCCGTCGTGCGGGCACAGCGCCCGGCGGGGGCCTCGGTGTCCTGTGCAGTGAGACTTTGCACATTCCAACTTCACCTTGCATCTGATGCTGCACATTCCAACTGGATCTTGCATACGGCTGCGGCTTCCGTCGTGCGCAGGGTTGATGTCAGCGGGATGCGCAGGGTTATGACAACGGGGTCGCGGAGTCCGTGTCAGTGGTGCGCCGACTCGGGAAGCATGCGGGGCCGTAGAGCACGTGGTTGGGGAAGCGGTCAATGACGCCGGGAAGGGGCGATTCATGCAGCCGACGGTGGCGTCGTCCTGGTCGGGCCGAACCACGCCGCGCTGGGGTGTGGCGGTCTATCCGTCGGGCGGGATACGGCGCAGGACGAGCGCGCCGCCCGGCCGTCGCCTCACAGGGGATCCGCGCCTAGCGTTCTTCCCTGCTCTGTGAGTTCAAAGTTCGGCAGGCCCGGCACGAAGGTAAGGCAGTTCGGCTTGACCGATCGGGCGATGAGTTGCCGCGCTGACAAGTAGCCGATCACCTGCCCCAGCAGGTCCGAGTCCTCGCCCAGCCAGTCCCTGATGATGCCGTCGTAGATCTGAGGCGCTCCCCGCTGCGTACAGGAGTGCAGCAGGCGGAAGACCTTGCGGATTGCGGACCGAAGCCGAGGATCTCCCGTCTCGTTGGAGGCGGCGCCGTGGGAGCCGCCCTGTGTCGGCTCCTTGGCCTGCACTCGCCGAGCATGTGAGCCCACAGGCTGCGCCTTCTCGACTAGATCGCTCCAGTACTGCCGGTTCGGTTCCTGCTCACCAGCCCATTTGCTCCAGAGACATACGAGCGCCCACACCACGTCGGCATCACGCGGGACACGAGCCTTCTCTGGGGCTTCCGGCACCCAGTCACTGATGGCCTGCCCCCGGAATCTCTCGATCGAATAGGGATCAGCACGTAGTGCCCTCACCACCGCCTCCTGCGAGTAGCCCTGACGGACAGCTCGCCTGGCCTCGTCGGCCCGCTTTTTGAGAGCGTGCAGTTCGCTGTACAACCTGTGGGCGTCCGCTGCGGTGATGACTTCCTCCCCCATACTCCAGCTCCTCCAGCGCCCGCCTCGGGCACATGCGGGCAAGGCTGTGACCAGGAGCTTAGGACGAATCTGCCCGCCTTACCCGCCTTTTCGGACACCACGCGTGCTCGGCTTGCACAGTCGTCCTATTCGACCGCCGGGGTCGAAGAGAGGGAGGTAGTTGAGATGCATGTGGACGCAGTGGTGATCGGCGCGGTGCTCACCGGCGCCGCGATGTTGGGGGCGGCAATGGTGACGGCGACGGCGGCGATCGTGGCGGCGGTGATCTCGCGCCGCGGTCGTGGCGGTGGCCAGTCTGCTGATTCCTGAATTTCTGAGGGGACCGGGAGCCAGAAGAGTCAGACCGGGGCGGTCCGCCCCGGATCTGTCCTCTCGCCCCGAAGACCACTCCGATTGGCGGCGGCAGAATTTCAGCCGACGGTCATCCAGGAAGCGCAGCCGTCGATGATGCAAGGTCAGGTTGACCAACTCGGGCGCTGACTGCGCAGCCCGACTTTGCACCCCGCTGGTCACGACCGCCGAGCGATGCAGTCCCCAACGGGATCGGACACTCGGGCTCGCCGAAGCCCTCGCCGCCCCGGGCACCGGGACGGCAGCCGGCCCGGACCAGTTCCCCGGTCCGGGCCGCGTCACCTCGTGCCATGCCGTGTCGCGTCCTGCCGTGTCACGTCACGCCGTGCGGCGCGGTCAGTCGCCCACGGTGTCGCCGAGCTGCTCGCGGATGAGGCTGATCAGCTCGTCGTCGTCATCGGCGGCGGCGATCCGGTCGGCCACGGCTTCGTCGTCGGCGCCGGCTCCCTCGGCCGGACGGGCCGGCCTGGTGTTCCGGCCGGTCGGGCCGGTCGCCGTCCAGGTGTCGAGGAACGCCTGCAGGCGGACGGTGAGCCGGGCCTTCGACAGCTCGTCCGGCGGGCTGTCGGCCACCATGGCCTCCAGCGCGTCGAGCGCTCCGATCAGCGGCCCCACGTCGGTGACCGGCGCCCCGCCCGGCAGGGTGCGGTGCAGGTGGTCGGCGAGGACGGCCGGGGTCGGGTGGTCGAAGACGAGCGTGGCCGGGAGCGGCTGCCCGCATTCCCGGGCCAGCAGATCCCGGAACTCGACGGCGGTGAGGGAGTCGAATCCCAGGTCGCTGAAGGGGCGCGTGTCGTCGATGTGCTCGTCCGGGGTGTAGCGGAGGACGACGGTGAGGGTGTGCCGGATCAGCCTGCCGAGTTCGGCGAGCCGCTCACCGGCACCGAGGCCGGCGAGCCGGTCGGACAGCCCGGAACCCCTCTCGTCGCCGGAGGGCTCCGCCGTCAGCACGCGTACCGCGTCCGGCAGTTCGCCGAGCAGGGGGCTCGGCCTGCCCGAGGTGAACACCGGGGCGAACCGGGCCCAGTCGACATCGGCGACCGTCAGGGCGGACTCCTGGCCGTCGACCGCCTGCGCCAGCGCGGCGACGGCGATCCGCGGGTCGAGTGCGCCGAGACCGCGGCGGTGCAGGTACTCCTCCGCCTCCCCCGTCGCGGCCATGCCGGAGCCCGCCCACGGCCCCCACGCCACCGAGGTGCCGGCGAGCCCGCGGTCCCTGCGGGCGCGGACCAGCGCGTCCAGGTAGGCGTTGCCCGCCGCGTAGAGCGCCTGCCCGCCGCTGCCCCAGGTGGCGGCGATGGACGAGAAGACCACGAAGAGTTCCAGGTCGGCGCATGTGTCGGGGTGTGCGCCCGCGTCCGAGGTGAGCGTGTGCAGGTGGGCCGCGCCGCGGACCTTTCCGTCGGTCACCTGCGCGACGGCGTCGGGTGCGGTGCGTTCCACCAGTTCGGACTGGGGTACGCCGGCGGCGTGGACGACCCCGATCAGCGGCAGGTCGGCCGGGACGGAGGCGAGGAGACCGGCCACCGCGTCCCGGTCGGCGACGTCGCAGCGTGCGACGGTCACCCTGGTCCCCCTGGCCTCGAGTTCGGCGGCCAGCTCCGCGGCGCCGGGTGTCCGCGGGCCCCGGCGACCGGTGAGCAGCAGATGGGCGACGCCCCGTCCGGCCAGCCATCGGGCCACGGCGGTTCCGAGGGCGCCGGTGCCGCCGGTGACCAGGACCGTGCCGGGCCGCGACGGTGTCCAGGCCGGTGCGGACCGGTCCGCCTGGCCGGCCCTGACGAGACGCCGTCCGAGGACGCGGCCGCCGCGCACGGCGACCTGGTCCTCGCCGGTGACGCCGGCGAGGACGGCGGCCAGTCTGGCCGGGTTCCACGCGCCCCGTTCGGCGGGCAGGTCGATCAACCCGCCCCAGCGCTTGGGGTCTTCGAGTCCGACGACCTGCCCGAAGCCCCACAGCTGGGCGTGCTCGGGCCGGGTGACCCTGTCCCCTGCGTTCACGGCGACGGCACCGCGGGTCACGCACCACAGGGGGGCGTCGAGGGCGGCGTCGCCGAGGGCCTGGACGAGCGCGAGCTGCGCCGGGAGTCCGGCGTGCCGACCCGCCACGTGGACGACCCCGGTGATGTCGCCGGTGACCTCCTCGGCGCAGGCGCGCAGGCGTGCGGCGAGGTCGTCGCGGTCGGGACGGACCGCGGCGACCGCCAGGCGGACGACCTCGGCACCCGCGGCCCGGAGGGCGTCGCCGACGCCCCCGTCATCCGCTCCCGCGGCACCCGTTCCGGTGCCGGCTGTTCCCGTGTCAGTTGTTCCCGTGTCAGTTGTTCGCGCGGGGGCGTCCGCGTCGTCCGGTTCGTCCGTCTCGACGACGAGCAGCCAGGTCCCGGCGAGCGCGGCGTCCGGCACGACGGTGGGCCGCCAGTCGACCCGGTAGCGCAGCCCGGCGAGCGCCGACTCCTCGCGGGAGCGCCTGCGCCACGTCGACAGTGCCGGCAGCAGGGAGGCGTACGCGTCGGGGGTGTCGGTGAGTCCGATGGTGTCGGCCAGTCCGGCGAGGTCCTCGCTCTCGACGGCCTCCCAGAACCGGGCCTCCACCTCGTCCGCACCAGCCCCAGCACCGGCCACCGCACCGGCAGCAGACACCTCCGGCCAGTACCGCTCACGCTGGAACGCATACGTCGGCAGCACCACACGACGACCCGCCGGCAACACCGCCGACCAGTCCACCACCGCACCCGACACCCACAGACGACCCAACGCACCCAGCACCGAAGCACTCTCACCCCGGTCCCCGCGCAACGCCGCCGCACACACAGCACCCTCACCCGCCGAGGCCCGCACAAGCGCACACAGCACACCATCCGGCCCCAACTCCAGGAACCGCGTCCCCACCGCCAACGAACCAACCGCCGCCGCGAACCGCACCGGCTCACGAATCTGCGACACCCAGTACTCCGGGGTGGCCATGTCACCAGGCGCCGTGGCAACCAGCGGGATCACCGGGGCGTGATACGTCAACGACTCCGCCACCGACGCGAACTCCGCCAGCATCGGCTCCATCAGATGCGAGTGGAACGCGTGCGACACCGTCAGCCGCTTCACCCGGACGCTCCGCGCGCGCAACTGCTCTTCGAACGTGTCGATCGCGGTCGCGTCACCGGAGACGGTGAGCGAGGTCGGCCCGTTCACCGCCGCCAGGTCCACCCCCTCCGGCAGCTCCAGACCCTCCTCGGCCAGCTCGACCGCGAGCATCGCGCCGCCCTCCGGCAGCGCCTCCATCAACCGGCCCCGCGCCGAGACCAGCGCACACGCGTCGTCGAGGGAGAGCACACCCGCGACATGCGCGGCAGCCAGCTCACCGATCGAATGACCCACGAGCACGTCCGGGGTCACCCCCCACGACTCCACGAGACGGTAGAGCGCGACCTCGACCGCGAACAGCGCGGGCTGGGTGAACGCGGTCCGCGCCAGCAGCTCCGCGTCCTCCCCGAACACCACGTCCCGCAACGGACGGTCGAGATCCACCCGGGCACACACGGCGTCGAACGCCTCCGCGAACACCGGGAAGGAGGCATACAGCTCACGGCCCATCCCGACCCGCTGCGCACCCTGACCCGAGAACAGCAGGGCCAGTCCGCCGTTGACGGCCTGGTCGCGCACCAGGTCCCGGGCGGGTTGGCCGTTCGCCAGGGCGTGCAGTCCGGCCAGCAGTTCGTCCCGGTCGGCTCCGGAGACCACCGCGCGGTGGTCGAGCCCGGCGCGCGAGAGCAGGGTGCGTGCCACGGTGGCGGGTGTGAGATCCGGCCTGCCGGTGAGGAAGTCGTGCAGTCGCTCCGCCTGGGCGGCGAGTGCCGGTGCCGTCCGGCCCGACAGCAGCCACGGCGCCGGGGCGTCGTCGCCAGGGCCGTCGGCGCCGTCCGGGCCGTAGTGGCCGTCCTGGGCGGACGGTGCGGCTTCGAGGATGACGTGGGCGTTGGTGCCGCTGATGCCGAACGACGACACACCGGCCCGGCGCGGGCGGTCCGCCTGCGGCCACTGACGTGCCTCGGTCAGCAGCCGTACCGCACCCGCGGACCAGTCCACCTGCGAGGACGGCGCGTCCACGTGGAGCGTCGCCGGCACGATCCCGTGCTGCATCGCCAGCACCATCTTGATGACGCCCGCGACGCCCGCCGCCGCCTGGGTGTGGCCGATGTTGGACTTCACCGACCCCAGCCAGAGGGGTTCGTCGCGGTCCTGGCCGTAGGTGGCGAGCAGGGCCTGCGCCTCGATCGGGTCGCCGAGCTTCGTGCCCGTGCCGTGCGCCTCCACGACGTCCACGTCGGCGGTGGTGAGCCGGGCCGCGGCGAGCGCGGCACGGATGACCCGTTCCTGCGAGGGGCCGTTGGGCGCGGTGAGCCCGTTCGAGGCGCCGTCCTGGTTGACCGCGCTGCCGCGCACGACCGCCAGCACGCGGTGGCCGAGCCGCCGGGCGTCGGAGAGCCGCTCCACGAGCAGCACGCCCACGCCCTCGCCCCAGCCCGTGCCGTCGGCCGCGTCGGCGAACGCCTTGCACCGGCCGTCGGCCGCGAGGCCGCCCTGGCGCTCGAACTCCGCGAACACCGTGGGCGTCGACATCACGGTCACACCGCCGGCCAGGGCCATGTCGCACTCGCCGCTGCGGAGCGCCTGCGCGGCGAGGTGCAGGGCGACCAGCGACGACGAGCACGCCGTGTCCACCGTCACCGCGGGGCCTTCGAGACCGAAGGCGTACGACACCCGGCCGGAGAGGACGGCCGCGGCGTTGCCGGTGGCCACGTGGCCCTGGATCTGCTCGTCCGTGCCGGCGACGATCCGGGGGTAGTCCTGGCCGTTCGTACCGGCGAAGACGCCGACCGCGCCGCCCCGCACGCTGCGCGGGTCCACCCCGGCGGACTCGAAGGCCTCCCATGTCGCTTCCAGCAGCAGCCGCTGCTGCGGGTCCATCGCCAGCGCCTCGCGCGGCGAGATCCCGAAGAGGCCCGCGTCGAAGTCGGTCGCCCCGTCCACGAAGCCGCCCTCCGGGGCGAACGCCGCCCCGCCGCCGACGGGCTTCCAGCCCCGGTCGGCAGGGAAGCCGGTCATCGCGTCGACTCCGCCGGTCAGCAGGTTCCACAGGTCGTCGGGGGCCGCCACGCTGCCGGGGAACCGGCAGCTCATTCCGACGATCACCACCGGCTCGTCGGCCGCCGCGGTCCCCGCGACGGTACCGGTGCCGGTGGCGGCCGGCTCGGCCGGCCGCTCGGCGCCGAACAGCTCCTGTTCGAGGTGGCGCGCCAGCACCTCCGGCGTCGGCCGGTCGAACACCAGTGACACGGGCAGTGACAGTCCGGTGCGGGCACCGATCAGGTTGCGCAGTTCCACGGCCGCCAGCGAGTCGAAGCCGAGGTCGCGGAAGGCCTGGCCGGTGCCGACCGCGTCGGCCGAGCGGTGGCCGAGCACCGCGGCCGCCCATGCGCGCACCGCTTCGAGCAGAAGCCCGCCGCGGCGGCTCGCGGGCGCCGCTGCCAGTTCGGCCCTGAAGCCTCCGGCCGGGCCCGGGTCGCCGCCCGGGGTGCCCGCGGCCGGCGCCGCCTCCGGCAGTGCGGAGAGCAGGGCACTCGCCCGGCTCTCGGTGAACGCGGCGGCGAACAGCGGCCAGTCGATGTCGGCGACCGCCGGCTGCGGTTCGGCGCCGTCGCCCGCGAGGACGTGTTCCAGGGCCGTCACGGCCAGCTCCGGGTCCATGGGCGAGAGCCCGCCGCGGCGCAGTCGCCCGGCCACGGCCCCGTCCTCGGCCGCCATGCCGGTGTGCGCCCACGGTCCCCAGGCGATCGACGCGCCGGGCAGACCCCGGTCCCGCCGTGCGCGCATGAAGGCGTCGACGAAGGCGTTGGCCGCGGCGTAGTTGCCCTGGCCCGCGCTGCCGACCGTTCCGGCCAGCGAGGAGAACGCCACGAAGAAGTCCGGCGCGTGGGGCCGGGTCAGTTCGTCGAGGGTCACCAGGCCGGACGCCTTGGCCGTCAGCACCGCCTCGAAGCGTTCCGGGGTGAGGGTGTCGAGCGTGCCGTCGTCCAGCGCGCCCGCGGCATGGACGACCCCGGTCAGCGGAAGGTCCTCCGGGAGCCGGGCCAGCGCGGCGCTCACGGCGTCCCGGTCGCTCACGTCGCCGGTCGCCACGATCACCCGCGTGCCCCGCTCGCCGAGTTCCGCGACGAGTTCGGCGACGCCGGGGGCATCGGTGCCGCGCCGGCTCAGCAGGAGCAGGCACGACGCGCCGCGGTCGGCCAGTCGGCGGGCGACGACCGCGCCGAGTGCGCCGGTGCCGCCGGTCACCAGGACCGAACCGGTCCGCGACGGCGACCATGGCGCGGCGCTGCCGCCGGACTCCGTGCGCACCAGGCGGCGGCCGTACGCCGCGGAGTCGCGCAGGGCCACCTGGTCCTCGCCGGTGCCCGCGCCGAGGACGGCGGCCAGCCGGGCCCCGCCCCGTGCGTCCAGGACGGGCGGGAGGTCGATCAGACCGCCCCACCGGTCCGGGTGCTCCAGGGCGGCGACGAGTCCCAGTCCCCAGGTCTGCGCCTGTACGGGGTGGGCCAGCACGTCCGCCCGCCCGACGGCGACCGCGCCGGAGGTCAGCGCCCAGCAGCGGGCGGTGGTGCCGGCGTCGCCGAGCGCCTGGAACAGGGCCAGGTTCAGTGCGAGTCCGGCGGGCACCGCGGACCCGGGTACGGGCTGCTGTGCCCAGGCGGCGAGCGAGAGAACCGCGTCCACCGGGCCCGCTTCGGCGATCCGGGCGGCGAGTGCGGCCCGCTCCGTGCCGACGGGTACGGCGAGCCGCACCGGCTCGGCGCCCGCGGCGGTGAGCGCGGCGGCGACGGCGTCGGCTGCGGCTGCGGCCGCTTCGGTTGCGGCGGTCGCTGCGTTGGCCTCGTCGTGTGCGGACGTGCCGTTCCCGACGGGTGCAGCGGCCGTCTCGGGTGCTGTGGGGACGACCAGGAGCCAGCGTCCGGTCAGGGACGCCGTCGTGGGCAGGTCCACGACCGGGTTCCACGTGGTGCGGTAGCGCCACGACCCGAGCACGGAGTCACGGCGCCGCTGACGGCTCCAGGAGGAGAGCATCGGCAGCGCCGGGGCGAGCAGGTCCGGGGATCCGCCGGTGCCGAGGAGACCGGCGAGCTGGTCCATGTCGGCGCGTTCCACCGCGTCCCAGAAGCGGGTGTCGAGGGCGTCGGCGGGCGCTGCGGCGGCGGAGCCGGCCTGCGGCCAGTACCGCTCGCGCTGGAACGGGTAGGTCGGCAGTGTGACGCGACGGCCGGCGGGCAGGGCCGCGGTCCAGTCGACCGTGACACCGGAGGCCCAGAGTCCGGCCAGCGCACGGAGCGCGGTGGCCGGTTCCCTGCGGTCCTTGCGCAGGACGGGGAGCAGGATATGACCGGACTCGGAGAGGGTCAGGGACTGCTGGGCGAGGGCGCAGAGCACGCCGTCGGGGCCGAGTTCGAGGAAGCGGGTGACACCGGCGTCCTGGGCCCCGCGGACGGCGTCGGCGAAGCGGACGGGCTGCCGGATCTGCGACACCCAGTAGTCGGGCGTGGCCATGTCGCCGGGCGCGGTGGCGATCAACGGGATCGCCGGGGCGTGATAGGTCAGCGACTCCGCGACGGACGCGAAGTCGGCGAGCATCGGTTCCATCAGGTGCGAGTGGAACGCGTGCGAGACCGTCAGCCGCTTCACCCGGACGCCGTCGGCCCGCAGCTGCTCCTCCAGCCCGTCGATCGCGTCCGCGTCACCGGAGACGGTGAGCGACGTCGGCCCGTTGACCGCCGCCAGATCCACGCCCTCGGGCAGCTCCAGACCCTCCTCGGCCAGCTCGACCGCGAGCATCGCGCCGCCCTCCGGCAGCGCCTCCATCAGCCGGCCACGCGCCGACACCAGCGCACAGGCGTCGTCGAGGGAGAGCACCCCCGCGACATGCGCGGCGGCCAGCTCACCGATCGAGTGGCCGACGAGGACGTCCGGGGTCACACCCCACGACTCGACCAGCCGGAACAGGGCGACCTCGACCGCGAACAGCCCCGCCTGGGCGTAGACCGTGCGGTCCAGCGCGTCCCCGTCCCCGAACACCACGTCCCGCAGCGGCCGTTCGAGATCCACCCGGGCGCAGACCGCGTCGAACGCGTCCGCGAACACCGGGAACGCCTCGTACAGCTCACGGCCCATCCCGGCGCGCTGCGCACCCTGGCCGGTGAAGAGCAGGGCCAGCCCGCCGTGCACGGCCTCGTCGCGGACCACCGACGGCACGGACCTGTCCTCGGCCAGCGCGCGCACTCCGGCGAGCAGGTCGTCCCGGTCCGCACCGAGCACGACAGCCCGGTGCTCCAACGCCGCGCGACCCGTCGCCAGCGACCACGCCACGTCCTGCTCGGCGGTGTCGAGCTCCGCGTGGACGCGGGCCAGGCGTTCCGCCTGGGCGCGCAGCCCCTGGGCGGTGCGGGCCGAGACGATCCAGCCGACGTCGCCCGCCGGGGCGGCCGGGAGCGGGGCCTGCGGGGCGGGTTCGGCGGCTTCGAGGATGATGTGGGCGTTGGTGCCGCTGATGCCGAACGACGACACACCGGCCCGGCGCGGCCGGTCCGCCTCGGGCCACCGGCGTGTCTCGGTCAGCAGCCGCACCGCACCCGCGGACCAGTCCACCTGCGACGACGGCACGTCCACGTGGAGCGTCGCCGGCAGCACGCCGTGGCGCATCGCCAGCACCATCTTGATCACACCCGCGACTCCCGAAGCAGCCTGTGTGTGACCGATGTTGGACTTCACCGACCCCAGCCAGAGGGGTTCGGTCCGGTCCTGCCCGTAGGTGGCGAGGAGCGCCTGCGCCTCGATCGGGTCGCCCAGCCGGGTGCCCGTGCCGTGTCCCTCGACGACGTCGACGTCGGCGGTGGTGAGCCGGGCGCTCGCCAGCGCCTGGCGTATGACGCGCTGCTGCGAGGGACCGTTGGGCGCGGTCAGGCCGTTGGACGCGCCGTCCTGGTTGACGGCGGAGCCCCGCACGACCGCCAGCACCTCGTGCCCGAGCCGCCGCGCGTCGGACAGCTTCTCCAGCACCAGTACGCCGACGCCCTCGCCCCAGCCCGTGCCGTCGGCGGCGTCCGCGAACGCCTTGCACCGGCCGTCGGAGGCGAGACCGCCCTGACGCTCGAACTCGGCGAAGACACCCGGCGACGTCATCACCGTCACACCGCCGGCCAGCGCCATCTCGCATTCGCCGCTGCGCAGCGCCTGTGCCGCGAGATGCATCGCGACGAGCGACGACGAACAGGCCGTGTCGACCGTCACCGCCGGGCCCTCCAGGCCGAAGGCGTAGGCCACCCGGCCCGAGATCACGCTGCCCGCGGTGCCGGCGAGCAGATACCCCTCGGCTCCTTCCAGGCCGCCGGTGTCGCCGTAGCCGGAGGCGGAGGCCCCCGCGAACACGCCGACCGGCCGGCCGCGCAGCCCGCGCGGGTTCATCCCGGCCGACTCGAACGCCTCCCATGCCGCCTCCAGCAGCAGCCGCTGCTGCGGGTCCATCGCCAGCGCCTCGCGCGGCGAGATCCCGAAGAGACCGGCGTCGAACTCGGTCGCGCCGTCCACGAAGCCGCCGCGTGCCGCGACGCCCTCCAGGGCGTCGGCGGGCCATCCGCGGTCGGCCGGGAAGCCGGCGATGCCGTCGGCCTCGCGCGTGACCAGGTCCCACATCTCGTCGGCGGAACGGATCCCGCCGGGGTAGCGGGCGCTCATGCCGACGATCGCGATCGGCTCGTCGGAGGCGGCCGGGGCGGCGGCCGGGGCCGCCGCGTCGAACGGAGCGGCGTGCTCCAGCAGTTCGCCGGCGAGATGGGCCGCCAGCGCGTCGGCGTCGGGATGGTCGAAGACGAGGGTCGCGGGCAGCGCGAGCCCGGTCTCCGCGCCCAGCAGGTCGCGCAGTTCGACGGCGGTGAGCGAGTCGAAGCCGAGATCGCGGAAGGACCGTCCGGCCTCCACGGCGGCCGCGGACGGCAGGCCGATGCAGACGGCGGCACGCGACCGGATCAGGTCGAGCAGCATCCCGTGGCGGCGTCCCTCGGGCGCGGCGAGCAGCCCGGCGCGGAACCCGGAGGTCCGGGCGCCGGCCGCCGGTACGGGCGCGAGCGCCGCGGCGGCCTCGGGCAGGCCGGTGAGGAGGGCGCTGTCGCGGCCGGAGACGAAGGCGGGGGCGAACCGCGCCCAGTCCACGTCCGCGACGGTCACGCAGCTCTCGGCCAGGTCCACGGCGCGGGCGAGGGCGACCACGGCGAGGTGCGGGTCGAGCGCGACCAGACCGTGCCGGTGCAGGTGCTCCTCCGCCCCGTCCGCCTCGGCCATGCCGGGACCGGCCCAGGGTCCCCAGGCCACCGAGGTGCCGGGGTTCCCCTGTGCGCGCCGCTGTTCGACGAGGGCGTCCAGGTAGGCGTTGGCGGCCGCGTAGACGGCCTGCCCGCCGCTGCCCCAGGTGGCGGCGATGGACGAGAAGACGACGAACAGGTCCAGCGCGTCGCCCCGTTCGCGGGTGAGCGCGTCGAGATGCGCCGCGCCCGCCGCCTTCGCGTCCAGGACCCGGGCGATCTCCGTGTCGTCGGTGTCCGTGAGCGGTACGGCCTGTCCCGCTCCGGCCGCGTGCACCACGCCGGTCAGCGGGTAAGCGGCCGGGATCGCGTCCAGCACGGCGGCGAGCGCCGCACGGTCGGCGACGTCGCACGCGGCGACGGTCACCTGTGCGCCGAGCGCGGCCAGTTCCGCCACGAGTGCGTCGGTGCCGGGCGTGTCCGCGCCGCGGCGGCCGACCAGGACCAGGTGCGGCACGCCGCGCCCGGCGAGCCAGCGCGCCACGTGTCCGCCGAGCGCTCCGGCCCCGCCGGTGACCAGGACGGTGCCAGTGGGCGTCCACGGCGCCGGGGCCGGGCCGTTGCCGGTCGCACGGGCCAGGCGCCGGCCGTACGCACCCGAGGTGCGCACCGCGGCTTGGTCCTCACCGGTACCGCCCGCGAGGAGGGCCGTCATGAGACGGGTCGCGCGGGTGTCGGGGTCGGCCGGGAGGTCGATCAGGCCGCCCCAGCGGCGCGGTCGTTCCAGGGCCGCCACGCGGCCGAGGCCCCACGCCTGGGCCTGCTCGGGGCTGCGCAGCGGGTCGGAGCGCCCGACCGACACCGCGCCGCTCGTGAGCAGCCAGACGGGGGCGTCGATGTCCGCCGCGTCCAGCCGGTGCAGCAGGGCCACGGATTCGGTCACGACGGAGGTGGACGGAACCGTCACGACGATGCCGGTGACGGGGCTCGTCGCGGTGTGCGGGACGGCGTCGAGGCTCTCGGCGTCGCCGGTCACGGCGAGGACGTCGGCCCCGGCGTCGCGGAGCGCGGTGGCGACGGCGGGCCGGGGCTCGCCGACGAGCAGCCAGGTCCCGGACAGGGTGGCGGCGGTGTCCGTGAGGCCGGAGAGCGGGGTCCAGGTGGCGCGGTAGCGCCAGGACTCGGTCAGCGACTCCTCGCGGTGGCTCCGCCGCCACGCGGAGAGGGCGGGGAGCACGGAGTCCAGCCGGCCCGGGGTGTCGGTGAGTCCGATGGTGTCGGCCAGTCCGGCGAGGTCCTCGCTCTCGACGGCCTCCCAGAACCGGGCCTCGACCTCGTCCGCGCCCGCCCCGGCACCGGCCACCGCACCGGCAGCAGACACCTCCGGCCAGTACCGCTCACGCTGGAACGCATACGTCGGCAGCACCACACGACGACCCGCCGGCAACACCGCCGACCAGTCCACCACCGCACCCGACACCCACAGACGACCCAACGCACCCAGCACCGAAGCACTCTCACCCCGGTCCCCGCGCAACGCCGCCGCACACACAGCACCCTCACCCGCCGAGGCCCGCACAAGCGCACACAGCACACCATCCGGCCCCAACTCCAGGAACCGCGTCCCCACCGCCAACGAACCAACCGCCGCCGCGAACCGCACCGGCTCACGAATCTGCGACACCCAGTACTCCGGGGTGGCCATGTCACCGGGCGCCGTGGCAACCAGCGGGATCGACGGGGCGTGATACGTCAACGACTCCGCCACCGACGCGAACTCGGCCAGCATCGGCTCCATCAGATGCGAGTGGAACGCGTGCGACACCGTCAGCCGCTTCACCCGGACGCTCCGGGCGCGCAGCTGCTCCTCCAGCGCGTCGACCGCCTGCGCGTCACCGGAGACGGTGAGCGAGGTCGGCCCGTTCACCGCCGCCAGGTCCACCCCCTCCGGCAGGTCGAGATCGCCCTCGGCCAGCTCGACGGCCAGCATCGCGCCGCCCTCCGGCAGCGCCTCCATCAACCGGCCCCGCGCCGACACCAGCGCACACGCGTCATCGAGGGAGAGCACCCCCGCCACATGCGCGGCAGCCAGCTCACCGATCGAATGACCCACCAGCACGTCCGGGACCACGCCCCACGACTCCACCAGCCGGAACAGCGCCACCTCGACCGCGAACAGCGCGGGCTGGGTGAACGCGGTCCGCGCCAGCAGCTCCGCGTCCTCCCCGAACACCACCTCACGCAACGGACGGTCGAGATCCACCCGGGCGCAGACCGCGTCGAACGCCTCCGCGAACACCGGGAACGCCTCGTACAGCTCGCGCCCCATGCCGACCCGCTGCGCACCCTGACCCGAGAACAGGAACGCGGTCCGGCCCTCGCGGGCCGTGCCGGTGGTGAGCGCCGGGTCGGGGCGGCCGTCGGTGAGGGCGTTGAGGCCGTCCGCGAGGTCCGACGGGGAGACGCCCACGATCACGGCCCGGTGGTCCAGGGCCTCCCTGGTCGTGGCCAGCGACCACGCCACGTCCCGCGCGGCGGGCCGGTGCTCCACGGGCAGGCCGGCCAGGCGCTCCGCCTGGGCGCGCAGGCCTTCGGCGGTGTGGGCCGAGACGACCCAGCCGAGGGTTCCCGTCGCCGTGTCCCCGTCCGTGCCGGTGGTGCCGGTGCCGGTGGTGTCGGTGGTGTCGGTGCCGACGGTGTCCGGCTCGACGGCGTCGGTCCCGGCGGGCGCGGCTTCGAGGATGACGTGGGCGTTGGTGCCGCTGATGCCGAACGACGACACGCCGGCCCGGCGCGGCCGGTCGGCCTCCGTCCACTCCCGTGCCCGGGCGAGGAGTTCGACGGCCCCGGCCGACCAGTCCACCTGCGAGGTCGGCTGGTCCACGTGCAGGGTGGCGGGCAGGACGCCGTGGCGGATCGCCTCCACCATCTTGATGACGCCCGCGACGCCCGCCGCCGCCTGGGTGTGGCCGATGTTGGACTTCACCGACCCCAGCCAGAGGGGTTCGTCGCGGTCCTGGCCGTAGGTGGCGAGCAGGGCCTGTGCCTCGATCGGGTCGCCGAGCTTCGTGCCCGTGCCGTGCGCCTCGACGGCGTCCACGTCCGCGGGAGTGAGCCGGGCGTCCGCCAGGGCCCGCCGGATGACCCGCTCCTGCGCGGGGCCGTTGGGCGCGGTGAGCCCGTTGGACGCGCCGTCCTGGTTGACCGCGCTGCCGCGCACGACCGCCAGCACCGGGTGACCGAGCCGCCGGGCGTCCGCGAGGCGTTCCACGAGCAGGACGCCGACGCCCTCCGACATGCCGGTGCCGTCCGCGCCGTCCGCGAACGCCTTGCACCGGCCGTCGGAGGCGAGGCCGCGCTGCCGGTCGAACTCGGTGATGACACCGGGTGTCGCCAGTACGGTGGCGCCCCCGGCCAGTGCCATGTCGCACTCGCCGCTGCGCAGCGACTGGACGGCGAGGTGCAGGGCGACCAGCGACGACGAGCACGCCGTGTCCACCGTCACCGCGGGTCCTTCGAGGCCGAAGGTGTACGCGAGACGACCGGAGGCGACGCTGGTCGCGGTGCCGGTCATCACGTGCCCGGCGGCCGAGTCCGGCAGGTCCATGCCCAGGCCGTACTGGGCGTGGGCGGCGCCGACGAAGACGCCGGTGGCCGTGCCGTGGGCGTCGGAGGGAACGATGCCGGCGGACTCGAAGGCCTCCCAGGAGGCTTCGAGGAGGAGCCGCTGCTGGGGGTCCATCGCCAGCGCCTCGCGCGGCGAGATGCCGAAGAGGCCGGCGTCGAACTCCGTCGCCCCGTCCAGGAATCCGCCGCGGGCCGCCTCTCCCTCGACGACCCGGGCCGGCCAGCCGCGGTCCGCGGGGAAGCCCGCTGTCGCGTCCCCGCCGGTGCTGACGAGCGACCACAGGTCCGCCGGTGAGGCGACGCCGCCGGGCAGCCGGCAGGCCATGCCCACGATCGCGACCGGCTCCGCGTGCGCGGTGCCGGTGGTCGGCTCCGGGCGTGCGGAGGCGGCTTCGGGCGCGGCTTCGCCGCCCAGCAGGCCGAGGAGGTGGTCGGTGAGGACCGCCGGGGTGGGGTGGTCGAAGACCAGGGTGGCCGGGAGCCGGAGGCCGGTCGCGGCGTTGAGCCGGTTGCGGAGTTCCACGGCCGTCAGCGAGTCGAAGCCGAGGACGCGGAAGGCCTGGCGTGCTCCGATGGCGTCGGTGCCGGTGTGTCCGAGGACGGTGGCGGCGTGGCCGCGGACGAGGCCGAGGACCGCTTCGCGGCGTTCGGCGGCGGACAGCCCGTGCAGCCGTCCCGCGAGACCGGTGAGATCGTCGGACTCCTGGGCGGCGGCCCGCCGCCCGAGCGGGCGGATCAGGCCGCGCAGCAGGGCGGGGACGGCGGTGTCGCGTGTGCGGTCGAGGACGACGGGCACGAGGTGCGGAAGGTGGGTCGCGGTCGCGGCGTCGAAGAGGGCCAGGCCCAGTCCGGTGCCGAGGGTGGGGACCCTCCTGCTCCCGGAGCCCGAGCCCGAGCCCGAACCGGAGCCCGAGCCGGCCGGTGCCGTCGCGGGGTCGAGCAGGTGGCCGGTGAGGGCGCTGGCCTGCTCCCACAGGCCCCAGCCCAGGGACTGGGCGGGCAGGCCCCGGGAGCGGCGCCAGGAGGCGAGGCCGTCGAGGAAGCCGTTGGCGGCCGCGTAGTTGGACTGTCCGCCGGTGCCGAACGTGGCCGCGGCGGAGGAGTAGAGCGCGAAGAGGGCGAGGTCGGCGCCGGCGGTCAGCTCGTGGAGGTGGACGGCGGCGTCCGCCTTCGGGCGGAGCACGGCGTCCAGGCGGTCCGGGGTCATCGCCTCGAACACGCCGTCGTCGAGGGACCCTGCCGCGTGCACGACGCCGGTGAGCGGGTGGGCGGCGGGGACGGCCGCGAGCACCTGGGCCAGTGCGTCCCGGTCGGCGGCGTCGCAGGCCGCGATCTCCGCGCGTGCGCCGAGGGCGTGCAGGTCGGCGAGGAGTTCGGCCGCGCCGGGGCTCCGGTCGCCCTGACGGCTGAGGAGCAGGAGGTTCCGGGCGCCGTGCTCGGTGACGAGGTGGCGGGCGAGGAGTCCGCCGAGGGTGCCGGTGCCGCCGGTGACGAGGACGGTGCCGTCGGGGTCGAGCGGTGCCGGCACGGTCAGGACGTTCTTGCCGATGTGCCGGGCCTGGCTGATGTGGCGGAACGCGGTGACCGCGTCCCGTACGTCCCACACGGTGGTGGGCAGCAGGGTGAGCGCGCCGCTGTCGAAGAGGGCGATGATCTCGGCGAGGATCTCCCGCATGCGGTCGGCCCCCGCTTCGGCGGGGTTGAACGCGCGGTAGTGCGTTCCGGGGTGGTCGGTGGCCACCTGGGCGGCGTCGCGCAGGTCGGTGCGGCTCATGTCGGCGAACCGGCCGCCGTCGGCGAGGAGCCGCAGCGAGGCGTCGACGAACTCGCCCGCCAGCGAGTTGAGGACGATGTCGACGCCGCGGCCGCCGGTCGCGGACCGGAACCGGTCCTCGAAGGCGAGGTCGCGCGAGGAGCCGATGTGGGCGTCGTCGAGGCCGGCGGCGCGCAGCACGTCCCACTTGGCGGGGCCGGCGGTGCCGAACACCTCCAGGCCGAGGTGGCGGGCGAGCTGGACGGCGGCCATGCCGACGCCGCCCGCGGCGGAGTGCACGAGCACGGACTCGCCGGGGCGGGCGGCCGCGACGTCGGTGAGGCCGTAGTAGGCGGTGGAGTAGGCGACCGGGACGGCCGCCGCCTGGGCGAAGGACCAGCCCGCGGGGACGGGTGCCAGCAGGCGGCGGTCGGTGACGGCCCGGTCGGCGATGCCGCCGCTGAAGAAGCCGAACACCCGGTCGCCGACGGCGAGGTCGGTGACGCCGGGTCCGGTCGCGGTCACCGTGCCGGCGGCTTCGGCGCCCATCCGGGCCTGGTCGGGGTACATGCCGAGGGCGATGAGGACGTCGCGGAAGTTCACTCCGGCGGCGCGTACGGCGACGCGGACCTGGCCGGGTTCCAGCGGGGCGTCGGCCGCGGGCTCGGGGACGAGGGCGAGGTTCTCGAGGGTTCCCTCGTCGGTGACATCGAGCCGCCAGGGTTCCGTCCCGGCGGGGAGGGCGAGCGCGGTGCCGGCGACGGTGTCCGCGTGGGCGAGGCGGGGCACGCGGGCCCGGCCGTCGCGGACGGCCAGCTGCGGTTCGTCGTCGACGGCGGCCCAGGCGGGCCAGGTGTCGTCGTCGCCGCCGGCCGGGTCGCGGTCGAGCAGCACGATGCGGCCCGGGTGTTCGGTCTGGGCCGAGCGCAGCAGGCCCCAGACCGCGGCTCCCGCGAGGTCGGTCACGGCCTGCCCGGGGGCGGCGGGGACGGCGCCCCGGGTGACGACCACGAGGCGTGCTTGCGGGGGCTGTTCGCCGGCGAGCCATTCCTGCACGGTGCGCAGGACGTCGTGCGTGGTCCGCCGGACGGCGTCCGCGGTGCCGGCCCCGGTGGCGGGTTCGGCCCCGGTGGCGGGTTCGGCAGTGGGGTCGGGGGCGGGCAGGGCGAGCACGGTGACCGGTGCGGTCGCCTGCGTGCCGCCGGGCTCCGAGCCGCTGTCGCCGGGGCCGAGGGTGACCCAGTCCGCGGTGTCGGGCGGCGGGTTCCCGGTGTCCGGCAGGGGCGTCCAGTCGAGGGCGAAGAGGGTGGTGCGGACGGTGTGGTCCCGGGCCTGGCTCAGCGCCTCGGAGAGGACGTCGGGGGTGATCTCGCGCAGGACGAGGGAGTCGACGGTGATGACCGGCTGGCCTGCCGGGTCGGTGGCCCGGACGGCGATGCCGTCCGTCGCGACGGTGAGCGTCACGCGCAGGCGGGTGGCGCCGGTGGCGTGGAGGGCGACGCCCTTCCAGGCGAACGGCAGCCGGGTCGCCCGGTCCCCGGCCGGGGCTCCGAGGCCGGCGGCGTGCAGCGCGGCGTCGAGCAGCGCGGGGTGGGTGCCGAATCCGGCCGGGTCGAGGTTCTCGTCGAGGACGATGTCGGCGAAGACGGTGTCGCCCTGCCGCCAGGCGGACCGCAGGCCGCGGAACGCGGGGCCGTAGGCGTATCCCGCGTCGGCCAGGGCGTCGTAGAAGCCGGTCAGGTCGACGGGGCGGGCGCCGGCGGGGGGCCAGGCCGTGTCGCCGGCCGTGCCGGGGCCCGCGGGGGCGGGGGTCTCCTGGGCGCCGACCAGGCCGGTGGCGTGGCAGACCCAGTCCGCGTCGTCGGAGGGGCGGGAGAAGATCTCCACCGGGCGGTCGCCGCCGTCCTCGGCCGTGCCGACAGCGACCCGGATCGTGACGCCTTCCGGTGCCGGGGCGAGCGGTGTCCGCAGGACGAGTTCGCGCAGTTCGCCGCAGCCGGCCTGGTCGCCGGCCTGGAGTGCCATCTCGACGAGGGCGGTGCCGGGCACGAGGGGTGCGCCGAGCACCTGGTGGTCGGCGAGCCAGGTGTGGGCGGACGGCGACAGCCGTCCGGTCAGCACCACGCCGCCGTCGGGGAGGGCGACACAGGCGCCGAGCAGGGGGTGGCCGAGCCGCGACTGGCCGACGGCCGACACGTCCGCGGTGAGGGCCTGCTTCGGCCAGTAGCGGTCGCGCTGGAAGGCGTAGGTGGGGAGGTCGGTCCTGCCGCCCGCGGGGAGCATGCCGGACCAGTCCACGTCGACGCCGGCGGTCCAGGCGAGGGCGAGCGCGGTCAGGAACCGCTGTGCTCCGCCTTCGTCGCGCCGCAGGGTGGCGAGGACGGTGCCGTCGGCGCCCGCGGCCTCCAGGCTCTCCTCGATGCCGGGGGTGAGGACGGGGTGCGGGCTGCACTCCAGGAACACCGACCGGCCGTCCGCCAGCAACGCACCCGTCGCCTCGTCGAACCGCACCAGCGACCGCAGACTCTCGTACCAGTACCCGGCATCCATCACCGCCGTGTCGATCCGCCCACCCGTCACCGACGAATACAACGGAACAGCAGACGACACCGGCGCCACCGCGGCAAGATCCGCGAGAATCCGCTCCCGCAACTCCTCCACCTGCACCGAATGCGACGCATAATCCACCGGCACCCGACGCGCCCGCACCCCCCGCGCCTCACACACCGCCATCAACTCGTCCAGCGCACCCGGCTCACCCGACACCACCGTCGCACCCGGACCGTTCACCGCGGCAACCGACACCCGCCCACCGAACGGCTCCACCAGCTCACGCGCCATCCCAGGACCCGCCGCCAGCGACACCATCCCGCCCCGCCCCGCCAGCACCCGCAACGCACGCGACCGCAACGCCACCACACGGGCACCGTCCGACAACGACAAGCCCCCGGCGACCACCGCAGCCGCGATCTCACCCTGCGAATGCCCCACCACCGCAGACGGCACCACACCCGCCGACCGCCACAACCGGGCCAGCGACACCATCAACGCCCACAACACCGGCTGGACCACATCCACCCGGCCCCACAACACCTCGTCATCACTGCTGAGAACATCGAGCAGCGACCAGCCGTCCGCGAACGGCTCCAACGCCGCCGCACACTCCTCCAGCGACTCCCGGAACACCGGCGAGAACCCGGCCAGCTCACGCCCCATACCCAGCCACTGCGACCCCTGCCCCGGGAACACCAGCACCGGGCCGGTCCGGGCGGACGCGGCGGTGCCGGTCACCGCGGCGGGGGTCTCGCGGCCGTCGGCGAGGGCTTCGAGCGCCTGCCGCAGGCCGGCGGGGTCGGAGGCGATGAGGACGGCACGGTGGCCGAGCGCGGCACGTGTGGCCGCCAGGGAGGCGGCGATCAGGCCGTCCGCAGCTCCGCCGTCCGCGTCCGCGTCGGCTTCCCGGACGTGCTCCAGCAGCCGGGCGGCCTGGCCGCGCAGCGCCTGCTCGGTCCGGCCCGACACCACCCAGGGCAGCACACCGCCCACCACACCGGCAGCCGGCACAGCAGCGGCGGCGACGGGTTCGGCAGGCTCCGGGGCGGCTTCCAGGATCACGTGGGCGTTGGTGCCGCTCATGCCGAACGAGGACACGCCCGCGCGGCGCGGCCGGCCGGTCTCGGGCCAGTCCCGGACCTCGGTCAGCAGCTCGACGGCGCCGGACTCCCAGTCCACCCGGGAGGACGGTGTGTCCGCGTGCAGGGTCGGCGGCAGCACGCCGTGGCGCAGCGCCATGACCATCTTGATCACACCGGCGACGCCGGAAGCGGCCTGGGTGTGGCCGATGTTGGACTTCAGCGAGCCCAGCCAGAGGGGTTCGTCGCGGCCCTGGCCGTAGGTGGCGAGCAGGGCCTGCGCCTCGATCGGGTCGCCGAGCGTGGTGCCGGTGCCGTGCGCCTCGACGGCGTCCACGTCGGCGGTGGTGAGCCGGGCGTCGGCGAGGGCCCGCCGGATGACCCGCTCCTGGGAGGGGCCGTTGGGGGCGGTCAGGCCGTTGGACGCGCCGTCCTGGTTGACGGCGGAGCCCCGCACGACGGCGAGCACCCGGTGCCCGTTGCGCCGGGCGTCCGAGAGGCGCTCCAGCACCACCAGGCCGACGCCCTCGCTCCAGCCGGTGCCGTCGGCGGCGTCGCCGAAGGCGCGGCAGCGGCCGTCGGACGAGAGTCCGCCCTGCCGCTCGAACTCGGCGAAGATGCTGGGCACGGCCATCACGGTGATGCCGCCGGCCAGGGCCAGTTCGCACTCTCCCTGCCGCAGCGCCTGGACCGCCAGGTGCAGGGCGACGAGCGACGACGAGCAGGCCGTGTCCACGGTGACCGCGGGTCCTTCGAGGCCGAAGGTGTAGGCCACCCGGCCCGAGATGACGCTGTTGGCGCCGCCGGCGAGGACGTGCCCTTCCGTGCCCGATGCCAGGTCGGTGCCGATGCCGTAGCCGGAGGAGGAGGCGCCGACGAGGACGCCCGTGGCGGTGCGGTGCAGGGAGGTCGGGTCGATGCCGGCGTGTTCGAGGGCTTCCCAGGAGGCTTCGAGGAGGAGGCGCTGCTGCGGGTCCATGGCGAGCGCCTCGCGCGGCGAGATGTTGAACAGGCCCGCGTCGAAGTCGGTCGCCGCGTCCACGAAGCCGCCGCGCAGCGCGTAGGCGGCGCCGGCGAGGTGGGTCTCCCAGCCGCGGTCGGCGGGGAACGGGCCGGTGTTGTCGGAGCCGGACAGCACCGTGTCCCACAGGGCCTGCGGGCCGTCCACGCCGCCGGGCAGCCGGCAGCTCATGCCCACGATGACGATCGGGTCGTCGTCGGCCGCGGCGCGGGCGGGCAGCGGCTCGGCGTGCGCGGGGGCGGCGGTCGTGCCGGACAGTTCGGCGAGCAGGTACTCGCCGAGCGCCTCCGGGGTCGGATGGTCGAAGACGAGGGTGGCGGGCAGCCGCAGCCCGGTCTCGGCGGTGAGGGCGTTGCGGAGTTCGACGGCGGTCAGCGAGTCGAATCCGACGTCCCGGAAGGCCCGGCGGGGTTCGACGGCGTCCGCCGCGCCGTGCCCGAGCACCCGTGCGGTGTGAGTGCGGACGGCGTCCAGCAGCAGCCGCGGCCACTCCGTGGCGGGCGCGGAGGCCAGCGCGTCGAGGAGTTCGGAGGTGACGCGGCCGTCGTCGGCGGTGTGCGCCGAGTCGTCGGACGCCGCGACGGCTTCGGGGAGTTCGGCGAGGAGCGGGGCGGGACGTCCGGAGAGGAAGGCCGGGGCGAACCTCTTCCAGTCGACGTCGGCGATGCTCACGTACGCCTCGTCGCGGTCCACCGCGCCGGCGAGTCCCCTGACGGCGAGCACGGGGTCGAGGGCGCCCAGGCCGCGGCGGAGGTGGGCCCGGACGACCTCGTCGTCCTTGGCCATGCCGATCTCGGCCCACGGGCCCCAGGCGATCGACGTGCCGCTGAGGCCGCGGGCGCGGCGGTCGGCCACGAGGGCGTCGAGGTAGGCGTTGCCGGCGGCGTAGGCGCCCTGGCCGCCGCTGCCCCAGGTCGCGGCGATGGAGGAGAAGACGACGAACAGGCCGAGTCCGTCGGTGAGTTCGTCGAGCAGGGCCGCACCGGTGACCTTGCCGGTGATCACCCGGGTGACCGCGGCCTCGTCGGTGTCGAGCAGCGGGCTGCCGTCTCCGACGCCGGCGGTGTGCACGACGCCGGTGAGGGGGAGGTGGGCGGGGACGGCGGCCAGCAGGGCCGACAGCGACGCGCGGTCGGCGATGTCGCACGCGGCGACGGTCACCTGCGCGCCGAGCGCGGTCAGTTCGGCGGTGAGCTCGGCGGCGTCGGGGGCGTCGGGGCCGCGGCGGCTCGCCAGCAGGAGGTGCGGCACGCCGCGTCCGGCGAGCCATCGGGCGACGTCGGCGCCGAGGCCGCCGGTTCCGCCGGTGACCAGGACGGTGCCGTCGGTCGTCCACCGCCGCGGGGCGGTGGTGGCGTGCGGGGCGCGGACGACGCGGCGGGCCAGCGCCCGGCCGTCGCGCAGGGCCGCCTGGTCC
Organism: Streptomyces genisteinicus; assembly: GCF_014489615.1. GTDB lineage: Bacteria > Actinomycetota > Actinomycetes > Streptomycetales > Streptomycetaceae > Streptomyces > Streptomyces genisteinicus. Next base: position 123,818 of record NZ_CP060826.1, read on the forward strand.
TCGCCGCGGTCGCCGGCGAGCAGGGCGGTGAGTGCCGCCCCGGTCCGCTCGTCGGTGTCCTGCGGGAGGTCGATCAGGCCGGCCCAGATGTCGGGGCGTTCCAGTGCGGCGACCCGGCCGAGTCCCCACAGCAGTGCGTGTGCGGGGCGGGTCGGGCGGTCGCCGTCCCCGGTGGAGACCGCGCCGCGGGTGAGGCACCACAGCCGGGCGCCGGTCGCCGAGTCGGCGACGGCCTGGAAGACCCGCAGCAGGACGGCGAGTTCGGCCGCGGGGTCCTTCGGGTCGGTCCCGTCGGCTCCGCCGGCGACGTACACGACGCGGTCCGGGGCGGCGTCGGCGATGCGCTCGGCGATGGCGGCCCGGTCGTCGCCGGGTGCGAGGGCGGCCTCGTGGACCAGGGCTCCGGCGGCGCGCAGTGCGTCGGCCGTCTCCCGCGCGGGGGCGGTGCCGCCGGAGGTGAGCAGGAGCCAGGTTCCGGTGGGCGCGGGTGCGCCGGGGTGGTCGGGGAGCGGTCGCCAGGCGACGTGGTAGCGCCACGAGTCGAGGACGGCGTCCTGGTGGCGGGAGCGCCGCCACGAGGAGAGCGCGGGCACGACCTGTTCCAGGGCTTCCGCGCGGTCGGGCATGCCGAGGGTTTCGGCCAGCCCGGTCAGGTCCTCGCGTTCGACGGCCTCCCAGAACCGGGCCTCGCCGGCGTCGGCGGGGGCGGCCTCGGGGACGTCGGTGTGCGGTTCGGGCCAGTACCGTGCGCGCTGGAAGGGGTAGGTGGGCAGGTCGACGGGGCGGCCCGCGGTCAGTACGGCGGGCCAGTCCGGGCCGGCTCCGAAGGCCCAGAGGCGGCCGAGTGCGGCGAGGGCGGTCTCCTGCTCGTCGCGGTCCTTGCGCAGCAGGGGCGCGCAGACGAGGTCGGGGGCGGTCTGCTGGGCGAGGGCGCACAGCACCCCGTCCGGGCCGAGTTCGGCGACGCGGGTGACGCCGTCGGCGCGCAGCCTGCTCACGCCGTCGGCGAAGCGGACGGGCTCGCGGACCTGGCGCACCCAGTAGTCGGGGCCGGCCGGGTCGCCCGGGGCGGTGGTGACGACGGGGACCTCGGGTGCGTGGTAGGTCAGCGTCCGGGCGACGGCGGCGAACGCGTCGAGCATGGGTTCCATCAGGTGCGAGTGGAACGCGTGCGAGACGGTGAGCCGTTTGACGCGTACGCCGTCGGCGCGGAGCCTCGCCTCCAGCGCGTCGACGGCCTCGGCGTCGCCGGAGACGGTGATCGAGGAGGGTCCGTTGACGGCGGCGAGGTCGACGCCGTCGGGGAGTCCCAGTGCGTCCTCGGCGGTCTCGACGGCGAGCATGGCGCCGCCGGGCGGCAGGGCGTCCATGAGCCGGCCGCGGGCGGAGACGAGACGGCAGGCGTCGTCGAGGGAGAGCACGCCGGCGCAGTGGGCGGCGGCGATCTCGCCGATCGAGTGGCCGAGGAGGACGTCGGGGAAGACGCCCCAGGACTCCAGCAGGCGGAAGAGGGCGACTTCCAGCGCGAAGAGGCCGGCCTGGGCCCAGACGGTGCGGCCGAGGGCTTCGGCGTCGCCGAACACGACGTCGCGCAGGGGCCGTTCGAGGTCGATGCGGGCGCAGACGGCGTCGAAGGCCGCCGCGAACACGGGATGGGCGTCGTACAGTTCGCGGCCCATGCCGGTCCGCTGGGCGCCCTGGCCGGTGAACAGGAACGCCGTCCTGCCCTCGCCGACGACGCCGGTGACGACGCCCGGGGCGGTCGTGCCGGCGGCGAGCGCGGCGAGCCCGGCGAGCAGTTCCGCGCGGTCGGCGCCGGACACGACGGCGCGCCGGGTGAGGCCGGCCCGGGTGGTGGCCAGCGACCAGGCGATGTCGGCGGGATCGTCGGTCCGCTCGCCGAGCCGCCGGGCCAGCCGTTCGGCCTGATGGCGCAGGGCGTCCGGGGTCGCGGCCGACACCGGCCAGACGACCGGTCCGCGGGACTGTGCGGGCGCCGCGTGGTCCGGTGCCGCGGGGGCGGTGCCGGCCGGGTCCGGGGCGGGCGCCTCCTCGATGACGACGTGGACGTTGGTGCCGCTGATGCCGAACGCGGAGACGCCGATCCGGCGGGGTTCCTCGCGGCGGGGCCACGGCTTCGGCTCGGCCAGCAGGCGGACGCCGCCGCCGGGCCGGGCGGCGTGCGGGGTCTCCTCGTCGACGTGGAGGGTGCGGGGCAGCTCGTCGTGGTGCATCGCCAGGATGCTCTTCATGACGCCGGCGACGCCCGCGGTGGCCTGGGTGTGGCCGATGTTCGACTTGAGGGAGCCCAGCCACAGCGGGCGGGCGGCGTCGCGGTCCCTGCCGTAGACGTCCTGGAGGGCCTTCAGTTCGATCGCGTCGCCCAGCCGGGTGCCGGTGCCGTGCGCCTCGACGGCGTCGATGTCGGCGGGGGTGAGCCGGGCGGCGTCGAGGGCGGCGCGGATGACGCGCTGCTGGGAGGGGCCGTTGGGGGCGGTGAGGCCGTTGGAGGCGCCGTCCTGGTTCATCGCGGTGGCGCGGACGACGGCGAGCACGTCGTGTCCGAGCCGGCGGGCGTCGGAGAGGCGTTCCACGAGGAGGACCGCGACGCCCTCGCTCCATCCGGTGCCGTCGGCGTCGGACGAGAAGGACTTGCAGCGTCCGTCGGAGGACATGCCGCCCTGCTTGCCGAACTCGCTGAAGGCGCTGGGGGTGGTGATCACGGCGACGCCGCCGACGAGGGCGCGCCCGCACTCCCCCCGGCGGAGCGACTGCACCGCGAGGTGGAGGGCGGCCAGCGACGACGAGCAGGCGGTGTCGATGGTGACGGCCGGGCCCTCCAGGCCGTAGACGTAGGAGAGCCGGCCGGACAGCACGCTGTGGGCGCTGCCGGTCAGCTGGTAGCCGACGGTGCTCTCGGGCATGCGGCCGGCGGTGGCGTACCCGGTGGGCGAGGCGCCGACGAAGACGCCGGTGTCGCTGCCGGCCAGCGAGTGGGGGTCGATGCCCGCCCGTTCGAGGACCTCCCAGGACGCCTCCAGCAGCAGCCGCTGCTGGGGGTCCATGGCGAGCGCCTCGCGCGGGTTGATGCCGAACAGCTCGGCGTCGAAGTCGGTGGCGTGGGACACGAACCCGCCCCGGCGGGCGTAGCCCTCCGGGGCGGGACCGGTCTCCGTCCAGCCGCGGTCCCCGGGGAAGTCGACGATCGCGTCGGTGCCGTCGGCGACCAGGCGCCACAGCTCCTCCGGGTCGCCGACGCCGCCGGGGAGGCGGCAGCTCATCGCGACGATCGCCACCGGTTCGCGGGCTGCTTCCCGCATCTCCCGGTTCTGCCTGCGAAGGCGTTCGACCTCCTTCAGGGACGCCCTGAGGGCTTCTACGGCCTTCTCGTCACGAGTATTCATCGAGTTCTCCACCGCTCAGGGATGGTCTCGGCCGGCACCGACGACGCGCGCCATCGTAGGAAGCGGTGATCGCCGCCCGGCAACCCCTAGACGACCCCAGACAGCGTGGTCAGACCGTGTGAGGTGGCGTTGACGAGGACGGCGAAGTTGCCGAGGCCCTGCCGGTTCTCGAAGAGCCGCTGGTGGCCCTCGGCGATGTCGTCGAACCTGCCGCACCAGGTGATGCACGGGTCGAGGCGGCCCTCGGACATGAGCCGGATGACGGCCCGGTTCTCACGGGTGTTGGAGCCGTGCGAGCCCTGCAGGCGCTTGCTGCGCATCCAGAGGTAGCGCAGGTCCAGGTCGCCGTTGTAGCCGCTGGTGCCGCCGCAGATGACGACCATGCCGCCGTTGTCGCACAGGAACATGGAGGTCGGCAGGGTCTCCTCGCCGGGGTGCTCCACGACGATCCGCGGGTTGCGCCGCTCGCCGAGGACCTCCCAGAACTTGGCGCCGAAGCGGCGGACCTCGGAGGTCCACGCCTTCGCGGCGGCCTTGTCGTCGAGGTCGGGGAGCCGCCCCCAGTGGTTGAACTCGGTGCGGTCGATGACGCCGTGGGCGCCGAGGTCGAGGGCGTACTGCGCACGCTCCTCGCTGGAGACGACGGCGATCGGGATGCCGCCGCGCAGGTTGGTGACCTGGATCGCGGCGGAGCCGATGCCGCCCGAACCGCCCCAGATCAGCACGGGGTCGCCGGGGCGCACGTCGTTCGGCGCCCAGCTGGTGAGCTGGCGGTAGGCGGTGGCGCCGGTCACCAGGAAGCTGCCCGCGTTCTCCCAGGACAGGTTCCGGGGCTTGGGGTGGCACTGCTGTTCCTTGATGCGGGTGAACTGGGCGAAGGAGCCGTAGTTGGACTCGTAGCCCCACGCGAGCAGCGACTTCGAGGTGAGCGGGTCGTAGCCCATCCGGATGTCCTCGGCGGTCTCGTCCCAGATCGCGCCGGAGGTGACGACCTCGTCGCCCACCTTGAACTGCGTGACGCCCTCGCCGACGGCCCAGACGACGCCGGAGGCGTCGGTGCCGCCGATGTGGAAGTCCTCGGTCGCGCCGTGCAGCTTCTGCCGCATGGCGATGACGTCGATGGGCTCCCCGAGGGAGGCCCACACGTTGTTGTAGTTGATGCCCGCGGCCATCACGTAGACGAGGACCTCGCCGCGTCCGGGCCGCGGCGTCGGCAGGACCTCGGTCTGCATCGCCTTGGCGGGCTCGCCGAAGCGGTCCTGGCGGATCACGTTCGCGTACATCTGGTCCGGGATCACGCCGAGCGGTGGGGGGTCTCCCAGCTCGTACAGCGATTTCGACACGGTCGCCCCCTCACCCGGCGCCGGCGCACCTGTTGGCCGGCCCGATTCGGAACTGCCTCATTGATGAACTCATGCGCTGCGGGACGCTACTGAACGCGCGTGCGGCCTGGACACCCCCTACCGGCCCGCCGGGACCCCAGTCCTGGAGTCCGCGGCGGCGCACCGGGGGCGCCCGCCCCCTGACTTCGGGCGCCCGTGCCCCTGCTCCGGGCCGCCGCCCCTTGTCCGCGCGCCCGCGAGATGCTGGCATCACGTCAGCCTCTGCGCCATCCGGCCTTTCCGCACCCGAGAAGTGGACGACCACATGACGACTCACGCCACCACCTCGACCTGGGTACGCACGTACGCGCCCGCGCCCGCCGCGCCGGTCCGGCTGGTGTGCCTGCCGCACGCCGGCGGTTCGGCGAGCTTCTGGCTGCCGGTCGCCAAGGCGCTGTCGCCGCAGACGGACGTCGTCGCGATCCAGTACCCGGGCCGCCAGGACCGCCGCCACGAACCGTTCGTCGACAACCTTCCCGAACTCGCCCTGCGCATCCACGAGGTGCTCGGCGAGCTGGACGACAGGCCGACGGCGCTGCTCGGGCACAGCATGGGCGCCACGGTCGCGTTCGAGCTGGCCCTGCTCATGGAGGCGGCCGGCCGGCCGCCGGCGCACGTCTTCGTCTCGGGCCGCCGCGCGCCGTCGGCGGCGCGTCACGAGACGGTGCACCAGCGCGACGACGACGGCCTGCTCGCCGAGGTCCGGTCGCTGGCCGGCACGGACGCCCGGCTGCTGCAGGACGAGGAGCTCATGCGGATGGCGCTGCCGGCCGTCCGCAACGACTACAAGGCCGCCGAGACGTACCGGTGGACGTCCGGCGAGCCGCTGAACTGCCCGGTCACCGCGCTGATCGGCGACAGCGACCCGAAGGCGCACATCCCCGAGGTCGAGGCGTGGGCCACGCACACCACCGGCCCGTTCGCCATGGAGGTCATGTCCGGCGGGCACTTCTTCCTGCTCGACCACAGCGCGCGGGTGCTGGACGTGATCCGCACCGCGCTCGCCAAGAGCTGAGCGGCACAGTCCACCGAGGCAGAGGGAGCGACGGCATGAGCGCGCTGTACGACCTGAACGACCCCGCCCTGGCCGCCGACCGGTTCGCGTACTACCGGCGGCTGCGCGAGGCCGATCCGGTGCACCGCACGCCGCTGGGCTACTGGGTGCTCACCCGCTACGACGACGTGTCGGCGCTGCTGCGCTCCCCGCACTCGTCGAGCGCCTTCCCGAAGGAACCGGGCTGGGCGATGACGCGCGGCGGGCCGACGTGCCCCGTGATGCGCAGCGTGGACAAGTGGCTGCTGCTCCAGGACGGGGCGGACCACCGGCGGCTGCGCAAGCTGATCGCACGGGTGTTCACGCCGCGCTTCATCGACCGGCTGCGGCCGCGGATCGTGGAGATCGTGGACGGTCTGCTGGACTCGATGGGCGACGGCGAGGTGGACCTGATCCGGGACCTGGCGCTGCCGATGCCGGTCGCGGTGGTCGGGGAACTGCTCGGCATCCCCGTCGAGGACCGGGCGCGCTGCCGGGACTGGACGGACAAGGTGGGGTACGTCCTCGACCCGGACGTCTCGCCGGGCCGGCGGATCGCCATGAACAAGGCGGAGCCGGAGTTCCGGAAGTACCTGCTGGAGCTGATGGCGTCGCGGCGCGGCGCCGACCCGGAGCACGACCTGCTGTCGGTGCTGATGCAGGCGGAGGACGGCGAACAGCTCACCGAGGACGAGATCGTCGCCAACATCCTGCTCATCTTCAACGCGGGCCACGAGACGACGGTCAACCTCATCGGCAACGGCATGCTGGCCCTGCTGAAGCAGCCGGAGGCGCTGGAGGCGCTGCGGGCGGACCCGTCGCTGATGGGGACGGCGGTGGACGAGCTGTCCCGCTTCGACCCGCCGGTGACGCTGGCCACCCGGATCGCCACCGCCGAGATGGAGATCGGCGGGAAGACGATCCCGAAGGGGGCCCATGTCATGGGGCTGCTGGACGCGGCCGGACGGGACCCGCACCGCTACCCCGATCCGGACCGTCTGGACCTGGCCCGCACCGAGCCGAAGACGCTGGCGTTCAGCGCGGGCCCGCACTTCTGCCTGGGCGCGGTGCTGGGACGGCTGGAGGCCGGAACGGTCTTCTCCCACCTGCTGGAGCGGTACGGGAAGATCGAGCTGCTCCGCGAGGACCTGCCGGTCAACAAGCACTTCAACCTGCACGGGCTGCTGGAGCTGCCGCTCCGGCTCACGCACTGACGCCCCGTCCGGCAGCCGCGCCCCGCCCGGCCCCCGCCGGGCGGGGCGCCCCTGCGTCCTCGGCCGAGGCACTGTGCCTGTCATGAGTGATGGCGTGTCCGTCCGGGGGACGGCGGGTGAGGGGATGCGGCCGTGCGACTTCTGTGGTCATGCGGTCGTGACGGACTCGGCCGACGAGCGGGAGTGCCCTGTGTGCGGCGAGGCCGCTGAAGGCCGGCCTGCCGGGGACGGCCGGGGCGCGCGCTGAGGGCCCCGGCTCGGAGCCACGACGACGGATCACGGAAACGGGGCGGGGGCGGCGCGGTGAGGCGCGTGCCCGCGGGCCGGGCTCCGGGCCGGTGCGGTCCGGCGTTTGCGCAGGCGGACCGGCCCGTGCGGCCCGGCGGGCGCGTGCACCGGGACGGGCCGGACGGGCGCGCGCGTAGCCGCCGCCGGTGCTCCGGGCCGGTACCGCCCGGCGCGGCGTGGCGCAGGCGGACCGGCCAGTGCACCCGGACCGGCCGATGCGGGCGGGCCGGCCGGGGCGTCCCGACCGGCCGGTGCCGCAGGGCACGGCGGCGTCAGACCGTGCGCAGCACCTCGCGCAGCGCGGCGATGACCTTGTCCTGCCGTTCCTCGGTCAGCGAGGCGTACATCGGCAGGGAGAAGATCTCGCCGGCCAGTGCCTCGGTGACCGGCAGCGATCCGGCGGGCTGCCCGAGGTGGGCGAAGCCGGTCATCGTGTGGACCGGCCACGGGTAGCTGATGTTGAGCTCGACGCCGAGCGGGCGCAGGGCCTCGATGACGGCGTCACGGCGCGGGTGCCGCACGACGTACAGGTAGTAGACGTGGTCGTTGCCCTCGACGACCTGCGGCAGCACGAGGTCGGTGTCCGCGAGGGCCTCCGCGTAGCGGGCGGCGACCCGGCGCCGGGCCTCCAGGTAGCCGTCGAGCCGGCGCAGCTTGCGGCGCAGGATCTCGGCGTGCACCTCGTCGAGGCGGGAGTTGTGCCCCGGGGTCTGCTCGACGTAGTAGCGCCGCTCCATGCCGTAGTAGCGGTACCTGCGCAGGGCGGCGTCGGTGGCCGCGTCGTCGGTGACGACGGCGCCGGCGTCGCCGTACGCGCCGAGCACCTTCGTCGGGTAGAACGAGAACGCGGCGGCCTTGCCGGTGGTGCCGGCCAGCCGGCCGTTCTGCCGGGCGCCGTGCGACTGGGCGCAGTCCTCCAGGAGCGCGAGGTCGTGGCGGGCGGCGAGCTTCTCCAGCGGGGCGAGGTCGGCGCACTGGCCGTACAGGTGAACGGGCAGCAGGCAGCGGGTGCGGGAGGTGACCGCGGCCTCGGCCTGCGCGGTGTCCATCAGGTAGTCGCTCTCGCGCACGTCCACGAAGACGGGGGTGGCGCCGACCTGGTCGATGGCGATGACGGTGGGCGCGGCGGTGTTGGAGACGGTGACGACCTCGTCGCCCGGGCCGACGCCCAGGGCGCGCAGGGCGAGGACGAGGGCGTTGGTGCCGTTGTCGACGCCGACGCCGTGCGCCAGGCCGTGGTAGGCGGCGAACTCCTTCTCGAAGCCGGTGGTGGAGGGTCCGAGGACGAGCTGTCCGGAGCGGAAGACCTGGTCGACCGCGTCGAGGATGTCCTCGCGCTCCGCCTCGTACTCGTCGAGGTAGTCCCATACGCGCAGGGTCATGGCGTCACTCTTGTTTCCCGGCCTGCCAGGCCGTGTAGACAGGCGAGGATGGAACGGGCCTGGATGTTGAGATAGTGGCTGTGGCGCAGCAGTGCGGCCGTGTCGGGGAGCGCCGTCCAGCGGTAGTCGGGGCCGTCGTCGAGTCCGGGACCGGGGCCGGCCTCGACGATCATGTAGCGGTTGCGGGCGTGCAGGAAGCGGCCGCCCTCCTCGGAGTGGACGGCGCTGAAGAGGATGTTCTCCTGCGGCGCGTTCAGCACGGTGTCCAGGAAGCGCGGGCGTGCGCCCGGCGGCAGGTGCGTGTAGGTCTGCGGGGTGCACTGCACCGTGGGGGCGAGTTCGAGGACGTCGAGGTGCCCGGCTTCGACGCGGGCGTGCAGCAGGGCGTGCGGCACACCGTCGATCTCCCGGACCAGCAGGGCGACGAGGCCCGTGCCGTGGGGGGCGAGCAGCGGCTGGTCCCAGCGGCCGACCTCGCGTCCTGCGGCCTCCACGGAGACGCCGACGATGTCGAAGAAGAGCCCGTCCCGGTGGGTGACGCGGCCGTCGCGGAACTGCCAGCCCTCGACGGTGTTCAGCGGGATCTCGCGGACGTGGCGTTCGCGGCGGGTGCGTTCCCCGGTGATCCAGCGCAGGAGTTCCCCGTACGACGGCCCGTACTCGGGGACCGCGGGGGCGGGATCGGCGCCGGTGACCGGGAAGCAGGACATCACCGTACGGGTGTCCATGTTGACCAGGTCGTCCTGGCGGAGGAGTTCGTGCAGCTGGCCGAGGGTCAGCCAGCAGAAGCCGTCGAGGACCTCGACGGGGCCGGTGGCCTCGACGATCAGGTTCCGGTTGCGTTTGCGGTGGAACCAGGAGCCCTGCTCGGACTGGAGGACGTCGGCGATCACCCGGTCGGGCGGGGTGTCGCGGAAGTACTCCAGATAGGGGACGGCCTTGCCGCGGTGGACGCCGCCGTAGTTGCTGCGGGTCGCCTGGACGGTCGGCGAGAGCTGGATGCCGTTGATGTTGCCGGGTTCCGCCTTGGCCTGCATCAGGCAGTGCGGCACCCCGTCGAACTCCTTGACGAGGATGCCGAGGATGCCGGCCTCGGGCTGGCTGATGATGGGCTGCTGCCAGCGGTCCACGGCGGCGCCGGGCACCCGCACGTCGAGGCCGCGCACGGAGAAGAACCGGCCGCTGACGTGGCCGACGTCACCGGTGCGCGGGTCCACCGACCAGTCGCGCAGGGCGTCCAGGGGGCGGAGTTCGGCGGTGGTGTGGAAGCGGGCCCGGCAATCGGCGAGCCAGGCCTCGAACGCGGCCTTGTCCGTGACGAAGCCGTCGACGGCCCGTGCGGACTCGGCGAACCGTGTGGCGTGCGCGTGGTCGGTCAGCTGTGTCATGGCGGGCGGCCCGGTCAGGCGCGCACGGCGAGGAAGAGCCCGCGGCCGCCCTGCACCTCGGGCACGTACTCGGCGGCGAGACCGGCCTCGGCGAACGCCTTCTCGTACTGCTCCCGGGTGTAGAGGCGGGCCCGGTACGTCTCGACGAAGTGCCGCACGCCCTCGTGCGGGCGGGCGACGGTGTAGTGGACGTCCATGCGGGACTTGTCGTCCTCGCGGCTGGCGTGCGAGACGCGGGCCATGGTGAGCCCGTCCACGGTGCACACGTCGCCGGAGACGTGACCGGGGGTGAAGGTGTCGTCGAACCACCAGGGGTCGACGGCGATCACCCCCCCGTCCTCCAGGTGCGCCTCGAACCGGCGCAGGGCGGCGACGAGTTCCGGCTCCGTCATGGCGTGGCCGATGGAGCCGAACATGCAGGTGACGACGGAGTAGCGGGCCCCGAGGTCGAAGTCGCGCATGTCGCCGACGTGGACGGTGTCGCCCAGCTTGCGGCGGGCCACCTCGACCATGGGCTCGGACAGCTCCACGCCCGCGACCGTGTCGAAGATGTCGGCGAAGGCGGCCAGGTGCGATCCCGTGGCACAGGCCACGTCCAGCAGCGAGGTGGCGCCGGGGGCCTTCTCCCTGGCGAGGCCGGCGACGAACTGCGCCTCGAGGGCGTAGTCCTTGCCCCGGCCCTGGTGGATCAGGTCGTAGATCTCGGCGAACTCTGCTCCGTACACGGCTGTGGTCCCCTCGGGGTGCTCAGACTGCGCTCTTGTGGCGGGCGGTGAGGTCCTCGAGGACCGGGACGACCTCGTTGGGCGACGGCGCGGACTCGAGGTCCTTGCGCAGCGCCTCGGCTCCGGTGCGGAACGACGGGTCCTCCAGGAGCCGTACGAGGGATTCGCGTACGCTCTCGGCCGTGACCCGGCCCGGCGGCAGCGAGATCCCGGCGCCGGACCGCTCGACGAGGTCGGCCCGGACGACGGTGTCCCACAGGCCGGGAAGGATCAGCTGCGGGACGCCGTAGTAGGCGGCCGTGGACTGCACGCCCGCCCCGCCGATGTGGATGACGGCCGAACAGGTCGGCAGCAGGCCCTGCATGGGTACGAAGTCCACGACGGTGGCGTTCTCCGGCGCCATGTCCGCGGTCTCCCCCGGGGCCGGCAGCAGGGTGGCGATCAGCTCGATGTCGAGGCCGGCGAAGGCCTGCAGCGCGCCGACACTGAACATGTCGAAGCCGAAGTAGCTGCGCACGGAGACGCCGGCGGTGACGACGACACGGGGCTTGGACGGCTCGGCGGCGAGCCATTCCGGCAGCTCCGCCTGCCCGTTGTACGGGATGTAGCGCACACCGACGACGGGCAGGCCGTTGTCGATGCGGTGGGACGGCGGGCCGACGTCGATGGTCCACTGCCCGTTGGCCACGGTCTCGTCGTACGCCGCGCCGTGGCGGGCGAGCGATTCGGTGAGCCAGTCGCGCAGCGGGTCCCTCCGGCGCTCCTCGGGGAGCTCGTCGAGCGTGGCGAGGAACGCGTTGCGGGTACGGGTCACCACGTCGGCGCCCCACACCATGCGGGCGTGCGCCGCGCCCGTGGCCCGGGCGGCGACGGCGCCGGCCCAGGTGAACTGCTCCCAGACGATCAGGTCGGGCTGCCACCAGCGGGCGTAGTCGACCAGGGCGTCGGTGAACTCGTCGTTGTTGACGGTGCGGAAGTAGCGGGAGGTCGTCTCGTCGAAGAAGCGGAACAGCTCCTCGTGGCCCAGGCCGTCGGTGCGGGTGACCGCTTCGACGACGCGGTCCGCCCAGCCCTCGTCCTGGCTGGCCTCCATGACCTGCTTCCAGCGGTGGTCGCTGCCGAGCGGCACCGCCGTGAGGCCGGTCCGGGTGACGGTCTCCGCCATCGTCGGCTGGGTGGCGATCCTGACCTCGTGACCCGCCGTACGCAGCGCCCACGCGAGGGGCACCATGCTGAAAAAGTGAGTCTTCTCCGCATGTGCCGCGAACAGAATGCGCATTGCCGTCCTCCAGACGGGACCCGTGGACACGTCGGGCCGGTGTCGCTGCCGAGATGGTGTCCTCGCCAGCGAACATAGGGACTGCCCGCACGCGCGGAACACCCCCTACCCCCCCTATCACCTGCCCGCTCCACCCCAGGCGCGGCCCGGGGAAGGGGGTGGCCGCCGGCCGCGGCGGGGCGCGGGGCGGCGGCTCCGGGGGCACGGACGTCCCTCTTTCAGGCGATGGCACCGCATCGGGTTTCGAAGTAGTTTCAAAGTCATGAGCGCCGAGAGTGCAGCCGTGAACTTCTCCGAGCTGGTCAACAAGAACAAGCAGACCCTCGCCCGCCTCCGGGACACACCGAGACTGCTTCTGCACCGCAGAGACGGCGAGGACCTGGTCCTGACCACCGCGGCGCGGGCCGAACAGGACCGGACCGTGGTGTCGGCGGCCACCCGGATGCTGGCCGCCATGGCACGGCGCGAACCAGGCAGCACGGAGCTGCTCCTCGACATCCTGCCGGACGCGTTTCCCTGGGTGCGCTTCCTGCCCGAGGCCGACATCCACGCCTTCGCCGTGGAACTCGTCGACACCATGCGCGCCGCCGACTCCCTCGGCAACAACGCGTCCGTCGCCCAGCTGCTCATCGCCTGGCAGCACACCGCCGAGGTGCACTCCGATCCCGAACTGCTCGCCGCGCTGACCCGGGACCACGGCGAGGACTACGGCAGCGTCGGCAGCTCCCATCCCAGCCCGCTCGGACGGTGAGTCACCCTCTGGCCCGCGGGTGTGACCTCCAGGTGGAAGTCGGCACGGTCCGGATCACCGGGCAGGGCATCGGCCAGCTCTTCGACCGTGTCCCACAAGAGACGCGGACCGGTCTGCTGGACGGTGCCCGTGGTACGGGCCACTGCCGTCGAGCCGTCGGGGGTCCAGAGACCGACCGCATCCAGCCGTCCGTGGTCGTCCCGCCAGGAGCAGGAGGTGAAGCCCGGGAGGGCGATGGACAGGGGGAACCGGAGCCGGCCGAGGACGTCGCCGACGGGAACGTGCGTGTCGCTCGGCTGTTGTTCGCGGGCGGATTCGAACTGCGGAGGGTTGCCGGGGGCCCGGCGCAGCATGAAGTACGCCGGTGTGCCGAGGAACCGGCCCGCGGCACGCCCGGGGCCGGTCACCGTGGCGCGGACGATGCCGTAGCCGAGGGGGGCGACGACCACCGCGCCCTCGGTCGCCTGATCGAGGAGGGGTGGCGGGATCATCGGCAGGGCTGCCGTGGCAATGATCCGGTCGTACGGGGCGTTGTGCAGGTAGCCGCGTGCGCCGTCGCCGACGATGGCCGTGGGCCGGTATCCGGTCGAGTGCAAGTGCCGGACCGCTGCCTCGACGAGGCCGGAGTCGATGTCGACGGTCGTCACCCGGCTGTCGCCCAGCCGGTGGGAGAGCAGCGCCGCGTTGTACCCGGTGCCCGCACCCAGTTCGTACACGCGCTGTCCGTCGCGCACGTCCAGGGCCTCGAGCATGGTGAGCATCAGCGACGGCTGGCTCGACGAACTGGTGGGCACGCCGTGCTCGTCGAGCTGGGTGGTGAGGGCGGCGTCGGAGTAGACGTCGTCAAGGTACCCGGGGTCCCCCCAAGTGACGGGCTCCCATGCGCCGCGCATGTCCTGACGGTGGAATCGCGGAACGAACACGTGCCGTGGTACGGCGGCGAACGCGTCGGTCCAAGCGTCAGGCCCCCCGCGCTCCCGGCTCAGCTCGTCGGCAAGCGTACGGCGCGCGGCAGCGGAAGTTCCGCTTTCCGGCCAATTCACGGGGCGGCTCCTGGAAGGTGGTCGTCATGGGGCGGACTCATGCAGTGGCTCCAGCGAGATAGTCGGCGTGAGCAGCGGCGATGGGAAGGCCGGTGCGGTTCTCGACCCACCCCCACGTGCCGGCCGGGTTGTTCTCGAAGAACACCCACTCTCCCCCTGGGGTCACCGCGAAGTCGAACGCGCCGAACACGATCCCGTAGTGGTCGAGAAACCGGAGCACCCGAGAGGTGACGGCACCGGGTACATCGACGGTGTCGTACTCGATATGGTCGTAGTCGGTGCGCCAGTCGGTACCGGCGGCTTCGCTGGTGGCAGTCAGTTTTCCCCCGAAAACCCGGCCGCCGACCGCGATCAGGCGCACCTCGTAGGCTTTCGGGATGTCTTCCTGGAAGTAGTGCGCGGTGGTGCGGATGCTGTCGTCGAAGTCCGCCGGGTCGACACGGTGGGTAGCGACCATCAGCTCGCGTTCCTGCCCCGCGTCGAGTCGGCCGCCGAGGACCGGCTTGCAGATCAGCGGGCCGTTCACCTCCTCGGCAAAGGCACGGGCCGCATCGGGCTCGTTGGTGATGATGCTGCGTGGCACCCTCAGCCCGACTCGGGTGGCGACGACCAGCTGCTGGGGCTTGTGGGATGCGATCCGGTCGGCGTGCGGGTTGTTGATCCAGGATGCACCGGGCAGGGCGGCGAGGACGTTCAGTATTGCCGCGTCGGCCTGGTTCTGCGCCCACAGGCCGTACGGCCCGGGAACGGTGCCGGCGATGACCGGACGTGCGGGTCGTCGCCAGTAGACGGCCCGCACCTCCTCGAGCCGCGTCGTCCGGCGCCCGTCGTCCAGAGTCCCGGTCCAACCCGGTTCGGTAGGAAGATGAGCTCCGGTCAGGGTGAGATGCTGGGGGAAGTCGGCGATGTCGAACCGCATGACGGGGACCTCGCGCAGGTTCAGCGCGTCCACGACCATGTCGGCCGCCGCGTCCAGCCGTTCGGCGACGACGAGCACGGGCCGCGCGGCGGTGGTCATGAGGCGGACGCGTAGTACGGGTCGGAGACGTCGTCGCCCTTGCCGTCCAGATTGGTGTCCGTGGTGGACGCCGCCTGCGGCATGGTGTGCCAGGGGGTCCCGTCGGCGGTGACGTTGATCTGGCGGGACTCGTCCCACCTCACCCCGTCGACCGACGTCATGACGAGACAGGGTGGGGCCGCTGCTCGGGCGGCAAACGGAATGACAGCGAGCATGGTCTCTCCTTTGAGCGAGTGGACGAAACGCTGCCGGGCGCAGCCGGCACTGCTCATACAACCGCTGGGTGTACGTCCGCAGGAGGAAAAGTCCGCGTCGGCCGCTCGCAGGTGACCGGAAAATTCGTCCGTGACAACTCCGTCCGGAGTATGGAATGCGGCCGGCTCACTACCGTGAGCGTGTGGAGGAGAACTCACGACTCAAGCGTGCGATGGCCGAAGCAGGTTGCACCCAAGCCGAGTTGGTCGACGCACTGAACGACTGTCTGATCCGTTCCGGCCATCGGGCCACGGTGAGCGACCGGACGGTGCGGTACTGGCTGACAGGAAGATCCAGGTGGCCGCACAGGAGACTGCGCGACGCCCTGGAGCACGTATTCGGCTGTCAGGTCGCCGACCTCGGGTTCACACCATCGGGTGCTCTGTTGCTCCGCCGCTCGTTCCTCGCGTCCACTGCCGCGGTCGCCGTGAGCACCTCCCCGGGTTCGTCACCGGACCGCGTCGGGTCCTCCGACGTCGCCGCGCTCCGGCAGAACTTGGACAGCCTGACGGGGCTCGACCACCGGCGGGGCGGCCACCTGGACCTCGAACAGGCCGCACTCGCCGGCTCCCGGGACTGCCTCGACAGGACGGACCGTGCCCGCTCTCAGCGCATCCGCAAGGCCCTGCTCTCCCTGGCTGCCGACTTCACCGCCACGGCGGCATGGTCGAGTATCGACGCGCGTCATCTCGACCGGGCCGACGACCTGCTGCGCGAGGCGCTGTTGCTCGCGCGCCTGGCGGGCGACTCAGGAACCGAGATGCGGGTGTGGAACTCACTGGCCATGGTCGCCCATCAGCGCCGGGACCACACAGCCGCAGTGGATGCCGGCTATGCAGCCCAGGCCACCGCAGTCACCCGGCGTGATCCGCTCTTCGGCTCACTCGCCCACGCCCGCACCGCGATCGGCCACGCGCACCGCGGTGACCCGCAGGCCGCCCTGCGTTCGCTGGGCTTCGCCGAGACGCTCCTGGCCAAGGCGTCGCCGGAGCAGGAACGGCCGCCTTGGATCGGGTTCTACGGCCCGGCCGAACTCCATGCCCTCAGCGCCATCGTGCGCGACCAAATCGGTCACTTCGACGAGGCCGAGGCCGCGTCGCACCGTGCGCTGGCGGTGCTGCCGGGGCAGTTTCGCCGCAACCGCGCGCTCGTGGCCGCCCGCCTGGCCCTCGCCCAGGTCCACCAAGGTGAGGCCGAACAGGCGTGTGCGACCTCAGAACAGGTCTTCCACCTGATGGACGGAGCCCCGCTGCCAGGGCGCATGCGCACCCTCATGAGCGACCTCCACGGCGAACTCATGTCACTCGCGCCTGACAGCGACTTCACGAGAGAGTGGGTACAGCGCTACCGAGACGAGTGGAGCCGATGTGACTGAGTTGCGCGCCTACGGGCACGCCGACCTGCCCGCGATCCGCCGTATCCTCCTCGACGTGCACGCCGAGGCGTACGCCGACCAGATGGACGACCCCTTCCACCAGCGCTTCGCCTGGTTCGTGGACCACTGGGGCCGGAACCCGGGCTTCGCCTGTGTGATCGGCTGGGAGGGCGACGAGCCGGTCGGCTTCGCGTACGGCGCTCCGGGGGTGGCGGGCCGCGAGTGGTGGCGCGGACATCTCGCGGAGCCGCCGGCGGACCCGTCCACGTTCTCCGTGTCCGAGCTGATGGTCCGCCCGGCTTGGCGGAGGACCGGAACCGCGGAGCGCCTGCACGCCGCACTGCTGGAGCCCCGCCCGGAGGCCCTGGCGGTGCTGCTGGTCGACACCACGCACGACCGGGTTCAGGCGCTGTACGAGTCGTGGGAGTACGCGAAGGTCGGTGAGCAGCAGCCGTTCCCGGACTCGCCGCGGTTCGCGGTGATGCTGCGTCACCTGGTGCCGCGGCAGCGGGGGGCGGAGTCCCCGTGGTCGGCCGACTGCTGAGCTCGAACGCGTGACGTCGGTGGTGTGGTGGAGATCGCTGAGCGCTGGTCGCTCGGGATCAGGAGCGTGTCCGCAACCAGTGACCCGCGGCGGCGAGTGTCACTTCGGTGTCGTCGCTCCACGAACAGACTTCGAGCCATGACAGGTAACCGTCCCGTGCGAAGACCAGGACCTCGCCCGGGCACTCACCGGCTTCGGTGACGAGTTGTGCTGCGGCCGCCACGACCGCACCGGGTCCGGTGAGTGCGGGCGCTGCCTCGCTGGTGTCGAGTTCGAAGTAGGAGGTGCCGCACCCGCATGTGCAGCGTTCCCGCACCGTGAGATGCGGGACCTGCCTCCGGAGCGCGACGTGGACCGGCGTGTCCGCGTCCAGGACTGCCGCGAGCACGTCGGCGACGTCGGCAGGCAGGTTCTCGTTCATCCCGTCACGCTATCTGACCAGCGGCTTCAGTCTCCCGCTCGGCGAGCGAGCCGATGGACCCGCGCCGCGTCCAGCACGTAGCCCAGCCGGCTCGTCTCTCAGCGGCGATCGGCCGCAGCCAGCACCACGTCGGCCAGGCGCTCGGCGGCATCCGGCCGGCCCTGATCCCGGGCGCGCCCGGCTACGGCTGCACGCCGCTCAGGGTCCGTGAGCAGCCCGTGCAGTGCCGACTGCAACGCTGCCGGGGACACGTCGTCGACGAGCGCGACGGCGGCCCCGGCCGCTTGCAGGTGCTGCGCGTTGTGCGTCTGCTCGTTGCCGGCCGACGAGGCAAGGGGAATGAACACCGCGGCCTTGCCGAGGGCAGTAAGTTCCGCGATGGTTCCGGCCCCGGACCTCGATACGACGATGTCGGCGAGCGCCAGGACGTCGGGCAGCTCGGCGCCCATGAACCCGGTGACGTGGTAGCGGGCCGCTAGCTCACCGGGCAGCGCGGCCGCAGCCTCCCGCAACGTCGCCTCGTTGGCCGGCCCGCACTGGTGAACGACGTTGGCGCGCTCCAGCAGCCACGGCAGATTGGCCTGGATGGTGTTGTTGATCTGCACCGACCCCTGCGCACCGCCGGTCACGTACACGGTCGGCAGGGCACGGCGGAACCCGTGCAGGCTCAGGGACTCGATCGCCTTCTCCGCCGTTCCGGACAGCACCTCGGCGCGCACCGGGTTGCCGGTGACGACAGCGGCCGCCCGCACGTTGTCGGGCAGGAGCCCGAGGGTGGACTCCGCAGAGACGGCGATGCGTGTGGCAGCGCGGGCCAGCACCCGGTTCGCCAGACCGATTCGGACCGTCTGCTCGTGGACGACCAGCGGCCGCCGGCACATGCGCGCGGCCAGCCCGACGGGGATCGCGACGTAACCGCCGGTCGCCAGGACGACATGGGGCGCGAAGTCGGCGACGATCCGGCGGGCCTGGGCCACACCGCGCGGCACATTGCTCATGTCCTTCACGTTCGCAGGCGACACGAGCTTCAGGGGGTTCTTGGAGCGCCGGATCTTGCCGGTGGCGACCTCGGTGAAACGGATGCCCTCAGCCGTCGCGACCCTGGCTTCCAGGCCGTCGGCAGACCCTGCCCACAGCACATCGAGTGCGACGCCTCGGAGCGCCAGCCGCTGCTGAACGGTGCGCAGGGTGGTGAGGGCCGGGTAGGTATGTCCGCCAGTGCCTCCGCCGGTCACAAGCAGTCTGAACGGAGTGCCGTCCGAGGCCTGGGACGGGCGGACTCGAGAGGGGTCGATCATTCACGGAGAGTAGCGTGCCGGCCCTTCACACCATGCGGTATCCGCCACCTCGCCCCCGGTGGCCTTGCGCGCAGGCGCGCGTAGGGCCACGGAGGTGGCAGGACCTGAGTGTCGACGTCCGGGAGTTGAAGGCGGCTGCACGTCGTGTCGACCGCCCGGCAGAGCGGAGCCCCTCGAAGCCGCAGCGCGACCGCGTGGCAGCAGAGCGCCGGCCGGGATGACGCACGACCCGGCTGCGGCGGCCTTATGACGCCAGCGCCTCCGCCGTGCGGTGCAGGGCGTCCGGGAGGGTGGTCCGTGGGCGCCAGCCGGTGGCCGCGTGGAAGGGGGCCGGGTCGACGACGACGTCCTCCGCGTCGGCCGGGTCGGCGTGGTCCGGTGGGGGCACGGTCACGACGGGGACGGCCGGTCTGCCGGTCCGGGCGGCGACGGCGTCGGAGACGCCGGTGAAGAGGGAGAGCAGGGTGACGCCGGTGCCGGTGCCGATCTCCCAGTGGCGGCCGGAGAGCAGGTCGGCGTGGTCGTGGGCGGCGAGCAGGGCGTCCACGACGTCGTCGACGTAGACCAGGTCGCGGCGGACCGAGCCGTCGCCCCAGACGGTGAGCGGTTCGCCCGCCAGCGCGCGGCGGGTCATGGCGGCGACCACGCCGCGGTCGGGGGCGGTGGTGGCGGGGCCGTGGCCGAAGACGGTGGGCAGGCCGAGCGAGACGCCGCGCAGGACACCCTCGGACGTGGCGTGTGCGAGGACGTGCTCGGCGAGGAGTTTCTGCCGTACGTACGTGCTCTTCACCTGGTCCGGGTCGACCGTGCCGCCGGGGCCGGCGCCGAGGTGGGTGGTGGTGCTGGGGAAGACCACGACGGGGGGCTGCGCCCCCTGCCTCCCGGTGGCGGCGAACGCGGCGGCGAGGTCGCGGACCAGGCCGACGTTCAGCCGCTCGGCGGCGGCGTCGCCCTCGGCGACCCGCCAGCCCGACTCGGTGGCCGCGACCAGGTGGAAGACGGCGTCGGCGCCCTCGACGGCGCGGGCGATCGCGCCGGGCGCGGCGAGGTCGTCCGTGCGCACCTCGACGTCGGCGACGGCGCCGTCGGGGACGGGCGCCGGGCGCCGGGCGACCAGCCGCAGCCGGACGGGCCGGCCGGCCAGGGCTCGGGTGAGCGGCGAGCCGATGAAGCCGGACGCGCCGAGCACCACGACCAGGGGGCGGTCCGCGCCGCCGGACAGGGCGGTCACGCGTGCATCGCCTTCTCGATCCGCAGGCACTCCTCGTACACCGGCAGGGTCCCGGCCTCGGCCGCTTCGGCAAGGGTGGGGGCGACGGAGTCGCGGTCGGAGAGGATCATGCGGTCCCGGTCGGGCAGCGGCAGGCCGAGCGCGGGGTCGTGGACCGTGAGGGCGAGTTCGTGCTCGGGGACGTAGGCGCTGGAGACCATGTAGGACATGACCGTGTCGTCCTCGAGCGAGACGAAGGCGTGGCCGAGGCCGAGCGGGAAGTAGACGGCGCGGTGGTCGGTCTGGTCGAGCAGGACCGCGTCCCAGGCGCCGAAGGTGGGCGAGCCGACGCGGATGTCGACGACGATGTCGACGGCGCTGCCGCGCGCGCAGTACACGTACTTCGCCGAGCCGGGCGGGGTGAGGGTGTAGTGGACACCGCGCACGACGTCGCGGGCGGAGACGCTGTGGTTGGTCTGGGCGACGGGGAAGAGGCGGTGGCCGACGGCGGCGGTGAACGCCGGTTCCTGGTAGGGCGAGAGGAAGGCGCCCCGGCTGTCGGGGAAGACCCTCGGGGTGAAGGCGTAGGCGCCGTCCACCCGCAGGGGGCGGGCGGACATGGAGCCGGTGACGGCGGTGTCGGGCGCGACGGGGGCGGGGAGTTCGGGCACGGTGGCGGCGGGGGTTTCGGGCACGGCGGACCTCACGGTGGGCGGACGGACGGGGGCGGTGCGGGTGCGGGTGGGCCTGCGGCGGACGGGTGCGGGCGGTGCGGTGCCGGGGCCACGGCGGCCGGCCGGGCGGGTGACGTCGTGTGCGCCGGGCCCGGCCCGGGACGGGCCGGTCAGCGGAAGCGGCGGCCCTCGTCGGCGCGGTAGGCGCGGTAGGCGACGAGGGCGAGGACGACGGTCCACACCGCCTGGGCGATCAGCGAGGCGGTCTGCGGCCGGTAGTCGCCGACCGCCGCCCAGACCAGTTCCGCCGCCCCCCGGACCGGGGTGTACGGGGCGATCGTGGCGATGAAGCCGTCCGTCGCGTTCGGGTCGGCGAGCAGGCCGCCGAGGACGACGAGGACCAGCGGGGTGACGCTGATGAGCATGGCCACCAGGTAGGGGTTGACGGCGTATCCGACGGCCAGCATGAAGAGCGCGAAGGGCACCACGGCCAGCATGAGGGCCAGCAGGCCGAGCAGGAGCTGCCCCGGGGAGACGGTGGCCTCGGTGCCGAGCGCGGCGACGAGGATCAGCGGGATCGCGCCGAGCACGGTCATCAGCAGGCTCAGCGTCACCATGGAGACCATCCGCGGCACCGGTCCGCCGGGCAGGGTGCGGACGTATCCGCCCCAGGGCTTCATGCGGGCGTCGGCGATTCCCATGCCGTACTGCGCGGAGCAGATGATGAGGACCGCGAAGAGGCACATGGACGCCGTGCCCATGGTGGCGGCCGCGGGGTCGGAGCCCAGGGTGGGGATGACGAAGACGAACATGCCGCCGGCGGGCATGAAGAGCAGGCCGAGGAAGACCGCGGGGATGCGGACGGCCTCCAGGATCTCGAACTTGACGTAGGCGAGGGTGGTGTTCATCGGGCGATCGCCTCCGCGACGGCAGGGGTGGGGCGGGCTGCGTTCGGGGCCTCGTGCCGGTCGCGGCCGAGCAGTGCCAGGAAGGCGTCCTCCAGGGAGCCGGCGCTGACGTCGAGTTCGTCGAAGGGCGCGCCGGAGGCGACCAGTTCGCGCACCGTCCGGTCGGAGTCCTGGGAGATCAGGTGCACGCGTTCGCCCTCGCGTTCGACGGCGACGAGGCCGGGCAGGTCGGGGACCTCGGCCATCCGCACGGTGACCCGGCGCAGGCCGCTGACGCGGCGGAGCGCGGCGACGCTGTCGTCGGCGACGCAGCGTCCCCCGTCGATGATGACGACGCGTTCGGCGAGCTCCTCGATCTCGTCGAGGTAGTGGCTGGTCAGCACGACCGTGCCGCCGCGGGCGTGGAAGTCGCGGACTCCGTCCCACAGGGTGCGGCGGGCCTCGACGTCCAGGCCGGTGGTCGGCTCGTCCAGGAACACCAGGTCGGGGTCGCCGACGAAGGCGAGCGCGATGGCCAGGCGGCGCTTCTGGCCCCCGGAGAGGCCGCCGACCTGGCGGTGGGCGAACTCGGTGATGCCGAACCGCTCCTGGAGTTCACCGACGTCGGCGGGGCGGGCGAAGTGCGCCGCCACGAAGGCCATCACCTCGGTGGCCTTGAGGGTTTCGGGCAGGCCGGTCTCCTGCGGCGTCATGCCCATCCGGCGCCGGGCCTCCACGTCCCGCGGGTCGCGGCCGAACAGCTCGATCCGGCCGGCCGTGGGCCGGCGCAGTCCGGTGAAGAGGTTGATGAGGGTGCTCTTCCCGGCGCCGTTGGGGCCGAGGAGGCCGATCAGCTGTCCGGCCGGGATGTCGAGGGATATGCCGTCCACGGCCGTCTTGTCGCCGTAGCGCCGGCTCACCCCTGTCGCACGGGCCAGCGGTTGGATCGTCATGCGGATTCCTCCATGGAACAGGCGCTCGCGGGCGCTCCCGCCGGGGCCGGCCGGACTGTCGGTGTGATCGGGTCGCCGGTGGTCATCGGGGCAGTTCCCCGATCCACCGGTGGACTGCGCGGGCCGTGGTCCCGCCGTGCTCGGCCATCATCGTGAAGTGGTCGCCCGGTACGTCGACGACGTCGCGGGCGGCCTTCCACGTGCTGCGCCAGTCACGGCCGTCGGCGGGTTCGCGCAGCGGCTGCGAGGCGCGCAGCAGCAGGGTCGGGATGCGGGTGTCGGGCTCCGGGTTCGTCCAGAACAGGCCGCCGTACCAGGCCATCGCGGTGAGACGGCTGTCGTCCATGGCGACGAACTGCTCGACCCGGTCGAAGACCCCCTCGGACAGCTCCCGGTTCCACTCCGCCATCAGCGGGTCGTCGGGGGCGTAGACGTCCGCGAGCACCAGCCCGGCGGGCGGGAAGCCCAGTTCGGTGAGGCGGACCGCGAGCCGGTGGGCGAGGAGGGCGCCGCCGGAGTGCCCGAAGAGGACGACCGGGGTGCCCGCGGCGTGGGCGAGGACGCCCTGCGCCTGCCAGTCCAGCGCGACCTCGGGGGTGGCCGGAAGCAGTTCGCCGCGGCCGTAGCCGAGGACGGGCACGGCGGCCACCCGGCGTGCGCCGCGCAGCGGCGCGGCGAGGCGGGCGAACTCGTGCGGGCCGCCGCCGGCGGTCATGCCGCTGACGCAGACCAGCAGTTCGGGTGCCGGGCCGTCGGCGAGGGCGGTGAGCGAGGCCGGTCCGCCGGCCTCTCTCACGTCGTCGGCGGTGGGCCGGAACTTCGCGGTCTCACCGACGAGTTCGAGGAACTCGTGGATGCGGCCGGTGCGCACCGCCTCCCGGTAGAGGGAGTCGAGCAGGCCGACCGGGTTGCGGTCGGTGGGCGAGATGCCGAGCACGGGCGCGGGCGGTGCTCCGGCGCCGCCCGCGGCGCCCGTCCCCGAGGCGAGGTGGCGGGCGAGGGCGGCGGGCGAGGGGTGGTCGAAGACGACGGTGCCCGGCAGGGACAGGCCCGTGGCCTGTTCCAGGGTGTCGCGGATCTCGAGGGCGGCGAGCGAGTCGACGCCGAGTTCCAGGAACCCGCGGTCGGGGGTGACGGTCGACGTGTCGGTGTGGCCGAGCACGGCGGCGGCCGTCGTGCGGACGAGGTCGAGCGCGGTCCGCTGCCCTTCGGGCCCGGTGAGCCCGGGTCCGGTGAGGCCGGGTCCGGTGAGGCCGGGCCCCGCCGCGGGCACGGGGGTGCGGGGGGCGGCGGTGAGCTGCCGGACCTCGGGGAGCTCGTCGAAGAGCGGCCGGTGCCGGGTGAGGGTGTACGCGGGGTGGAAGCGCGCCCAGTCGACGTCGGCGACGACGGCGCGGGGTCCGGGCGCGGCCACGGCCTCGGCCAGGGCGGTGCGGACGGTCCCGGGGTCCAGGGGGCGCAGGCCGTGGCGGGCGGTGGCGGGGTCGTCCTCGCCGGTCGCCCACGGCCCGAAGGAGACCGAGGTGGCCGGCAGGCCGAGCGCGCGGCGGTGGGCGGCGAGGGCGTCCATGCGGGCGCTCGCGGCGGCGCGGGCCGCGGCTCCGGTTCCGCCCCAGACGCCGGTGGCCGAGGAGATCATGACGAACGCCGTGAGTCCGGGGGCCAGTTCGGCGGTCAGTTCGTGGAGCACCAGGGCGCCGTCGGCGGCGGCCGACGTGCGCAGGTCGCCGGGGCTCAGCCGGGTCCAGGGGGTGTCGGGTTCGGCGCCGGCGGCGTGGACCACGGCGGTGAGCGGCCGGTCGGCGGGGATCGCCGCCAGGACCTCGGCGACGGCGGCCCGGTCGGTGACGTCCGCGGCGGCGAGGGTGACCTCGACGGGCAGGGCGTCGGCGAACGCACGGGCGTCCGGCGCGTCGGCGCCGCGCCGGCCGAGCAGCACCAGGTGGGCGGCTCCCTGCGCGGCGAGCGCCTCGGCCAGGACCCGGCCGCGCCGGCCGGTTCCGCCGGTGACGAGCACGGTTCCGGAGGGCTGCCAGGGCTCGGCGGCGGGCGCCGGGGCGGTGGTGACCCTGCGGGCCAGGAGGGTGGCCCGCAGGGCGATCTGGTCCTCGTCCGACGCGGCGGCGAGCAGCGCGGCGAGGCGGGCGGCGGTCCTCGGGTCCGGTTCCGCGGGCAGGTCCACCAGGCCGCCCCAGCGGTGCGGGGCCTCCAGGCCGAGGGTGCGGCCCAGTCCCCAGACGGCGGCGGGTGCGGGGCCGGCGGGCGGGTCGGCCGGGCCGGTGGCGACGGCGCCCGTGGTGAGGCACCACAGGCGGGCGTCGGACGCGAGGTCGTCGAGGGCCTGGGCGACGGCGAGGACGGTGGCGGGCTCGTCGGCGAGGCAGAGCACGCCGGCGGTGTCGGGCGCCTCGTCGTGGGCCGTCCGCAGGGCGGCGGCGCATGCCTGCCTGTCGTCCCAGCGGCCGGGGACGGCGGTCACCCGCATGCCCTGGGCGCGCAGGTTCCCGGCCAGGGCGCCGGCGGCGTCGTCCGTGCCGCCGACGGCGAGCCAGGTGCCGTCGGGTACGGCCGGGGCCGGCTCGGGCAGGGGGCGCCAGCTCTCCTGGTAGCGGCCCGTGCTGCCGCCGCCGTCCGCCGCGGCGGCGGTGTGCGGGGCCGCGGCGGCGGTGTGCGGCGCGGGCCAGTAGCGGCGCCGCTGGAAGGCGTACGTCGGCAGGTCCGGCCGGGGCCCGTCGGCGGGACCGAGGAGCGCCTGCCAGCCGACGGGCACGCCCGCCGTGTGCAGCCGGGCGACGGCGGTGAGCAGGGTGGCGGGTTCGGGCCTGCCGGAGCGCTGGAGCGACACGGCGAGGGGGGCGGTGGTGTCGTCGAGCGCGCGGGCGCGCTCCAGGGTCCGCTCCAAGGGGACGGTGAGCGCGGCGCCCGGTCCGATCTCGGCGAAGCGGGTGACGCCCCGGCCGAGGAGGGTGCCGACGGCGTCGGAGAAACGGACGGTGGCGCGTATCTGGCGGACCCAGTAGTCCGGGGCGGACATCGTGCCGTCGTCGTCGAGACCGGTGACCGTGGACACCAGCGGGATCCGGGCGGGGTGGTAGCGGAGGGTCGCGGCCACGGCGGCGAACGCGTCGAGCACGGGGTCCATGTGCGGTGAGTGGAAGGCGTGCGAGACGTCGAGTTCGCGCACCGTACGGCCGGTGCGCCGGCCCTCCGCGGCCAGTTCGGCCAGGGCGTCGGCGTCGCCGGAGAGCACGACCTCGTCACGGGTGTTGACGGCGGCGATCGCGACGCGGGACTCGTATCCGGCGAGCGCGGCGCGTGCCTCGGCCTCGGGCATCCGCACCGACATCATCGCGCCGCCCCCGGGCAGCGCGCCCATCAGCCGGGCGCGGGCGGCGACGAGGGTGCAGGCGTCGGCGAGGGAGAGGACGCCGGCGACGTGGGCGGCGGCGAGTTCGCCGACGGAGTGGCCGGCGAGCCGGTCGGGGGTCAGGTCCCAGGATTCCAGCAGCCGGAAGAGGGCCACTTCGAAGGCGAAGAGGGCGAGCTGCGTCCAGGCGGTGCGGCCGAGCGCGTCGGCGTCGTGGAGGACGACGTCGCGCAGCGGCCGGTCCAGGCCGGGGTCGAGGTGGGCGCAGACCGCGTCGAAGGCGTCGGCGAACACCGGGTACGTCTCGTACAGTTCGCGGCCCATGCCGGCGCGCTGCGCGCCCTGGCCGGAGAAGACGAAGGCGAGGTCGCCGCTCGCGGCGGTGCCCCGGACGAGTCCGGTGCCGGTGCCGGGGGCCCCGGCGAGTTCGGCGAGGCCGCGGCGGAGTCCGGCGGCGTCGGGTGCCAGGACGACGGCCCGGTGTTCGAGGGCGGCACGGGCGGTGGCCAGGTGGCGGGCGACGGCCCGCGGATCGAGCGCCGCGCCGGTGCGGTCGAGGTAGGAGCGGAGCCGGCCCGCCTGGGCGCGCAGCGCGTCCTCGGTCCGCCCGGAGACGGGCCAGAGGAGGAGCGGGGCGGGTGTGGCCGCGTCGCCGGCCGGCTGCGGCGCCGGCGGACGCGGGGCCTCCTCGACGAGGACGTGGGCGTTGGTGCCGCTGATCCCGAACGAGGAGACGCCCGCCCGGCGTGCGCGGCCCGTCTCGGGCCACTCCCGGGCCTCGGCCAGCAGTTCGACGGAGCCCGCCGACCAGTCCACGTGCGGTGTCGGCGCGTCCACGTGGAGCGTCGCCGGCAGCACACCCCGCCGGATCGCCTCGACCATCTTGATGACGCCCGCGACGCCCGAAGCCGCCTGGGTGTGGCCGATGTTGGACTTCACCGACCCCAGGTAGAGGGGTTCGGTGCGGTCCTGGCCGTAGGTGGCGAGCAGGGCCTGCGCCTCGATCGGGTCGCCGAGCCGGGTGCCGGTGCCGTGTGCCTCGACGGCGTCCACGTCGGAGGTTCCCAGGCCGGCCGCGGCCAGCGCCGCCCGCACCACGCGCTGCTGCGCGGGACCGTTCGGCGCCGTCAGGCCGTTCGACGCGCCGTCCTGGTTCACCGCCGAGCCGCGGATCACGCCGAGCACCTCGTGCCCGTTGCGCCGCGCGTCCGACAGCCGCTCCAGCAGCAGCAGACCGACGCCCTCGCCCCAGCCCGTGCCGTCGGCGGCGGCCGCGAACGCCTTGCACCGGCCGTTCACGGCCAGGCCGCCCTGGCGGTCGAACTCCGCGAACACGGCGGGCGAGGGCATCACGGTGACACCGCCCGCAAGGGCCATCTCGCACTCCCCCGTGCGCAGCGACTGCGCCGCCAGGTGGAGCGCCACCAGCGACGACGAGCACGCCGTGTCGACGGTGACCGCCGGGCCCTCCAGCCCGAAGGTGTACGAGATGCGGCCGGACAGCACGCTGTTGGAGGTGCCGGTCAGCGCATGGCTCTCGGAGCCCTCCGGCAGGACGCCGGTCATGGCGTAGCCCGCGGCGGAGGCGCCGACGAAGACGCCGGTGCGGGTGCCCCGTACGGAGGTGGGGGCGATTCCGCCGCGCTCCAGCAGTTCCCAGGAGGCTTCGAGGAGCACCCGCTGGTGCGGGTCCATGGCGACGGCCTCGCGGGGCGAGATGCCGAACAGGTCGGCGTCGAACTCGGTGGCGTCGTGCAGGAAGCCGCCCTCGGCGGTGAAGCCGGCCGCTCCCGGCAGGTGTTCCCAGCCGCGGTCCGCGGGGAACGGCGACATGGCGTCGGTGCCGGCCGCGACCAGGTCCCAGAAGCGCTCCGGGGAGTCGGCTCCGCCGGGGTAGCGGCAGCTCATCGAGACGATGACGACGGGATCGTCCGTGCCGGCGGGGGCGGCGGGCCGGGCCCCGGCGGGGGCGGCGGCGGGCTCGTCCGTGCCGAGCCGGGCGAGCAGTTCGGCGGCGGCGGCGCGGGCGGTCGGGTGGTCGAAGACCAGGGTGGCCGGCAGTCGCAGGCCGGTCGCCGCGGAGAGGCCGTCGCGGACGCGGAGCGCGGTGAGGGAGTCGATGCCGAGGGCTGTGAAGACCTCGTCGGGGTCGACGGCTTCGGGGCCGCTGTGGCCGAGCACCCGGGCGGCGACGGTGCGCACCGCGTCGAGCAGGATGCGGGTGCGGTCGGCGGGGACGGCTGCCTGGAGCCGCCCGCGCAGTTCGTGACCGGCGCCGTCGGCGTCGGCACCGGTCGCGGGGGCCGGGCCGTCGGGCTCGGCGGCGGCCGCTTCCGGCAGGTCGGCCAGCAGCGGGCTGGGGCGGCGCAGGGTGAACGAGGGGGCGAAGCGGGCCCAGTCGATGTCCGCGACCACGCCGGTGGCGCGGCCCGAGTCCACGGCGGCGGCCAGCGCGGCGAGGCACAGCTTCGGGTCCATGGCCGTGATGCCCCGGTCGCGCAGGTAGTCGCCGGCGTCCCGTTCGGCGGCCATACCGCTGCCGCCCCAGGCGCCCCAGGCCACGGAGGTGGCGGCACGGCCGCGGGCGGCGCGCTGTTCGGCGAGGGCGTCGAGGGCCGCGTTGGCGGCGGAGTAGGCGGACTGTCCGCCGCTGCCCCAGACGCCGGCGATCGAGGAGAACAGGACGAAGAGTTCGGCCCGCTCCCCCAGCAGGTCGTCGAGGTGGAGCGCGCCGAGCACCTTGGCGTGGGCGGCCTCGGCGATCTCGGCCGGGGTGGTGACGGCGAGCGGCACGGTGGCCGCGACGCCGGCGGTGTGGACGACGCCGGTGACGGGGTGTTCGGCGAGCAGCGCGGCGAGCGCGTCGCGGTCGGCGACGTCGCAGGCGGCGACGGTCGCCGTCGCCCCGAGTGCGGCCAGTTCGGCGACGAGGCCGTCGGTGCCGGGCGCCTGGGGCCCGGAGCGGCTGACGAGGACGAGGTCGGTGACCCCGCGTCCGGCGAGCCAGCGGGCGACTTCCCGGCCGAGCGCGCCGGTCCCGCCGGTGACGAGGACGGGACCGCCGGGGACCCGGGGGCGGCCCGCGGGGTGCGGTTCCGGGGCGGTGTGCCGTACGCGGCGGGCGAAGACACCGGACGGGCGGACGGCCAGCTGGTCCTCGTTCCCGGCGGCGCCGGCCAGGACCGCGCCGAGCCGGGCGGCGGACCGGGTGTCGTCGGCGGAGAGGTCGATCAGACCGCCCCAGTGCCGGGGGTGTTCGAGTGCGGCGCTGCGCCCGAGGCCCCACAGCATCGCCTGGGCGCGGCTCACCTCGCCGTCGGCGCGGCCCGCGGCGACGGCGCCGCGGGTGACGCACCACAGGGGTGCGGCGGTGTCCGTGTCGCCGAGTGCCTGGAGCAGGGTGACGGTGTCGCCGGTGCCGGTGGGCAGGGCCGGTCCCGCGGGGTGCGGGCGTTCGTCGAGGGCCAGCAGGGAGACCGCGCCGGTGAGGCCGTCCGGGTCGGGGAGTGCGGCGGCGAGTTCGGCCCGCCCGGTCCCGGCGTGGACGGTGATCTCGGTGATGTCGGCGGTCGGGGCGAGCGCGGCGCGCACGGTGGCGCGTTCGGCTTCCGCCCCGGACGACGGGAGGACCAGCAGCCAGCGTCCCGTCGGCGTGGTGTTCGGGAGTCCGACGAGGGGGCTCCATGCGACGTCGTAGCGCCAGGAGGCGACGGCCGTCTCCTGGCGACGGCCCTGCCGCCACGCGGCGAGGGCGGGCAGGAGGTGGGCGAGGTCCGGTGCGGGGACGCCGAGGGTTTCGGCGACGGCCTCGGCGTCGCCGCTCTCGACGCCGCCCCAGAAGGCCTGTTCCGCCGGGTCGGCGGCCGGCCCGTCCTCGGGTCCGGCGGCGGGGCGCTCGGCGGGGGTGGGCCAGTACCGGTCGCGTGAGAAGGCGTAGGTGGGGAGGTCGACGGGCCGGGCCTCGGGCAGGACGGCGGTCCAGTCGACCGGCACCCCGGCGACATGCGCCTCCGCCAGCGCCGACAGCCAGCGCATGGCATCGCCCTTGTCCCGCTGCAACGTCGCCAGCGTGACACCCGGACGCCCCGACTCCTCCACCGACTGCTCGATACCCGGAGTCAGCACCGGGTGCGGGCTGCACTCCAGGAACACCGACCTGCCGTCCGCCAGCAACGCACCCGTCGCCTCGTCGAACCGCACCAGCGACCGCAGACTCTCGTACCAGTACCCGGCATCCATCACCGCCGTGTCGATCCGCCCACCCGTCACCGACGAATACAACGGAACAGCAGACGACACCGGCGCCACCACGGCAAGATCCGCGAGAATCCGCTCCCGCAACTCCTCCACCTGCACCGAATGCGACGCATAGTCCACCGGCACCCGACGCGCCCGCACCCCCCGCGCCTCGCAGACGGCCATCAACTCGTCCAGCGCGTCCGGCTCACCCGACACCACCGTCGCACCCGGACCGTTCACCGCGGCAACCGACACCCGGCCACCGAACGGCTCCACCAGCTCACGCGCCGTCCCCGGACCCGCCGCCAGCGACACCATCCCGCCCCGGCCCGCCAGCACCCGCAACGCACGCGACCGCAACGCCACCACACGGGCACCGTCCGACAACGACAAGCCCCCGGCGACGACCGCAGCCGCGATCTCCCCCTGCGAATGCCCCACCACCGCAGACGGCACCACACCCGCCGAGCGCCACAGCCGGGCCAGCGACACCATCAACGCCCACAACACCGGCTGGACCACATCCACCCGGCCCCACAACACCTCGTCATCACTGCTGAGAACATCGAGCAGCGACCAGCCGTCCGCGAACGGCTCCAACGCCGCCGCACACTCCTCCAGCGACTCCCGGAACACCGGCGAGAACCCGGCCAGCTCACGCCCCATACCCAGCCACTGCGACCCCTGACCCGGGAACACCAGCACCGGAGCACCCTGACCCGCCGCACCCCCGGTCACCCGCGTGACGACACCCGGAACCTCACGACCCTCCGCAAGCGCCTCAAGCCCCCGCCGGAAGTCCGCCACGTCCGAACCCAGCACCACCGCACGATGACCCAGCGCCGCACGCGTCGCCGCCAGCGAGAACCCGACCCGGCCCACACCCGGCCCGTCCCCGCCCGCCTCCCACCCACCCACACACTCCAGCAACCGCGCAGCCTGACCACGCAACGCCTGCTCGGTCCGCCCCGACACCACCCACGGCACCACACCATCAGCCGGCACAGCGCCGGCGGCGACGGGTTCGGCAGGCTCCGGAGCGGCCTCCAGGATCACGTGGGCGTTGGTGCCGCTCACGCCGAACGAGGAGACGCCGGAGCGGCGCGGGCGGCCCGTCTCGGGCCACCGGCGCGCCTCGGTCAGCAGCTCGACCGCGCCCGCCGACCAGTCCACGTGCGGCGACGGCTCCCCCGCGTGGAGGGTGGCCGGCAGCACGCCGTGGCGCATCGCCTCCACGAGCTTGATCACGCCCGCGACGCCCGCGGCCGCCTGGGTGTGGCCGATGTTGGACTTCACCGACCCCAGCCAGAGGGGTTCGGTCCGGTCCTGCCCGTAGGTGGCGAGCAGCGCGTGGGCCTCGATCGGGTCGCCGAGCGTCGTGCCCGTGCCGTGCGCCTCGACGGCGTCCACATCGGCGGGCGTCAGCCCGGCCGCGTCCAGCGCGGCACGGATGACCCGTTCCTGCGAGGGGCCGTTGGGGGCGGTGAGGCCGTTGGAGGCGCCGTCCTGGTTGACCGCGGTGCCGCGGACGACCGCCAGCACGCGGTGGCCGAGCCGCTGGGCGTCGGACAGCCGCTCCACGAGGAGCATGCCGACGCCCTCGCCCCAGCCCGTGCCGTCGGCGTCCGCCGAGAAGGCCTTGCAGCGGCCGTCGGTGGAGAGCGCGCCCTGGGTGCTGAACTCGATGAAGGTACCGGGCAGCGGCATGACGGTGACGCCGCCCGCCAGGGCCATGGAGCATTCGCCGTTGCGCAGCGACTGGGCCGCGAGGTGCAGGGCGACCAGCGACGACGAGCACGCCGTGTCGACGCTGAGCGCGGGTCCGCGGAGGCCGAAGGTGTAGGAGATGCGGCCGGACAGGACGCTGGCGGTGTTGCCGGTGCCGAGGTGTCCGTCGGTGTCGGTCCCCGAGCCGAGCAGCAGGCCCGCGTAGTCCTGGCCGTTGGTGCCCGCGAAGACGCCGGTGTCGCTGCCGCCGACCGAGGCCGGGTCGATGCCGGCCCGCTCGAACGCCTCCCAGGAGGTCTCCAGCAGGAGCCGCTGCTGCGGGTCCATGGCCAGGGCCTCGCGCGGCGAGATGTTGAACAGGCCGGCGTCGAAGGAGGCGATGTCGTCGAGGAAGCCGCCCGCGCGGCTGGACGAGAGTCCGTCGGGGCCGAGGAGGGCGTCGAGGTCCCAGCCCCGGTCGGCGGGGAAGTCGCCCATCGCGTCGGTTCCCGAGGCCACCAGGCTCCACAGCGCCTCGGGCGAGTCCACGCCCCCGGGGAAGCGGCAGGCCATGCCGATGACGGCGATCGGCTCGTCGGCCGCCGCACGGCCGCCCGTCGAGGGGGCGGCGGATGCCGGCGTCCGGCCGGAGAGCAGCGAGAGCAGGTGGGCGGCGAGGGCCACGGGCGTCGGGAAGTCGAAGACCAGGCCGGCCGGCAGGGAGAGTCCGGTGCGCGAGGTCAGCAGGTTGCGCAGTTCCAGGGCGGTGAGGGAGTCGAACCCCAGGTCGTGGAAGGCGCGTTCGCGCTCCACGGCCGCGGAGGAGCCGTGTCCGAGGACGGCCGCGACGGCCTCCAGGACGAGGGTCTCCGCCGCGAGCGCCTGCTCGGCCACGTCCGCGTCCGGCGCGGCGAACGCGACGGGGCCGGGGGCCGCCTCGACGCCGCGGACGACCGGGACGGCCTCGGGGAGTTCGGCGAAGAGCCTGCTGGGCCGGACCGCGGTGAAGCCGGGGGCGAAGCGTTCCCAGTCGATGTCGGCGACGACGAGCGTGCCGTCTCCCCCGGCCAGGGCGGTGGCCATGGCTTCGAGGGCCCGCTCCTCCGGCATGGGGGGCAGTCCGCCGCGCGCGACCCGGGCGGCGGCGGCCGGGTCGGCGGCCATGCCCGCTCCCGCCCAGGCGCCCCAGGCGAGGGCGGTGCCGGGCAGGCCGCGGGAGCGGCGGCGTTCGACCAGGGCGTCGAGGTGCGCGTTGGCGGCGGCGTAGGGGCCCTGTCCGGCACCGCCGATGACGCCCGCGACGGAGGAGAAGACGACGAAGTCGGTGAGGTGGCCGGTGAGTTCGTCCAGCAGGTCGGCGGAGTGGGCCTTGGCGTCGAGCACCGCGGTGAGGCGTTCGGGCGTCATCGTGTCGAGGACACCGTCGTCGACGATGCCCGCGGTGTGCACGACCGCGGTCACCGGGTGGCGTTCCAGCAGCTCGGCGACGGCTTCCCGGTCGCCCAGGTCGCAGGGGACGACGACGGCGTCGCAGCCGCGTTCCGCGAGCTGCGCGACCAGTTCGGCCGCGCCCGGTGCGGCGGGACCGCGACGGCTCGCGAGGACGAGGCGGGCCGCTCCGCGCTCGGCCAGCAGCCGGGCGACCTTGCCGCCCAGTGCGCCGGTGCCGCCGGTGACGAGGAACGTGCCGTCGGCACGCCACTCGGCGCCGCGTGCCTGCCCGGCCGTGGTGGGAGCGCGCCGCAGCCGGCGGACGTGGACGCCGGTCGGCCGGACGGCCGCCTGGTCCTCGCCCGTCTCCCCGGACAGCACCTGGGCCAGCCGTCCGGCCGCGCGGCGGTCGAGGTTCTCGGGCACGTCGACCAGGCCGCCCCAGCGGTCGGGGTGTTCCATGGCGGCGACCCGGCCGAGTCCCCACAGCTGGGCCGCGGCGGGGTGGCATGCGTCGCCGGGCACGGCCGCGACGGCTCGCGAGGTGAGGCACCACAGCGGTGCGGCGAGTCCGGCGTCGCCCTGGGCCTGGACGGCCGTCAGCAGGTCCGCGGCGGTTTCGGCGCACACGATGACACCGGCGACGGGACGTGCCGCGTCCACCGCGGCGGACGCCAGGCCGGCCATCCGCTCGGCGCACCCGGCGCGGTCCCCGCCGGGTCCGGTCATCTCGACGACCTCGGCGCCCGCGGCGCCGAGGCCCGCCACGAGTCCGTCGGGCGCGGTACCGCCCGTGACCAGGAGCCAGGTGCCGTGCAGCCGGGCCGGCCGGTCGGCGAGGGGGCTCCAGCCGACGCGGTAGCGCCAGGCGTCGGTGGTGGCCTTGTGCCGGCCCTGCTCGCGCCAGGCGGCGAGTGCGGGCAGGACGGCGCCCAGGCCGTCGCGCTGTTCCTCGTCCAGTCGCAGCGCTCCGGCGACCGCGTCGGCGTCGGCCGATTCCACGGCGGCCCAGAACTCGCGCTCGGCCGGGTTCTCCGCAGTGGCGGGGCGGGGGGCGACGGGGTTGGGCCAGTGCCTGCGCCGGGCGAACGGGTAGGTGGGCAGGTCGGTCCGGACGCCCCCGAACGGGGCCAGGTAGGCGGACCAGTCGACGGGGACGCCACGGGTGTGCAGGCGCGCGACGGCGGCGAGGAGGGTGACGGCCTCGGGACGGTCCGGGCGCAGTGCGGGTACGGCGGCGAGGGTGTCGGCCTGCTCCGCGGCGAAGACGGAGAGCACGCCCGCGGGGCCGAGCTCCAGTGCCGTGCGCGCACCGCCGAGAGAGGCGATCGCGTCGGCGAAGCGGACGGGCTGCCGGATCTGCGACACCCAGTAGCCGGGCGTGGCCATGTCGCCGGGCGCGGTGGGAACGACGGGAATGCTCGGGGCGTGGTACGTCAGCGACTCCGCCACGGACGCGAAGTCCGCCAGCATCGGCTCCATCAGGTGCGAGTGGAACGCGTGCGAGACCGTCAGCCGCTTCACCCGGACACCGTCGGCCCGCAGCCGCTCCTCCAGCCCGTCGATCGCCTGCGCGTCGCCGGAGACGGTGAGCGATGTCGGCCCGTTCACCGCCGCGAGGTCCACGCCCTCGGGCAGCTCCAGCCCCTCCTCGGCCAGCTCGACGGCCAGCATCGCGCCGCCCTCCGGCAGCGCCTCCATCAGCCGGCCCCGCGCCGAGACGAGACGGCAGGCGTCGTCGAGGGAGAGCACACCGGCGACATGCGCGGCGGCCAGCTCACCGATCGAGTGACCGACGAGGACGTCAGCGGTCACACCCCACGACTCCACGAGCCGGTAGAGCGCGACCTCGACCGCGAACAGCCCCGCCTGGGCGTAGACCGTGCGGTCCAGCGCGTCCGCGTCCCCGAACACCACGTCCCGCAGCGGACGTTCGAGCTCCACCCGGGCGCAGACCGCGTCGAACGCGTCCGCGAACACGGGGAACGTCTCGTAGAGTTCGCGTCCCATTCCGGCGCGCTGCGCGCCCTGGCCGGTGAAGAGCAGGGCCAGCCCGCCGTGCACGACCTGGTCGCACACCGCGTCCTGCGGCTGCTCGCCCGCTGCCAGTGCCGTCAGTGCGGCGGTGTGGTTCCCGAGGACCACCGCCCGGTGGTCCAGGTCGGCGCGCGTGGTGACGAGGGTGTGCGCCAGGTCGGCGGGGTGCGCGTCGACGGCGGCGAGGCGGCCGGCCAGCTGGGCGAGGGCGTCGGGCGTGGCGCCGGAGAGGGGGACGGGCAGCGGCAGGGCGGGGTGTCCGGGCTCGTGCCGCCGGGTGGCGGCGGGGGTCTCGGCGGGCTCGGGGGCCTGCTCCAGGACGGTGTGCGCGTTGGTGCCGCTGATGCCGAACGACGACACGGCGGCCCTGCGCGGCCGGCCGGTCC
This sequence comes from Streptomyces genisteinicus, assembly GCF_014489615.1. GTDB lineage: Bacteria > Actinomycetota > Actinomycetes > Streptomycetales > Streptomycetaceae > Streptomyces > Streptomyces genisteinicus. Next base: position 159,509 of record NZ_CP060826.1, read on the forward strand.
GGGGCCACGGGCGGTTCTCGGTGAGCAGTTCGACGGAGCCTGCCGACCAGTCCACTTCGGGGGTCGGCTCGTCCACGTGCAGCGTCCGCGGCAGTTCGCCGTGGCGCAGCGCCATGACCGCCTTGATCACGCCGACGACACCGGCGGCCGCCTGGGTGTGGCCGATGTTGGACTTCACCGACCCCAGCCAGAGGGGTTCGTCGCGGTCCTGGCCGTAGGTGGCGAGCAGGGCCTGCGCCTCGATCGGGTCGCCGAGCCGGGTGCCCGTGCCGTGCGCCTCGACGGCGTCCACGTCACCGGGCGCGAGGCCCGCCGAGGCCAGCGCGGCACGGATCACCCGCTGCTGCGCGGGGCCGTTCGGCGCCGTCAGGCCGTTCGACGCGCCGTCGGAGTTGACGGCGCTGCCGCGGACCACCGCGAGCACGTCGTGCCCGTGGCGGCGGGCGTCCGAGAGCCTTTCGACGAGCAGGACGCCGACGCCCTCGCCCCAGCCGGTGCCGTCGGCTCCGGCGGCGAAGGCCTTGCAGCGGCCGTCGGCGGCCTGGCCGCGCTGCTTGGTGAACTCGGCGAACACGGACGGCAGGGAGATCACGTTGACGCCGCCGACCAGCGCCAGGTCGGACTCGTGGTGGCGCAGTGACTGGCACGCCAGGTGCAGGGCGACCAGGGAGGAGGAGCAGGCGGTGTCGACGGTGACGGCCGGGCCCTCGAAGCCGAACGCGTAGGCCACGCGGCCGGACAGCACGCTGGGGGACCCGCCGGTGACGAGGTAGCCGTCGCCGGCCTCGGGGTCGGCCGAGAGCACGGTCAGGTAGTCCTGGCCGCCGGCGCCGGCGTACACGGCGGTGCGCGACCCGGCGAGCGAACGGGGGTGGATGCCCGCGCGCTCCAGTACCTCCCAGGACGCTTCGAGGAGCAGCCGCTGCTGGGGGTCCATCGCGAGCGCCTCGCGCGGCGAGATGCCGAACAGGTCGGCGTCGAAGGCGGTCGCGTCGGGGAGGAAGCCGCCGGTGCGCGGGTAGTCGCCGGGTGCGTCGAGGTCCCAGCCGCGGTCGGCGGGGAAGGGGCCCATGGCGTCGGTGCCGGAGCGGACCAGCTCCCACAGGTCCTCCGGGGAGCGGACGCCGCCCGGGAAGCGGCAGGCCATGCCGACGAGGACGATCGGGTCGTCGTCCGCCGGGGCGGCGGCGGGGACGGGCGCGGCCGGCGGCGTCGCGTCGGGGGCGGGTCCGGCGGCTCCGGCGGCTCCGGCGGCTCCGGCGGCTCCCCGGGCGATCTCGGCGGCGAGGTGGCGGGAGAGCGCGAGCGGGCTGGGGTGGTCGAAGACGAGGGTGGCGGACATCCGCAGACCGGTGGTGAAGGTCAGGCGGTTGCGCAGTTCGACGGCGCCGGCGGAGGTGAGTCCCAGTTCGCCGAAGGCCCGGCCGGGCTCCACCTCGGCGACGGAGTCGTGGCCGAGCACCAGCGCCACCTGGTCGCGGACCAGGTCGAGCAGGAACCGGTTGCGCTCGGCCTCGGAGGCCCCGGCGAGCCGTCTGGCCGGCGGCAGGTCCTCCTGTTCGGCGGCGTCGCCCCGGGCGGTGGCGTTCTGTTCGGCCGTCTCCCGGAGGGCGCGGATGTCGGGGAGTTCGTCGAGGAGGCGGCTGGGCCGGGTGGCGGTGAAGAACCAGGAGAAGACCTCCCAGCGGATGTCGGCGACGGCGAGCGTCGTCTCGTCCCGTTCCAGTGCCGTGCGCAGTCCGGCGAGCGCGTGTGCGGGTTCCATGCGGAGGATGCCGTGGCGTTCGAGGACGTCGCCGAAGCCTCCCTCCGCCATCCCGGCGCCGGCCCAGGAGCCCCAGGCGACGGAGGTCGCGGGCAGGCCCTGGGCGCGGCGGTGCTGGGCGAAGGCGTCCAGGAAGGCGTTGCCGGGGGCGTAGTTGCCCTCGCCCGCCGAGCCGAAGACGCCGGCCAGCGACGAGAAGAGGACGAAGGCCGAGAGGTCCAGGTGTGCGGTGAGCCGGTGCAGGTTGAGGGCGCTGGCGGCCTTGGCGCGCAGCGCGGTCTCGACGCGGTCGGGGGTGAGGGAGTCCACGATGCTGGAGTCGACGACTCCGGCGGCGTGGAAGACGGCGGTCAGCGGGTGCGCCTCGGGCAGGCCGGCGAGGACGGCGGCGAGCGCGTCGTGGTCGGCGGCGTCCACGGCGGCGATGGTGACCTCGGCGCCCGATTCCTCCAGCTCGGCGGCGAGTTCCGCCGCGCCGGGGGCGTCCGGGCCGCGCCGGCTGAGCAGGAGCAGGTGTCCGGCGCCCGCGGCGGCGAGCCAGCGGGCCACGTGTGCGCCGATGCCTCCGGTTCCGCCGGTGACGAGGACGGTGCCGGTGGCCTGCCAGGCGGGGCCGGGCGGGGCGGGCTCGGCGCGGCGCAGGCGGGGGACGAAGACGCCGGTGGCGCGGACCGCCGCCTGGTCCTCGCCCGTGCCGGCGAGGACGGTCGCGAGGCGGGCCAGTGCGCGGGGCTCGGGGTCGGCAGGCAGGTCGACCAGGCCGCCCCACTGGGTGTACTCGTGGGCGGCGACGCGTCCGAGCCCCCAGGTGAGGGCCTGTGCCGGGTGGGTGACGGTGTCGCCGGGGCCGGCCGCCACGGCGCCGGAGGTGGCGCACCACAGGCGTATCGGCTCGCCGGTGTCGTGCACGGCGTGCAGCAGGGTGATGCCGGCGGCGAACCCGGCCGGGGTGGAGGGGTGTTCCGGGGCGGGGTCCTCGGCGAGGGCGAGCAGGGACAGGACGCCGTCGGCGCCGCGCAGGCGGTCGGCGAGGTCGCCGCGCCGGTCGTCGGGGGCCACGGTCAGCACGTCGGCGGTGGCGCCGGCTTCCGCGAGGGCGGTGAGCAGCCCGGTGACCAGGGTGCCGGCGGGGTGGTCGGCGTGGACGGCCACCAGCCAGCGGCCGTCGAGCCGTGCCGCGGGGAACTGGGCGGGGGTCCACGCGGTCCGGTAGGACCAGCCTTCGGCCCGGTTGCGTTCGCGGTCGCGCCGGTGCCATGAGGAGAGCGCGGACAGGGCTTCGGCGAGCGGGGTCCGGCCGCTGACGTCGAGTGTCCGCTGGAGTGCTTCGAGGTCCTCGTTCTCGACGGCGGACCAGAACCAGTCCTGTGCGCGGTCGGTGACGGGCCGCTCGGGTTCGGCGGTGTCGAGCCAGTAGCGTCGTCTCTGGAAGGCGTAGGTGGGGAGGTCGACGGGCCGGGCCTCGGGCAGGACGGCGGTCCAGTCGACCGGCACCCCGGCGACATGCGCCTCCGCCAGCGCCGACAGCCAGCGCATGGCATCGCCCTTGTCCCGCTGCAACGTCGCCAGCGTGACACCCGGACGCCCCGACTCCTCCACCGACTGCTCAATCCCCGGAGTCAGCACCGGATGCGGGCTGCACTCCAGGAACACCGACCGGCCGTCCGCCAGCAACGCACCCGTCGCCTCGTCGAACCGCACCAGCGACCGCAGACTCTCGTACCAGTACCCGGCATCCATCACCGCCGTGTCGATCCGCCCACCCGTCACCGACGAATACAACGGAACAGCAGACGACACCGGCGCCACCACGGCAAGATCCGCGAGAATCCGCTCCCGCAACTCCTCCACCTGCACCGAATGCGACGCATAGTCCACCGGCACCCGACGCGCCCGCACCCCCCGCGCCTCGCAGACGGCCATCAACTCGTCCAGCGCGTCCGGCTCACCCGACACCACCGTCGCACCCGGACCGTTCACCGCGGCAACCGACACCCGGCCACCGAACGGCTCCACCAGCTCACGCGCCGTCCCCGGACCCGCCGCCAGCGACACCATCCCGCCCCGGCCCGCCAGCACCCGCAACGCACGCGACCGCAACGCCACCACACGGGCACCGTCCGACAACGACAAGCCCCCGGCGACGACCGCAGCCGCGATCTCCCCCTGCGAATGCCCCACCACCGCAGACGGCACCACACCCGCCGAGCGCCACAGCCGGGCCAGCGACACCATCAACGCCCACAACACCGGCTGGACCACATCCACCCGGCCCCACAACACCTCGTCGCCGCTCTCCAGCACCTCCAGCAGCGACCAGCCGTCCGCGAACGGCTCCAACGCCGCCGCACACTCCGCAAGCGACTCCCGGAACACCGGCGAGAACACGGCCAGCTCACGCCCCATACCCAGCCACTGCGACCCCTGACCCGGGAACACCAGCACCGGAGCACCCTGACCCGCCGCACCCCCGGTCACCCGCGTGACGACACCCGGAACCTCACGACCCTCCGCAAGCGCCTCAAGCCCCCGCCGGAAGTCCGCCACGTCCGAACCCAGCACCACCGCACGATGACCCAGCGCCGCACGCGTCGCCGCCAGCGAGAACCCGACCCGGCCCACACCCGGCCCGTCCCCGTCCGCCTCCCACCCACCCACACACTCCAGCAACCGCGCAGCCTGACCACGCAACGCCTGCTCGGTCCGCCCCGACACCACCCACGGCACCACACCACCCACCACACCAGCAGCCGGAACACCAGCAGCGGCGGGAGCAGCAGGTTCGGCGGGCTCCGGAGCGGCATCGTCCGCGGCGGGCCGGTACTCCTCCAGGATCACGTGGGCGTTGGTGCCGCTCACGCCGAACGAGGAGACCCCGGCCCGGCGGGGCTCGTCGCCCTCCGGCCACTCACGGGGTTCGGTCAGCAGCTCGACGGCACCGGCCGTCCAGTCCACGTGGGGCGTGGGCTCGGAGACGTGCAGTGTGGCGGGCAGCACGCCGTGGCGCATCGCCTCCACCATCTTGATGACACCGCCGACACCGGCGGCGGCCTGCGTGTGGCCGATGTTGGACTTCAGCGACCCGAGGTACAGCGGCTTGTCGTCGGACCGGTCCTGGCCGTAGGTCGCGAGGAGCGCCTGGGCCTCGATCGGGTCGCCGAGTGTCGTGCCGGTGCCGTGCGCCTCGACGGCGTCCACGTCGGCGGTGGTGAGCCGGGCCGCGTCCAGCGCGGCACGGATCACCCGCTGCTGCGAGGGGCCGTTGGGGGCGGTGAGGCCGCTGGAGGCGCCGTCCTGGTTGACCGCGCTGCCGCGCACCACGGCGAGCACGCGGTGGCCGTTGCGCAGCGCGTCGGACAGGCGCTCCACGAGGAGCACGCCCACGCCCTCGCTCCAGCCGGTGCCGCCGGAGTCCGCCGAGAAGGCCCGGCAGCGGCCGTCCGCGGAGAGCGCGCCGGCCATGCCGAAGTCGATGAACGTGTTGGGGGTGATCATGACGGTGACGCCGCCCGCCAGGGCGAGGGAGCACTCCCCGCTGCGCAGCGAGCGCACCGCGAGGTGCAGGGCGACCAGCGACGACGAGCACGCCGTGTCGATCGTCAGTGCGGGGCCCTCGAGGCCGAGGGTGTAGGAGACGCGGCCGGAGACGACGCTGCCGCTGCTGCCGGTGCCCAGGTGGCCGGCGACCTCCTCGGGGACGGACAGGGCACGGGACGCGTACTCGTTGTACATGACGCCGGTGAAGACGCCGGTGCGGCTGCCGCGCAGCGAGAGCGGGTCGATGCCGGCCCGCTCCACGGCCTCCCAGGAGGTCTCCAGGACGAGGCGCTGCTGCGGGTCCATGGCGAGGGCTTCGCGCGGCGAGATGTTGAAGAGCGAGGGGTCGAAGTCGGCGACCGCGTCGATGAACCCGCCTTCGCGGGTGAACTCGACGCCGGCGGCGGCACCGGCGTCGAAGGGCGCCATGTCCCAGCCCCGGTCGGTGGGGAACCCGGAGACGGCGTCGCCCTGGTCGCGCACCAGGCGCCACAGCGCCTCGGGCGAGTCGACGCCCCCGGGGTAGCGGCAGGCCATGCCGACGACGGCGATCGGCTCGCGGTCGGCCGATTCCGCAGCCCGGAGCCGCCGGCGTACCGCGGCGAGGTCCGTGGTGGCCCGCTTCAGGTAGTCCCGCAGCTTGTCCTCGGTGGATACGGCTCGTGCGCCGGTCGTCTTGTCCTGCACCGCCTCAGGCTCCCGTTTCGTTGTCGATGAAGGCGAAGAGTTCCTCGTCCCCCGCCGCGTCGAAGTCCGCGGTGGCGTCCCCGGCCGCCGCGTCGTCCCCGGCGTCGTACCGGGCGAGCAGCGCGTGCAGCCGGGAGACCACGCGGGTGCGTGTCTCGTCGCCCGGGCCGGTGCCGGCGAGGGCGGTGTCGAGCCGGTCCAGGTCGGCCAGCAGCGTGGCGTGGCCGGCGCCGGTGTCGTCGAAGGCCAGGTGCTCCAGCAGGTGGTCCGTGAGGCGTGCCGCGTTCGGGTGGTCGAAGATCAGCGTGGTCGGCAGCCGCAGCCCGGTGGCCGTGCCCAGCCGGTTGCGGATCTCGACCGCGGTGAGCGAGCTGAACCCCAGGTCGGTGAAGCCCTGTTCGGGGTCGACTGCCCCGGCGGAGGTGTGTCCGAGCACCGTGGCGGCGTGGCCGCGGACGAGGTCGAGCACGGCCTGCCGCCGCTCGGTCGGGTCGAGGCCCGCCAGGCGGGCGGTGAACGACGCGGCGTCCTCGCCCGCTTCGGCCGCGCGCCGCGCGGGCTGCGGGACGAGGGTGTGCAGCAGCGGCGGGACCGCGATGCTGCCCGCACGGGCCCGGAGCGTGGCCAGGTCGAGCCGGGCCGCGACCACATGGGGCCGGCCGGACGCGAGGGCGGCGTCGAGGAGGGCGAGTCCGTCCTCGTCCGACAGGGCCGTGCCGTCGCCGGTCGCGCCTGCGCGGACGTCGTCCGCGAGGTGGCCGGTCATGCCGGTGGCCGTGGCCCACATGCCCCAGCCGACGGAGAGCGCGGTGCGGCCCTGGGCCCGGAGGCGGCCGGCGAGGGCGTCCAGCATCGCGTTGGCGGCGGCGTAGTTGGCCTGGCCGGCGGCGCCGAAGGTGCCGGAGGCGGAGGAGAAGAAGACGAAGGCCCCGGCGTCGGTGAGTTCGGTGAGGTGGAGTGCCGCGTCCGCCTTGGGGCGCAGCACCGTCGTGAGGCGTTCGGGTGTCATCGAGGTGAGGACGCCGTCGTCGAGGACGCCCGCCGCGTGCACGACGGTCCCGATGCGGCGGCCGGCGAGCACCTGGGCGAGCCGGTCCCGGTCGCCGGTGTCGCAGGCCACGACCTCCGCGCGGGCGCCGAGTGCGGCGAGGTCGTCGGCGAGGGCGGCGGCCCCGGGCGCCGCGGGCCCGGAGCGGCTGAGCAGCAGCAGGTCCGTGACGCCGTGCACGGCGGCGAGGTGCCGGGCGACGAGGGCGCCGAGGCCGCCGGTTCCGCCGGTGACCAGGACGGTCCCGGCCGGCAGGAGGGGCGGTGCGGGCGCGTCGCCGTCCGGTGCCGCGTTCGCGGCCGCGGCCCGTACGAGGCGGGGCACATGGGGGGTGCCCTTGCGGAGGGCGGTCTCCGGCTCGCCCGGCAGGAGTGCCTCGGTCAGGCCGTCGAGGCCCGCGTCGGCGTCGATCGTCGCGAAGCGGCCGGGGTTCTCGGAGTGCGCCGTGCGCAGCAGGCCGCGGGCGGCCGCGCCGGGCAGGTCGGTGATGTCCTCGCCCTCGTGGACGGCGACCGCTCCCGAGGTGAGCAGGACGATGCGCGAGGCGTCGAACCGCGGGTCGGCGAGGAGGGTCTGGGCGGCGGCGAGGACGTCGGCGACCCGCAGGTGCACGTCCTCCGGCGTCGCCACGGCCCCCGTGGGCCCGGAGAGCAGGACGGTCTCGGGCACGGTCATGCCGGCGTCCACGGACTCGGTGAGCGCGGCCGTGTCGGCGTGCCACTCGACGGCGTACGTCTCCTCCGCGAGCACGTCGGCGGCGCCGAGGCCGTCGGCGCCGACGACGGCCCACGACAGGGGCGCGCGGCCCGCCGGTGCCGGGGTCCATTCGACGGCGAAGAGCGCGTCGGACGGTCCCTGGGCGGAGGCGAGCTGCGCGGCGGAGACCGGACGGAACTCCAGCGTCTCCACCTGGACGACGGGCGCGCCCGAGGTGTCCACGGCGTCCAGGCGCACCGCGTCGCGGCCGTCGGACCGGCTGATCCTGACCCGCAGTTCGGTGGCGCCCGCGGTGTGCACGGTGACGCCCTGCCAGGCGAACGGCACCCGCACCTCGCCGGTGTCGGCGAAGAGCCGGCCGGCCCCGATGGCGTGCAGGGCCGCGTCGAACAGGGCGGGGTGCAGTCCGAAGCCCGCGCCGTCTCCACGGGCCCCGGCGGGCAGCGCGATCTCGGCGAACACCTCGTCCGTCCGCCGCCAGACGGCGCGCAGCCCCTGGAAGGCCGGACCGTACCCGTAGCCGCCCTCGGCGACGGCGGCGTAGAAGCCCGCCGGGTCGACGGGTTCGGCGTCCCGGGGCGGCCACGGGACGGGCTCGGGGGCGGGACCGGCCGGGGCGGCGCGCAGGGTGCCGGCGGCGTGCCGGGTCCAGGCGCCCTCGTCGCCCTCGGCACGGGAGTGGACGGTGACGGACCGGGCGCCGTCCGCGGCGGTGGTGTCGCCGACGGCGACCTGAACGACGACCGCCCCGTCGCCGGGCAGGGTGAGCGGTGCCTCCAGGGTGAGTTCGTCCAGGTGGGCGAGGCCCGCGGACTCCCCTGCCCGCAGGGCGAGTTCGACGAGGGCGGTGCCGGGCAGCAGGACGGTTCCGAGCAGGACGTGGTCGGCGACCCAGGGGTGGGTGGCGGCCGAGATCCGGCCGGTGAACAGGATGCCGTCGCCGCCGGCCACGGGCACGGACGCGCCGAGCAGGGGGTGGTCGGCGCGGCCGAGGCCCACGGCCGAGACGTCGGCGGGCAGCGCCCGGCGCTCGGGCCAGAAGCGTTCCCGCTGGAAGGCGTAGGTGGGCAGGTCGACGTCGCGGCCCGTGCGGTCCTCCAGGACGGTGGTCCAGTCGACGGGGACGCCGGCGACATGCGCCTCGGCCAGCGCGGTCAGCCAGCGCGTGGCATCGCCCTTGTCCCGCCGCAGGGTCGCCAGCGTGACACCCGGGCGTCCGGACTCCTCCAGCGTCTCCTCGATGCCGGTGGTGAGGACGGGGTGCGGGCTGCACTCCAGGAACACCGACCGGCCGTCGGCCAGCAGCGCGCCGGTCGCCTCGTCGAAGCGCACCAGCGACCGCGTGTTCTCGTACCAGTAGTCAGCGTCCATGACCGCCGTATCGATCCGCCCACCCGTCACCGACGAGTACAACGGAACAGCAGACGACTCGGGCGCCACTGGAGCGAGGTCGGAGAGCAGCCGTTCGCGCAGCTCCTCGATCTGCGGCGAGTGGGAGGCGAAGTCGATCAGGACGCGGCGTGCCCGCACTCCGCGCTCCTCGCACACGGCCGTCAACTCGTCCAGGGCCTCCGGTTCGCCCGAGACGACGGTCGAGCGGGGGCCGTTGACCACGGCGACGGACAGGCGGCCGCCGAACGGCTCCGCCAGCTCGCGGGCCGTCTCCGGACCCGCGGCCAGCGACACCATGCCGCCCCGGCCGGAGAGCGTGCGCAGCGCACGCGCACGCAGGGCCACCACGCGGGCGCCGTCCGACAGCGACAGGCCGCCGGCGACGACCGCGGCCGCGATCTCGCCCTGCGAGTGGCCGACGACGGCCGACGGCACGACACCGGCCGACCGCCACAGCCGGGCCAGCGACACCATCAGCGCCCACAGCACCGGCTGGACGACGTCCACCCGGTCCCACAGCGTCTCGTCGTCGCTCTCCAGCACCTCCGGCAGCGACCAGCCGTCCGTGAACGGCTCCAGCGCCGCCGCGCACTCCGCAAGCGACTCCCGGAACACCGGCGAGAACGCGGCGAGTTCCCGGCCCATGCCGAGCCACTGCGACCCCTGGCCCGGGAACACCAGCACCGGAGCGCCGCCGGAACGGGCCACGCCCCGCACCACGTCGGGGTGTGCCGCATCCCGGGCCAGCGCGCGCAGCGCGCCCGCACGGTCCTGGCCCAGCACCACCGCGCGGTGCTCCAGCACCGCCCGTCCGGTGTGGAGTGCCCAGGCGACGTCGGACGGGTCCGCCTCCTCGCCCGCCAGGGCGGCGAGCCGGGCGGCGGCCCCCTGGAGGGCGCCCGCGCTCCTGCCGGCGAGCAGCCAGGGCGCGGGGGCGGACAGCGGCCGGCCGGAGCCGTCCGGCTCGGGTGCGGGTGCGGCGGGGGCGGCGGGCCGGGGGCCCGCTTCCAGGATCACGTGCGCGTTGGTGCCGCTCACGCCGAACGAGGAGACACCGGCCCGGCGCGGGCGGCCCGTCTCGGGCCACCGGCGCGCCTCGGTCAGCAGCTCGACCGCGCCCTCCGTCCAGTCCACGTGGGGCGTGGGCTCGGACACGTGCAGCGTGGCGGGCAGCACGCCGTGGCGCATCGCCTCCACCATCTTGATGACACCGCCGACACCGGCGGCGGCCTGCGTGTGGCCGATGTTCGACTTCAGCGACCCGAGGTACAGCGGCTCCTCGTCGGACCGGTCCTGGCCGTAGGTCGCGAGGAGCGCCTGGGCCTCGATCGGGTCGCCGAGCGTCGTGCCGGTGCCGTGCGCCTCGACGGCGTCCACGTCGGCGGTGGTGAGCCGGGCCGCGTCCAGCGCGGCACGGATCACCCGTTCCTGCGAGGGGCCGTTGGGGGCGGTGAGGCCGTTGGAGGCGCCGTCCTGGTTGACCGCGCTGCCGCGCACCACGGCGAGCACCCGGTGGCCGAGCCGCTGGGCGTCGGACAGCCGCTCCACGAGGAGCATGCCCACGCCCTCGCCCCAGCCCGTGCCGTCGGCGTCCGCCGAGAAGGTCTTGCAGCGGCCGTTCGACGAGAGCGCGCCCTGGGTGCTGAAGTCGATGAAGACGGCGGGGGTGGAGAGCACGGTGACGCCGCCCGCGAGGGCCATGTCGCATTCGCCCGCACGCAGCGCCTGGCAGGCCAGGTGCAGGGTGACGAGGGAGGACGAGCAGGCCGTGTCGACCGTCATGGCCGGGCCCTCGAGCCCGAAGGTGTAGGAGACGCGGCCCGCCAGGACGCTGCCCGAGGTACCGGTGCCGAGGTAGCCCTCGACTCCCTCGGGCAGCACGGTCATCGTCGATCCGTAGTCGTGGTACATGAGTCCGGCGAAGACGCCGGTGCGGCTGCCGCGCTGCGAGGCCGGGTCGATGCCGGCCCGTTCGAACACCTCCCAGGACGCCTCCAGCAGGAGGCGCTGCTGCGGGTCCATGGCGAGCGCCTCGCGCGGCGAGATGTTGAAGAGCACGGGGTCGAAGCGGTCGGCGTCGCGGACGAAGCCGCCTTCGAGGACGGTCGACCTGCCCGAGGCGTCGGGGGTGGGGTCGTAGAGGTTGGCGATGTCCCAGCCGCGGTTGTCGGGGAACGGGCCGATGGCGTCGGAGCCGTCGGCGACCAGCCGCCACAGGTCCTCCGGGCTGTTCACACCGCCGGGGTAGCGGCAGCTCATCGCGACGATCGCGATGGGCTCGTCGCTGCCGGCCGCCGGGCGCGGGGCGCGGCCTGCGGGTGCGGAGGCCGCGCGGCCCTCGCCCGTCAGGCGGGTCAGCAGATGGGCCGTCAGAGCCTGCGGGGAGGGGTAGTCGAAGACGAGGGTCGCGGGCAGCCGCAGACCGGTCACGGCACCGAGGCGGTTGCGGAGTTCGACGGCGGTCAGCGAGTCGAAGCCCAGGTCCTTGAAGGTGCTGTGGTCCTCGACCGGGTCGGTGGCACCGAATCCCAGCACGCCGGCGGCCTCGGACCGTACGAGGTCGGCGAGGAACGGGACGCGCTCGGCGTCGCCCAGCGCGGCGAGCCGCTCGCCGAGCGGGGTGGCGGCCGCGCCCGGTACGGCACGCGCCGCCGTCCCGGGCCGTGCGGCGCGGGTGACCAGGGTGCGCAGCAGCGGCGGCGCCTGGCCGGCCGGGTCGCTCTCCAGGGCCTTGCGGAATCCGGGGAGGTCGAGGTGGATCGCGACCAGGTGCGGGGTGTCGCCGGTGCGGGCGGCGTCCAGGACGGCCAGCGCCTCGTCGGTGGTGAGGGGTCCGCCCGCGCGGTTGATGCGGGCCCGGCCCGTCTCGTCGAGACCGCCTGAGATGCCGGACGTCTCCGCCCAGAGTCCCCAGCCGACGGAGACGGCGCCCGGCCTGCGGTGGGCGAGGGCGTCGAGCACCGCGTTGGCGGCGGCGTACCCGGCCTGGCCGGCGGAGCCGAAGGTCGCCGAGGCGGAGGAGAAGAGCACGAAGAGCGGGACGTCCCCGACCAGGGCGTCCAGGTGCAGCGCGGACACCGCCTTGGCGTCCAGTACCGCGTCGATCCGCTCCGGGGTCAGGCCGGTGACGACGCCGTCGTCCACGATTCCGGCGGCGTGCACCACTCCGGTCAGCGGACGGTCCTCGGGCACGGTGGCGAGGACCGCGGCCAGCGCGTCGCGGTCGGCCACGTCGCAGGCGACGGCCCGTGCGCGGGCGCCCAGTCCGGCGAGTTCGTCGATGAGTTCGCCGGTTCCGGGGGCCGCGGGTCCGCTCCTGCTCACCAGCAGCAGTTCGCGGACGCCGTGCCGGGCGGCGAGGTGCCGGGCGACCCGGGCGCCCAGGACGCCGGTGCCGCCGGTGACGAGCACGGTGCCGTGGGACGTCGGGCCGTCGGCGGCGGGCGCGGGTGCGGAGGGGGTGGAGCGGGCGAGTCGCGGCACGTGCCACCGGCCGTCCCGCAGTGCGAGCTGCGGCTCGTCGGCGCCGGACGGGCCCGCGGCGGGGACGGTCCCGTCCCCGGGGTCGAGGTCCACCAGGACGAACCGGCCGGGGTGCTCGGTCTGCGCGCTGCGGACCAGGCCCCAGACGGCGGCGCCGGCCGGGTCGGCCGGGGCCGGGCCGGCGGGCGTCGCGCCCCGGGTGAGCAGGACGAGGGTGGAGTCGGTGAAGCGCCCGTCGGCGAGCCAGGCCGTCACGCATTCCAGGGCGCGGTGCGCGGCGGCACGGACGCGGGCGGGCTCGTCGGCGCCGGGACCGGTGCCGGCCGCGCCGGTTCCGGGACCGTCAGCGGCGTCGGACGGCGCGACGGCGTGCACCGCCACGACGGCGGGGACGTCGGGCAGGTCCGCCAGGGCGGCGAGTTCGGCCGGTCCGGCGACGACGGTCCAGGGGCCCTCGCCCGCCGCGCCGTCCGTGGCGGGCAGCGCGGCCCAGCGGACGCGGAAGAGCGTGTCGGAGGGGAGGGAGGCGTCGGCCGCGGCCCCTGCGGGGCGCAGGACGAGAGACGCCACGGAGGCGACCGGCCGGCCCTCCGGGTCGGCGAGGTCGAGGGAGACCGCGTCCGTTCCCGCGGGCGCGAGGCGCACGCGCAGCGCGGTCGCACCGGTCGCGTGCAGGGTCGCGCCGGACCAGCTGAACGGCACCCGGACGGCCTGCCCGGACGTCGTGGGGGCGCCCTCGGGGCTGCGGCCCGGGCCGGCGAGTGCCGCCGCGTGCAGGGCGGCGTCGAGGAGTGCCGGGTGCAGGCCGAAGCCACCGGGCTCCGGGGCAGCGCCCGGGCCGGCGGGTGACGGCAGCGCGACGTCGGCGTACACCGCGCCGTCGGCGCCGAGCCACGCGGCCCGCATGCCCTGGAAGACCGGCCCGTACTGGAGGCCCGCGTCCGCGACGGCGGCGTAGAAGCCGTCCAGGTCCACCGGTGCGGCGTCCTGCGGCGGCCAGGCGGCGAGCGGGGTGCCGGCGGCGGAGGGGGCGGCGGAGAGGATGCCGCTCGCATGGCGCACCCACTCGCCGCCGGGCTCCACGGCTCCCGTCAGGTCGTCGGGGCGGGAGTAGAGGGCGATCTCCCGGGAGCCGTCCGCGAGCGGCGCCCCCACCTCGGCCTGGATGCGGATGCCGCCGCGCTCGGGCAGGACCAGCGGTGTGCCGAGGGTGAGTTCGTCGACGGCGGGGCAGCCGACCTGCTCGCCCGCGTGGAGGGCCAGGTCGAGGAAGGCGGTGCCGGGGACCAGGACCGCGCCGGCCACCCGGTGGTCGGCGAGCCAGGGGTGGGTGGCGCGGGAGAGGCGGCCGGTGAAGACCAGGCCGTCGCCGCCGGCCACGGTGACCACGGCGCCGAGCAGCGGGTGGAGGGTGCCGCGCAGGCCCACCGCTCCCAGCGCGGCCGCGCCGCCGAGGGCCGGCCAGTAGCGCTGCCGCTGGAAGGCGTAGGTGGGCAGGTCGACGCGGAGGGGTGCCCACGGTGCCCAGACGGCGGACCAGTCGGGGTTCACGCCCGTGACGTGGGCGTGGGCGAGGGCGGTGAGCACCGATGCGGTGTCGTCGCGGTCGCGGCGCAGCAGGCAGACGGCGGGCGTGGTGTCGTGCAGGTGCGGCACGAGCGCGGACAGCGTCCCGTCCGGGCCGAGTTCGAGGAAGAACCGCACATCGGTCAGGGACGCGACCGCATCCGCGAACCGCACCGGCTGCCGGATCTGCGACACCCAGTAATCGGGTGTGGCCATGTCCCCGGGCGCGGTGGCGACCAGCGGGATCGACGGAGCGTGATACGTCAACGACTCGGCCACCGACGCGAAGTCGGCGAGCATCGGCTCCATCAGGTGCGAGTGGAACGCGTGCGAGACCGTCAGCCGCTTCACGCGGACGTTCCGCGCGCGCAGCTGCTCTTCGAGCCCGTCGATCGCCTGCGCGTCGCCGGAGACGGTGAGCGAGGTGGGCCCGTTGACGGCCGCGAGGTCCACGCCCTCCGGCAGGTCGAGATCGCCCTCGGCCAGCTCGACCGCGAGCATCGCGCCGCCCTCCGGCAGCGCCTCCATCAGCCGGCCCCGCGCCGACACCAGCGCACAGGCGTCGTCGAGGGAGAGCACCCCCGCGACATGCGCGGCGGCCAGCTCACCGATCGAATGACCGACCAGGACGTCCGGGGTCACACCCCACGACTCGACGAGCCGGTAGAGCGCGACCTCGACCGCGAACAGCGCGGGCTGCGTGTACGCGGTCCGCGCCAGCAGCTCCGCGTCCTCGCCGAACACCACGTCCCGCAAAGGCCGTTCGACATCCACCCGCGCGCACACGGCGTCGAACGCCTCCGCGAACACCGGGAACGCCTCGTACAGCTCCCGCCCCATCCCGACCCGCTGCGCACCCTGACCCGAGAACAGGAACGCGGTCCGGCCCGGCCGTACGGTCCCGGTGAGCACACCGGGGCCGGCCGTGCCCTCCTCGACGGAGCGCAGGGCGGCGGGGACGTCCTCCAGGGCCGAGGCGAGGACCACGGCGCGGTGCTCGTGGGACTGCCGGGTCGCGCCGAGGGACCAGGCGAGGTCGACGAGTGCGGCGGCGTCGCCGTCGGCCGGGGCGTCCAGGAAGCCGCCCAGCCGCGCCGCCTGCGCGGACAGGGCCGGTGCGGAACGTCCGGAGACCGGCAGCGGTACGACGGCGGGGCCGGTGCGGCGTGCGGCGGCGCTCGCGCCGCCGGCCGGGGTGTCCGGCGCCTCCTCCAGGATGACGTGCGCGTTGGTGCCGCTGATGCCGAAGGACGAGACGGCCGCCCGGCGCGGGCGCTCGCCCGGCTCCCAGGGGCAGGGTTCGGTGAGCAGTTCGATGCGGCCGGAGGACCAGTCGACGTGCGGGGTCGGCACCTCGGCGTGCAGGGTGCGGGGCAGGGTGCGGTGGCGCAGCGCCAGCACCATCTTGATGACGCTGGCGACGCCGGCGGCGGACTGGGTGTGCCCGATGTTGGACTTCAGCGAGCCGAGCCGGAGCGGCTGTTCGCGGTCGCGGCCGTAGGTGGCGAGCAGGGCCTGCGCCTCGATCGGGTCGCCCAGCGCGGTGCCGGTGCCGTGCGCCTCGACCACGTCGATCTGGTCGGGGGTGAGGCGCGCGTTGGCGAGGGCGGCGCGGATGACGCGCTCCTGGGCGGGGCCGCTGGGGGCGGTGAGCCCGTTGGAGGCGCCGTCCTGGTTGACGGCGGAGCCGCGGACCACCGCGAGCACGGGGTGGCCGGCGGCCCGGGCGTCGGCGAGCTTCTCCACGAGGATCATCGCCACGCCCTCGGCCATGCCCATGCCGTCGGCGTCGGCGGAGAACGCCTTGCACCGGCCGTCGGAGGCCAGGCCGCTCTGCCGGCTGAACTCGTGGAAGCCGACCGGGTGCGGCATGACCGTGACGCCGCCGACGAAGGCGAGGGAGCAGTCGCCGTTGCGGATCGCCTGGGCGGCCAGGTGCAGGGCGCTCAGCGAGGAGGAGCACGCGGTGTCCACGCTGACCGCGGGACCCTCCAGGCCGAGGGTGTAGGCGATGCGGCCGGAGAGCACGGACGTGGCGGCGCCGGTGAGCTGGTAGCCCTCGGTGCCGGCGAGGCCGGCCTGCATCCCGTTGCCGTAGCCCTGCCCGTTGGTGCCGACGAAGACGCCGGTGCGGCTGCCGCGCAGGGTGCCGGGGTGGATGCCGGCCCGTTCCATGGTCTCCCAGGCCGCTTCCAGGATCAGCCGCTGCTGCGGGTCCATGGCCAGCGCCTCGCGCGGGTTGATGCCGAAGAACGCGGGGTCGAACATGCTCGCCTCGTGCAGGAAGCCGCCCTGGGACGCCTCGGCCGCGGCGACGCCGTCGGCCGCCGCGAGCGGGGTGTCGTCCCAGCCCCGGTCGTCGGGGAAGGGGGTGACGCCGTCGCCGCCGGCGGCGAGCAGCCGCCACAGGTCCTCGGGCGACCGCACCCCGCCGGGGAGGGTGCAGGCCATGGCGACGACGGCCATGGGCTCCGCCTCGCGGGTCCCGGACTCGCGCAGCTGCCGTCGGGTGTCGTGCAGTTCGGCGATCACGCGGCCCAGGTAGTCGCGGAGCTTGCGCTCGGTGGGGCTCGTGGCGGCTTCGTCGGTCATCGTGTTCTCCTGAAGGCCCTCGGGGCGGCGTCGTTCACTTGAGTCCCAGGTCTCTCTCCACCAGGGCGAACAGTTCGTCGTTCGTGGCGTTGCCGAGCCGGTCGGCCAGTGCGGCCGGGCCGGCCGGCCCCTCACCGTCCGGTGCGGTGCCGGCGGACGGGCCGGCGGTGGCTCCCCCGCGGGTGCGGGACAGCAGCGACTCGAGTCGCATCACGATCCGGACCCGGTCGAGGTCGTCGTCCGCGCGGCGGGCGAGCGCCGTTTCCAGCCGGTCGAGTTCGTCCGCCGACGGCAGGGCGTCGGCGGTGCCGTCCGGGGTGTCCGGCAGCAGCAGACCGCCCAGGTGCTCGGCCAGCGCGACGGGTGTCGGCTGGTCGAAGACGAGCGTGGCGGGCAGGGTCAGTCCGGTCGCGGCGGTCAGCCGGTCGCGCAGGGCGACGGCGGTGAGCGAGTCGATGCCCAGGTCGCGGAAGGTGCGGTCGGGCTCGATCTCGTCGGCTCCGGTGTGTCCGAGCGCGACGGCGGCGTGCGTCCGGACCAGGTCGACCACGGCGCGTCCGCGTTCCACCGCGGAGAGCGTGGCCAGCCGGGTGCGCAGTCCTTCGCCGGCCCCGGCCGCCTCGTCCGCCCCGTCGCCGGCCGTCGGGGCGGGCGCCAGGGCGCGCACCTCGGGCAGGTCGGAGAGGAGCCTGCTGGGGCGCAGGGCGGTGAACGAGGGCACGAAGGCCGCCCAGTCCACCTCGGCCGCGGCGACCGCCGCCTCGGGCGCGTCCAGGGCCTGGCGCAGCGCGACCATGGCGGCGGCGGGGCGCAGCAGGGGGATTCCGCGGCGGGCCATCAGGTCGGCGGCGCCGGCGCCGACCATGCCGCCGCCGTCCCACGGCCCCCAGGCGACGGAGCGCACCGGGGCGCCCTGGTGGCCGCGGAGTTCGGCGAGGGTGTCGAGGTAGGCGTTGGCCGCGGCGTACGCGCCGTGGCTTCCGACGCCCCAGACGGCGGAGACGGACGAGAAGTGGACGACGGCGTCGAGGTCCGCGGGGTCGAGGAGTTCGTCGAGGTGGCGTGCGCCGGCCGCCTTGCCGCCCATCAGGCGGGCCAGGTCGGCGACCGTGGTGGCGGCGAGGGGGGCGAGCTCCCCGAGGCCCGCGGTGTGCAGGACGGCGCGGACGGTGACGCCGTCGGCGGTGAGCTCCGCGAGGGTGCGTTCGAGGTCCGCGCGGTCCTCGACGTCGCAGGCGCGGAGGGTGACGCGGGCGCCGAGCGCGGTGAGTTCGGCGGTGAGGCCGGCGGCGCCGGGGGCGTCGGGTCCCCGGCGGCTGAGCAGTACGAGGTGGTCGGCGCCCTCGGCGGCCAGCCAGCGGGCGACGTGGCCGCCGACGGCTCCGGTGCCGCCGGTGATCAGGGCGGTGCCGGTGGGCCGCCATCCGGTGCCGGGCCGGGCGGGGGCGGTCTCGGCGTGGCGCAGCCGGCGGCCGTAGGCGGCGCGGGCGCGCAGCGCCATCTGGTCCTCGCCGTCCGTGCGGGTGAGGGCGGCCGCGAGCCGGGCGGCGAGCCGCGGGTCGCCGTCCGGTCCGTGGGCGGGCAGGTCGATCAGGCCGCCCCAGTGGCCGGGGTGTTCGAGGGCCGCGACCCGGCCGAGTCCCCAGACGGCGGCCTGGCCGGGGCTGACGGGCGGCTCGCCGTCGCCGGTGCCGACGGCGCCCGCGGTGAGCGTCCACAGCGGGCCGGGGTCGGTGTCGAGGGCGGCGTGCAGGAGGTGGAGGGCGGCCGCGGCGCCCGCGGTGAGCGCCGGGTGTCCGGCGTGGGGCGTCTCGTCGAGGGCGAGCAGGGACACCACGCCCCGCAGCCGTTCGCCGGGGCCGACGTGGTCGCGGATCAGGTCGGCGAGTTCGGCCGCGTCGACGTCCGCCGGGTCGACGAGGAGGAGGTCGGCCTCGCCCTGCCGTGCGGTGAGGGCGGCGCGGCAGAACTCGGCCGTGCCGGCGGCGGAGTCGGGGGCGACCAGCAGCCAGCGGCCGGAGCACGAGGGAGCGAGCTGCTCCTCCAGGGCGTCCCAGGTGACGCGGTACCGCCAGGCGGCGACGGTCTCCTGTTCGCGGGTGTCGCGGTGCCAGGCCGTCAGGGCGGGCAGCAGCGGGGCGAGGTCGGCGGCGGGCAGTCCGGCGGTGGCGGCCACGGCCTCGGTGTCTCCGTCGTCGACGGCCGCCCAGAAGCGGGACTCGGCCGGTGAGGCGGCGGCCGTCGGCGCGGCACCGGGGTCGGCGGCGCGGGCCCTGGGCCAGTAGCGGGTGCGCTGGAAGGGGTAGGTGGGCAGGTCGGTGAGGCGGGCGCCGGGCCAGGGCTCCAGTGCGGCGGTGAAGTCCACCGGGGCGCCGAGCACATGGGCTTCGGCCAGGCTCGTCAGCAGTCGTTCCCGGCCGCCCTTGCCGCGGTGCAGGGTGCCGAGGGCGGCGACGGTGCGGCCCGCCTCGGCGGCGGTCTCCTGGACGGCGGTGGTGAGCACCGGGTGCGGGGAGACCTCGACGAGGAGGGTGTGGCCGTCGCGGAGGGCGGCGGTGGCGGCGCGGTCGAAGCGGGCGGTCTCCCTCAGGCCGGTGAACCAGTAGTCGGCGTCGGCGCCCGCGGTGTCGAAGCGGTCGCCGGTCAGGGAGGAGTAGAAGGGGACGTCGGAGGTGCGGGGTGTGCTGCCGACGGCGGCTAGGGCCGCGGTGACGGTGGTGCGGACGGCCTCCATCTGCGTGGAGTGCGCGGCGTAGTCGAAGGGCAGCCACTGGGTGCGCACGCCGTCGGCGGTGAGCCGGCCGTCCAGTTCTTCGAGGGCGGCCGGCTCGCCGGAGACCACGGCCGAGCGGGGGCCGTTGACCAGGGCGAGGGAGATCCGGCCGGTGTACGGGGCCAGGTGCTCCTCGGCCCGGTCGGCGGGGAGCGCGACGGCCAGCATCCGTCCCTGGCCCGCGACCCGGGTGAGGGCCTTGGCGCGCAGGGCGACGAGGGCGGCGCCGTCGGCCAGGGGCAGTGCGCCGGAGACGACGGCGGCGGCGATCTCGCCCTGGCTGTGGCCGATGACCGCGGACGGGGTCACGCCGTGCGCCCGCCACACCTCGGCGAGCGACACCATGATCGCCCACAGCAGGGGCTGGACGACGTCCACGCGCTCCAGGTCCGGGGCGCCGGGGCGGCGGCGGAGCACGTCGGCGGGCACGAAGTCGACGTGCGGGGCGAGGGCGTGCGCGCACTCGTCGAACCGGGCCGCGAACACCGGTGACTCGTCGAGGAGTCCGGCGGCCATGCCCTCCCACTGGGTGCCCTGGCCGGGGAAGACGAACGCCACCTTCGGGGTGGTGTCGCGTCCGGTGACGGCGGCCGGGTGGGGCCGGTCGGCGGCCAGGGCGCCGAGGGCGTCGAGGAGGCGGTCGCGCCCTCGGCCGACGACGACGGCGCGGTGCTCCATGGGGGTGCGGGCGGTGGCCAGGGTGTACGCGGCGTCGGCGTCCCGGGCGGGTGCGTCGCCGTCCCCGGGGAGGCCGGCCAGGTGCGCGTGGAGCGCGGCGGCCTGGGCCCGCAGGGCGGCGGGGGTGCGGGCGGAGAGCACGAGCGGGAGCGCGGGCGTGGTGTCGGAGTCCTCGGCCGTGGCATGTGCGGGGAGGGTTCCGGTGTCCTCGGGGGCCGGGGCCCGGAGGGCGCCCGTGTCCTCGGGGGCCGGGGCCTCCAGGACGACGTGGGCGTTGGTGCCGCTGACGCCGAAGGAGGAGACGCCCGCGCGGCGCGGGCGGCCGGTCTCCGGCCAGGGGCGGGCCTCGGTGAGGAGGGCGACGTCCCCGGCGGACCAGTCGACCTTGGTGGTCGGCCGGTCCACGTGCAGGGTGCGGGGCAGCACTCCGTGACGCATCGCCAGGGCCATCTTGATGATGCCCGCGATGCCGGCGGCGGCCTGGGTGTGGCCGATGTTGGACTTCACGCTGCCGGTCCACAGCGGTTCGGCGCGGTCCTGGCCGTAGGCGGCGAGCAGCGCCTCCGCCTCGATCGGGTCGCCGAGCGCGGTGCCGGTGCCGTGCGCCTCGACCGCGTCCACATCACCGGGTTCGAGGCCCGCCGACGCCAGCGCGGCGCGGATCACCCGCTGCTGCGCGGGGCCGCTGGGTGCGGAGAGGCCGTTGGAGGCGCCGTCCTGGTTGACGGCGCTGCCGCGCAGCACGGCGAGGACCGGGTGGCCGTTGCGGCGGGCGTCGGAGAGGCGTTCCAGCAGCAGCATGCCGGCGCCCTCGCCCCAGCCGGTGCCGTCGGCGCCGTCGGCGAAGGCCTTGCAGCGGCCTTCGGGCGCGAGGCCCCCGAGGGTGCCGAACTCGGTGAACGGGCCGGGGGTGGCCATCACCGACACGCCGCCGGCCAGGGCCAGCGAGCATTCGCCGTCGCGCAGGGCGCGCAGGGCGGTGTGGACGGCGACCAGGCCGGAGGAGCAGGCCGTGTCGACGGTCAGCGCGGGTCCCTGGAGGCCGAGGGTGTAGGAGAGCCGGCCGGACAGGACGGCGCCGGTGACGCCCGCGGTCAGGTGGCCCTCGACGTTCTCGCCGGAGCCGAGGAGCAGGTATCCGTAGTCCTGTCCGTTGCTGCCGACGAAGACGCCGGTGTCGCTGCCGTGCAGGGAGCCGGGGGCGATGCCGGCCCGTTCGGCGGCCTCCCACGCGGTCTCCAGCAGCAGCCGCTGCTGCGGGTCCATGGCCAGCGCCTCGCGGGGCGAGATGCCGAACATGGCGGCGTCGAATCCCGACACGTCGTCGAGGAAGGCGCCGAAGCCGGCCGCGGGGGCGTCGCCGGCCGCTTCGAGGAGCGCGCCGAGGTCCCAGCCGCGGTCGGTGGGGAAGGGGGTGACGGCGTCCTCGCCGCGGGCGATCAGCTGCCAGAAGTCCTCCGGGGTCCGCACTCCGCCGGGGAAGCGGCAGCCGATGCCGACCACGGCGACGGGGTCGTCGTCCGGGCCGGCCGGGCGGGCCGCGGCCGCCGGCGGGGCCGGGGCCGGGGACGTCCCGCCCAGGCGCTCCGCGAGGTGCGCGCCGAGGGCCCCGGGCCGGGAGTGGTCGAAGACCAGGCCCGCGGGGAGGGTCAGTCCGGTCGCGGCGGCCAGCCGGTCGCGCAGTTCGACGGCGGTGAGCGAATCGACGCCCAGGTCGCGGAAGGGGGTGCGGACGCCGACGGAGTCGGCGGAACGGTGCCCGAGCACGGCGGCGGTCGTCTCGCGGACCAGTTCGACCAGGGGGGCGGGGCGGTCGTGCGGCGGCTGCGCGGCCAGGGTCCGGGCCCAGCCGGCGCGGACGGCCGCGGGGTCGCCGGCGCCCGCGGCGGCGGTCTCTGCGGCGGTGTCGGCGGCCCCCGGGATCTCGCCGAAGAGGCGGGTGGCCCGGGAGACCTGGAAGGCGGGCGCGAAGCGCTGCCAGTCGATGTCGGCGACGACCAGGGTGGTCTCGTCGCGGTCGAGGGCGGCGGCCAGCGCGGCGGTCGCCTGCGCGGGTGCCATGGGCGTGAGGCCGCGCCGGGCGAGGTGTGCGCGGACGTCCTCGTCCGCGGCCATGCCGGACTCGTCCCAGGGTCCCCAGGCGACGGACGTGGCGGGCAGCCCGGCGGCGCGTCGCCGTTCGGCCAGGGCGTCGAGGTGGGCGTTGGCGGCGGCGTACGCGCTCTGCCCGCCGCTGCCCCAGACGCCGGCGACGGAGGAGAAGAGCACGAAGCGTTCGACGCGGCCCGGTTCGGCGAGGAGTTCGTCCAGGACCTCGGCGCCGCGGACCTTCGCGTCGAGGACGGCGGCGAAGGTGTCGGGGCCGGTGGTCTCCAGCGATTCGGTGCCGGTCACTCCGGCGGCGTGCACGACCGTGCGGACGTCGTGCTCGGCGAGGAGGGCCGCCACGGCGGCCTTGTCGGTGACGTCGCAGGCGACCGCGGTGACCCGGGTGGCGGGCGCGAGTTCGGCGGCCAGCGCGGCCACGCCGGGCGCCTCGGGACCGCGGCGGCCCGCCAGCACGACGTGGGCGGCGCCCCGTTCGGCGAGGAGCCGCGCGGTGCGGACGCCGAGCGCGCCGGTGCCGCCGGTGACGAGGACGGTGCCCTCGGGGCGCCAGGGGCCGGTGCCGTCCGCGGCGGCGGCCGGGGCGGGAACGATCCGCCGGGCGAAGGCACCCGACGGGCGCAGGGCGGTCTGGTCCTCGCCCGTGGTGCCCGCCAGGAGGGTCACGAGGAGGGCGGCCGACGTCGCGTCGAGCGTCTCGGGCAGGTCGACGAGTCCGCCCCATCGGCCGGGGAGTTCGAGGGCCGCGACCCGTCCGAACCCCCAGAGCGCGGCCTGGCGCGGGCTCAGGACGCGCTCGGCGGGCCCGACGGCGACGGCACCGCGGGTCAGGGCCCACAGCGGTGCCTCGATCCCGGCGTCGCCGGCGGCCTGGGTGAGCGCCAGGGTCCGGGTGAGGCCCGCGGAGAGCGCGGGGTGGGCGCCGGCCGGGAGGTCGTCCATGCCGATCAGCGACACCACGCCGGTGTACGGGCCGTCGGCGGCGGACTCCTTCAGGAGCTCGGCGAGCCGGCCGCGGTCGGCCGGGGCGTCGAGGTCGACCGCCACTTCGGTGACCTGCGCGCCGGCGGCACGGAGCGCCGCCGTCACGGCGGCCGGGAGGGCGTCGTGGCCGCCGGTCGCGGCGTGACCGGCCGGTGCCTCGTCGCCGCCCGGTGCGGCGGGCAGCACGGCGAGCCAGTGGCCGGCGGCCGCGGCCGGGGCGAGGCCGGTGAGCGGCCGCCAGGTCACCCGGTAGCGCAGCGAGTCGGCGCGGAGGCGGTCGGTGCTCTCGCGCCGCCAGCGGGTGAGGGCGGGGAGCAGGGGGGTGACGGCGGCCGGGTCGGCCAGGCCCACCGTCTCGGCGAGCAGACCGGCGTCGGCCTCCTCGACGGCGGTCCAGAACCGGTCGGCGGCCGGGTCGGCGGGGCCGGACGCGGCTGCCGGTGCGGCGGGGACGGCGGTTCCGGGCTCCACCCAGTAGCGGTCGCGGTCGAAGGCGTAGGTGGGCAGCGGCACCCGGCGTCCGCCCCAGCAGTCGAAGACGGCCCGCCAGTCGACGGCCGCGCCCGCCGTGTGGGCGGTGGCGAGGGCGGTGAGCAGCGTTTCGGGCTCGGGGCGGCCGGGGCGCAGCGCGGCGGCCACCGCCGGGCCGCCCGCCGCCGTGCCCGCGGCGGGCAGGATGTCGCGGACCGCGGCGGCGAGGGTGCCGCCGGGCCCGAGCTCCAGGTAGACGCCGGCGCCGTGGGCGCGGGTCCAGGAGACCGCGTCGGCGAACCGTACGGTCTCGCGGACCTGGCGGACCCAGTAGTCCGGGGTGCACAGGGTGTCCGTGTCCACGGGGCCGCCGGTCAGGGTGGACACCACCGGCAGGGCCGGCGGGTGGTACGTCAGCGTCCGTGCGACGGCGGCGAACTCGTCGAGCATCGGTTCCATCAGGTGCGAGTGGAACGCGTGGGAGACGGTGAGCCGCTTCACGCGGACGCCGTCGGCCCGCAGCCGCTCCTCCAGTGCGGCGATCGCGTCCGCGTCGCCGGAGAGGGTGACCGAGTCCGGTCCGTTGACGGCGGCGAGTCCGACGCCTTCGGGGAGTTCCAGCGCGTCCTCGCCGGCCTGGACCGCGAGCATGGCGCCGCCTTCGGGCAGCGCCTGCATGAGCCGGCCGCGGGCGGCGACGAGGGTGCAGGCGTCGTCGAGGGAGAGGACCCCCGCGACGTGGGCGGCGGCCAGTTCGCCGACGGAGTGGCCGACGAGATGGTCGGGGGTCGTCCCCCAGGACTCCAGGAGGCGGAACAGGGCGACTTCGAGCGCGAAGAGCCCGGCCTGGGCGTGGACGGTGCGGTCGAGCGCCCCGCCGCCGCCGGCCTCCCCCGCGTCCCCGGCTCCGGCCGCTCCGGCCGCTTCCCCGCCTCCGCGGGTCCGGTCGCCGGGATCGCCCGGGTCGCTTCCCCGGTTCCGGTCGCTCGGGTCGCTCGGGTCGCTTCCGCCGATTCCGCCGTTTCGGTCGCTTCGGTCGCTTCGGTCGTTTCCGCCGTTTCCGCGGCTTCGGTCGCTTCGGTCGCTTCCGTCGCTCCCCTCGCCGAGGACGAGGTCGCGCAGACCGGGCCCCGTGCCCGTGTCCAGGCGCGCGCAGACCGCGTCGAAGGCGTCGGCGAACACCGGGAAGGCGGCGTGCAGTCCGCGGCCCATCCCGGTGCGCTGGGAGCCCTGGCCGGTGAAGAGGAAGACCAGGCGGGCGTCGCCGGCCGCCTCGCCGCGGACGAGGCCCACGGGGCCGCGGCCCTCGGCCAGCGCGGCCAGGCCGGCGGCAAGCTGTGCGCGGTCCCCGGCCAGGACGACGGCACGGTGCTCCAGCGGTGAGCGGGTGGTGGCGAGGGTGCGGCCGATGTCCAGCAGGTCCAGGTCCGGCCGGGCGTCGAGTCCGGCGCCGAGCCGCCGCGCCTGCCCGGCGAGCGCCTCGGCGGTGCGTCCGGAGACCGGGACGGGCACCACGGCCGGGGCCGCGGGGGCGGGGTCCGGGCCGGCGGGGGCGGCACCCGGGACGGCGGACGTGTCTGGCGCGGGGGCGGCGGGAGCCGGGGCGTCGCCGAGGATGACGTGGGCGTTGGTGCCGCTCAGCCCGAACGACGAGACGGCTGCCCGTCGCGGCCGCTGTGCCGCGACCCAGGGCCGCTCCTCGTCCAGCAGCCGGACGGCGCCGGACTCCCAGTCGATGTGCGGCGACGGCTCCGCCGCGTGCAGGGTGCGGGGCAGCACGCCGTGGCGCAGCGCCTCGATCATCTTGATCAGCCCCGCCATGCCCGCGGCGGCCTGCGCGTGTCCGATGTTCGACTTCACCGAGCCCAGCCAGAGCGGCTCGTCCGCCGTGCGGCCCTGGCCGTACGTGCCGAGCAGCGCCTCCGCCTCGATCGGGTCGCCGAGCCGGGTGCCGGTGCCGTGCGCCTCGACGGCGTCCACCTCGGAGGGCAGCAGCCGGGCGTCGGCGAGGGCGGCACGGATCACGGCCCGCTGGGCGCGGCCGTTGGGGGCCGTCAGCCCGTTGGTGGCACCGTCGGAGTTGACGGCGGACCCGTACAGGACGGCGTGCACCTGGTGGCCGCTTGCGACGGCGTCGGAGAGCCGCTCCAGCAGGAGCACTCCCGCGCCCTCGGACCAGCCGGTGCCGTCGGCGCCCGCGCCGAAGGACTTGCAGCGGCCGTCGGGCGAGAGGCCGCCGTGGCGCCCGAACTCGCCGAACATGCCGAGGTCGGCGAGGATCGCGACGCCGGCGGTGACGGCGAGATCGCACTCGCCTCCGTGCAGGGCGCGGGCGGCCTGGTGGACGGCGACCAGCGACGACGAGCAGGCGGTGTCGACGGTGACGGACGGGCCCTCGAGTCCGAAGGTGTAGGAGATCCGGCCGGACAGGACGCTGCCCGCCATGCCGGTCATGAGGTGGCCCTCGGAGCCCTCGGGCGGCCGGGAGCCGCCGCCGTAGCCCGAGGATCCGGCGCCGACGAAGACGCCGGTGCGGGTGGCGCGCAGGGAGAGCGGCGGGATGCCCGCCCGCTCCAGTGCCTGCCACACGGTCTCCAGCAGCACGCGCTGCTGGGGGTCCATGGTGAGCGCCTCGCGGGGGCTGATCCCGAACAGCGCGGCGTCGAAGCGGTCCGCGTCGTCGATGAAGCCGCCCTTGAGGGCGGGCAGCGCGCCGGGTCCGCCGGGCACGCCCCAGCCGCGCGCGGCGGGCAGGTCGCCGATGGCGTCCCGGCCCTCGCGGACCAGTTCCCAGAGCCCTTCGGGGTCGTCGGCCCCGCCCGGGTAGCGGCAGGCCATGCCGACGACGGCGAGCGGCTCGCGCTCGCGGCCCTCCGCCTCCGCGAGCCGCTGCCGCGTCTCGGCGAGGTCGGCGGTGACCCGCTTGAGGTACTGGAGCAGTTTCTGTTCGCCTGCCGCGCCCGGCCCCTGTGCGGGTTCGGTGCGGTCGGCCGTCGGGCGGGAGTTCACGACAGTCCCAGCTCCTTGTCGATGAAGTCGAAGACGTCGGATGCGGAGGCGTCCTCGAGGCGGTCCGCGACGGCGGTCTTCACGCCCGCCGCGTCCGTCTCGCCCTCGGTGACCCGGGCCAGCAGGGCGCGCAGCCGGTCGGCGACCTCGGGGCTGTCGGCTCCGGCCGCGGCGAGCCTGCCGACGGCCGCCTCCAGCCGGTCGAGGCCGGCCAGCACGTCGGCGGTGCCGGCCCCGGCCGGGTCGGTGGACACGGCGAGCGAGGTCCACAGGTGCGCGGCGAGCGCGGCGGGCGTGGGGTGCTCGAAGACCAGGGCTGCGGGCAGCCGCAGCGCGGTCGCCGCGGTGAGCCGGTTGCGCAGTTCCACCGCGGTGAGCGAGTCGAAGCCGAGCTTGGTGAAGGCGTGGTCGGCGGCGACCGCGTCCGGACCGTCGTAGCCGAGGACGGCCGCGGCCTGTGCGCGGACGAGGTCGAGGAGGGTGCGCCGCTGCTCCGGTTCCGGGAGCCGGGCGAGGTCCGCGGCCAGGTCGCGGGGGGCCGCCGCGCCGGCCCGGGTGCGCTCGGCGGGGGCGCGGACCAGGCCGCGCAGCAGCGCGGGCACCGGCTGCCCCTTCGCCTGCTCGCGCAGGCGTGCGAGGTCGAGGGCGACGGGCACCAGATGGGCGTGCGGCAGGGTGCGGGCAGTGTCGAACAGGGCCATGCCCGCCTCCGGGCCGATCAGGCCGGCGGTGGCCGCCCGGTCGCGTTCGCGGCGGCCGAGGCCGCCGGCCATGCCGTCCTCGGTGTCCCACAGGCCCCAGGCCAGGGACTGGCCGGCGAGTCCGCGGACCCGGCGGCGGTGGGCCAGGGCGTCGAGGGCCGCGTTGGCGGCGGAGTAGCCCGCCTGCCCGGCGGACCCGAAGGTCGCCGCCGCGGAGGAGAACAGGACGAAGAACGCCAGGTCCTGATGGGCCGTCAGTTCGTCGAGGAGCAGGGCCGCGTCCGCCTTGGGGGCGAGGACCCGGTCGGCGCGTTCGGGGGTGAGCGCGTCGAGCATCCCGTCGTCGAGGATGCCGGCGGCGTGGACGATTCCGGTGAGCGGCCGGTCCAGGCCGTCCAGGAGCGCGGTGAGCGCCTTGCGGTCGGAGACGTCGCAGGCCTCGATCCGCACGGCGGCTCCGGTGCCGGCGAGTTCGGCGGCGAGCCGGTCGGCGCCGGGGGCGGCCGGTCCGCTGCGGCCGGCCAGGACCAGGTGCCGTACGCCGTGCTCGGCGACCAGGTGCCGGGCGAGCAGGCCCGCCAGCGCTCCGGTGCCGCCGGTGACGAGGACCGTGCCGTCCGGGTCGGGGGCGGCGGGCAGGGTGAGGACGTTCTTGCCGACGTGCCGGCCGCGGCCCATGAACCGGAACGCCTCGGCGGCGTCCCGCAGGTCCCAGGCGGTGAGCGGCAGGAGTTCGAGGACTCCCTGCTCGAAGAGGCCGATGATCTCGGTGAAGATCTCCGCTATCCGGCCCCGGTCGGTGCTCATGAGGTCGAACACGTCGTAGTGGGTGCCGGGGTGGTCGGCGGTGACC
Organism: Streptomyces genisteinicus; assembly: GCF_014489615.1. Classification (GTDB taxonomy): domain Bacteria; phylum Actinomycetota; class Actinomycetes; order Streptomycetales; family Streptomycetaceae; genus Streptomyces; species Streptomyces genisteinicus. Next base: position 187,871 of record NZ_CP060826.1, read on the forward strand.
CGCCCGGCGTCGCGGATGTCCGTCTTGCCCATTTCGACGAACCGGCCGCCGGGCGCGAGGAGCCGCAGCGAGGCGTCGATGAAGGCGCCTTCCAGCGAGTTGAGCACGATGTCGACGCCGCGCCCGCCGGTGGCTTCGCGCACCCGGTCCTCGAAGCCGGTGGTCCGGGAGGAGGAGAGCCGCTCGCCGGGCAGGCCGGTGGCGGGCCACTTGCCCGGGGAGGCGGTGCCGTGGATCTCCAGACCGAGGTGGCGGGCGAGCTGTACGGCGGCCATGCCGACGCCGCCCGCGGCCGCGTGGACGAGGACGCTCTCGCCCGCTGTCGCTCCCGCGACGTCCACGAGGCCGTAGTAGGCGGTGAGGAAGGGGGTGGGCACGGAGGCGGCCTCGGCGAAGTTCCACTCCGGCCGCATCCGCGCCAGCACCCGCCGGTCGGTGACGGCGGTGGGCCCGAAGGCCCCGGCGAAGAGGCCGAAGACACGGTCGCCGGGGGCGAGGTCGGTGACCTCGGCGCCCGTCTCCAGGACCACGCCGGCGCCTTCGGTGCCCATGCCGCGCTGCCCGGGGACCATGCCGAGGGCCATCACCACGTCGCGGAAGTTGACGCCCGCGGCGCGCATCGCGACCCGTACCTGGGTGGGGCCGAGGTCGGCGAGGGCCTCCGGGGCGGGCACGAACGCCAGGTTGTCCAGGGTGCCTTCGCCGGTGGTGTCCAGCCGGGTGCCGGGCACCGGCTCCCCGGCGGGGGCCGGCCAGGCTCCGCGGGCCAGCCGCGGCGCGAGGAGCGCACCGGAGCGGATCGCGATCTGCGGCTCCGGGGAGCCGAGCGCGGCGGGCAGGGCGGCGGCCGAGTCGGGGTGGCCGTCGGCGTCGACGAGCGCGAAGTGGTCCGGGTGCTCGCTCTGCGCCGAGCGCAGCAGGCCGTGCACGGCGGCGCCCGCGAGGTCGGGGACGCCCTCTCCCGCGCCGACGGCGACCGCGCGTGAGGTGAGCACGGCGAGGCGGCAGCCGGCGAAGCGGGGGTCGGACAGCCAGGTCCGGGTGGCGTGCAGCGCCTCGTGGACGGCGGCGTGCAGGGCGGCGGCGGTGGCGTCGGCGGACGCCCCGGCGGGTTCCGTTCCGCCCGGCCGCGAGCCGCACCACAGGACGGCCCGGGGCAGCGGTTCGCCCGCGTCGAGCGCGGCGCCGAACGCGTCCAGGTCGTCGTAGCGGGTCGCCTCGACGGGGGCCAGGGCGGCGGGCGGCGGGCCGACGAGGACCAGCGGGAGGTCGGTTCCCTCGGCGGCGGGCGCCCAGTCCACGCGGTGGAGCACGTCGAGGTCGGCGGCGCGGGCCGCACGGCGCAGCGCGTCGGGGCCGACCTGGCGCAGGGTGAGCGAGGCGACGTCGGCGACGGGGGCCCCGTCGGTGTCGGTGGCCGCGAGCGCGAGGGCGTCCCGGCCGGCCGGCGTCAGCCGCACCCGCAGGGTGCCCGCGCCCGTCGCGTACAGCCGGACTCCTTCCCAGGCGAACGGGAGCAGCCCGGTCCGGTCGAGCAGGCCGCCGACTCCGGCCGCGTGCAGGGCGGCGTCGAAGAGCGCGGGGTGCAGTCCGAAGCGTTCGGCGTCGGCGCGCGCCCCTTCGGGAAGCGCGACCTCGGCGTACAGGCCGTCGTCGTCGCGCCAGAGTGCCTTCAGCCCCTGGAAGACCGGCCCGTAGGTGTAGCCGGCGTCGGCGAGGGCCTCGTAGCAGCCGTCGACGGGGACCGGTTCGGCTCCGGCGGGCGGCCAGGAGGCGGGTGCGCCGGGCCCGGGGTCCGCGTCCGCGGTGCCCGGGGCGGCGAGGAAGCCGGTGGCGTGGGTGGTCCACGCCGGGCCGGCCTCGCCGGGGGCGTCCGCCGTCTGCGGGCGGGCGGAGACGGTGACGGGCCGGCGGCCGTCGTCGGACGCCTCCCCGACCAGCATCTGGAGGGTCACGCCCCCGCCCGCCGGTACGACCAGGGGTGCCTGGAGGGTGAGTTCGTCCACTCCGTCGAGGCCCGCGTGCAGGGCCAGTTCGACGAAGGCGGTGCCGGGCAGCAGCACCGTGTCCCCGATCGTGTGCTCGGCGAGCCAGGGGTGGGTGGCCGTCGACAGCCGGCCGGTCCACAGCGTGCCGCCGCCGGCCAGCGGGGCCGCCGCGCCGAGCAGCGGGTGCCGTACGCCGGACAGGCCGGCCGCGGCGACGTCGGCGGTCGGACGGATGTCGGGCCAGTAGCGCCGCTGCTGGAAGGCGTAGGTGGGCAGGTCGAGGAGGGTGCGGCCGGACGGGCCGCCGAGCAGGCCGGGCCAGTCCACGCCGACGCCCGCGCTGTGCGCCTCGGCGAGCGCGAGTGCCCAGCGGCGGACGTCGTCCTCGCCCCGGCGCAGCGTGGTGAGCACCGCGCCCGGGGCGCCGGTGTCGTCGAGGGTGTCGGTGATGCCCGGGGTGAGCACCGGGTGCGGGCTGATCTCCAGGAAGGCGGTGTGCCCGTCGGCCACGGCGGCGCGGACGGCCTGGTCGAGCCGTACGGTGTCGCGGAGGTTGCGGTACCAGTAGCCGGGGTCCAGCTCCGCGGTGTCCAGCTCGGCGCCGGTGACCGTCGAGTAGAACGGGACGCCGCCGGCGGCGGCGGGGGTCTCGGGCAGTGCCTCGAAGACCGGGCGCAGCGGCTCCACGAGCACGGTGTGCGAGGCGTAGTCGATGCCGACGCGGCGTGCGCGCACCCCGCGCCGGTCGCACTCGGCGGTCAGTTCGGCGAGTGCGGCTTCCTCGCCGCCGACCACGGTGGCACGCGGGCCGTTGAGCGCCGCGATCCACAGCGGTCCGGTGAGCTCGGAGAGCAGTTCCGCGGCCCCGGCTTCGGTCAGCGGCAGGGACACCAGGCCGCTGCGGCCGGACAGCCGGTCGGCGATGGCCCGGCTGCGGGCGGCGACGACGCGCGCCGCGTCCCCGAGGTCCATGGCCCCGGCGACGACGGCGGCGGCCAGTTCGCCCTGGGAGGCGCCGATCACGGCGGCGGGCTCGACGCCCGACGCACGCCACAGTTCGGCCAGCGAGACCATGACCGCCCACAGCAGCGGCTGGACGACGTCGGCACGGTCCGCTTCGCCGTGCACCGGGTCCTCGCCGCGGATCACCGCGATGGGAGAGAAGTCGAGGTACGGGGCGAGGGCGCGCTCGCACTCCTCGAGGCGTGCCCGGAACACCGGTTCCGTGTCGATCAGCCGGGCGGCCATGCCGCTCCACTGGGCGCCCTGGCCCGGGAAGACGAAGACGGGCGCGCCGGTCTGACGGGCCGTGCCGCGGCGCAGCTCCGGCGACTCGCGGTCGGCGGCGAGGGCGGCGAGCCCGTCCGTGCCGAGGACGACGGCGCGCTCGGTGAGGGTGGCGCGGGCCGTGGCCAGCGTCCAGGCCACGTCGAGCGGGTCGCCCGACGCCTGGGCGACCGGGGCGGATCCGGCGAGCCGGCGGGCCTGGTCGCGCAGGCCGTCGGGGGTGTCGGCGGAGAGCAGCCACGGCACCGGCCGGGCGGAGGCGCCCGGCGCGGCGGTTCCGTCGCCCGTGCCCGCCGCGCCTGCGGGCGCGGGTACGGCGTGGGCCTGGGCCTCGCCGGCGGGGGCGGCTCCGGTGCGGGCCTGGGCTTCGCCGGCGGGGGCGGGGGCGGCTCCGGTGCGGGCCTGGGCTTCGCCGGCGGGGGCGGGTACGGCTCCGGCGCGGGCGGACGCCTCGTCGGCGGGGGCCTGCTCCAGGATCACGTGGGCGTTGGTGCCGCTCATGCCGAACGACGAGACGCCCACCCGGCGCGGCCCCGGCTTCTCGGGCCAGGCCCGCTCCTCGGCGAGCAGCCGGACGTTGCCGGCCGTCCAGTCGACCTGGGTGGTGGGCCGGTCGGCGAAGAGCGTGCGGGGCAGCCGGCCGGCGCGCATCGCCATGGCGCCCTTGATGACGCCCGCGATACCCGAAGCGGCCTGCGTGTGACCGATGTTGGATTTGACCGAGCCGAGCCAGAGCGGCACGTCGTCCGCCCGGTCCTGCCCGTAGGTGGCCAGCAGCGCCTGCGCCTCGATCGGGTCGCCGAGCTTCGTGCCCGTACCGTGCGCCTCGACCATGTCCACGTCGGACGGGGTGAGTCCGGCGTCGGCGAGGGCGGCGCGGATGACGCGCTGCTGGGAGGGGCCGTTGGGGGCGGTCAGTCCGTTGGACGCGCCGTCCTGGTTGACGGCGGAGCCGCGGACGACCGCGAGGATGCGGCGGCCGTTGCGCCGGGCGTCGGAGAGGCGCTCGATGAGCAGGATGCCGGCGCCCTCGCCCCAGCCCGTTCCGTCCGCCTCGTCGGAGAACGCCTTGCAGCGGCCGTCGGCGGCCATCGCGTCCTGCTTGCCGAACTCGGCGAAGACGCCGGGTGTGGACATGGTGACCACACCGCCGGCCAGGGCCAGGGAGCATTCGCCGCGGCGCAGCGCCTGCCCCGCGAGGTGCAGGGCGACCAGTCCGGACGAGCAGGCGGTGTCGACGGTGACGGCCGGGCCCTCCAGGCCGAAGGTGTAGGAGATCCGCCCGGAGAGCACGCTGGCGGAGCCGCCGGTGGCCAGATAGCCCTCGCCGTCCTCCGGGGTCTCGCCGGGCAGAGAGGTGTAGTCGTGGTTGTTGGCGCCCGCGAAGACCCCGGTGCGCGAGCCGCGCAGGGAGAGCGGGTCGATGCCGGCGCGCTCGAAGACCTCCCAGGCGGTCTCCAGCAGGAGCCGCTGCTGCGGGTCCATCATCACGGCCTCGCGCGGCGAGATGTTGAACAGGCCGGCGTCGAAGGAGGCGATGTCGGCGAGGAATCCGCCCTGGAGGGGGCGGGACGCGCCGTCCGGGCCGGCCGGACGCTCGGGCCAGCCGCGCTCGGCGGGGCAGTCGCCGACCGCGTCCACGCCGCCGGCGACGAGGTCCCACAGGTCCTCGGGCGACCGGACGCCGCCGGGGAAGCGGCAGCTCATGCCGATGACGGCCAGCGGCTCGTCGTGGGAGCCGGCGTCGGGGACGGCGGGGACGGCCCCGGCGTCGGGGGCGCTCTCCTCGCTGCCTGCCGGGGCCGGCAGGTCCGCGGCGAGCAGACCGGCGAGGTGGGTGGTGAGGTCCTGTGCGGTGGGGTGGTCGAAGACCAGGGTCGCGGGCAGTTCCAGGCCGGTGGCATCGCTCAGCCGGGTCCGCAGTTCCACCGCCGTCAGCGAGTCGAACCCGAGGTCGGAGAAGGCCCGCAGCGGTGCGACGCCGTCGCTGCCGCGGTGCCCCAGGGTGGCGGCCGCCTCGTCGCGTACGAGGGCCAGCAGGACCCGCTCCCGCTGCTGTGCGCCGAGTTCCGCGATACGGCGGCGGAACGGGGAGCCCTGGGCGGAGGCCGTCGTCCCGGTGTCGGGCCGGGCGGCTTCGGGGAGTTCGCCGAAGAGCGGCGCGGGCCGCACGGCGGTGAAGCTGGTGGCGAACCGGGTCCAGTCGACGTCGGCGAAGGTGAGGCAGCCCACGTCGTCGGAGACCGCCTGTTCCAGCGCGGTCACCGAGAGCGCGGGGTCGAGCGGCAGGAGGCCGCGGCGGCGCAGGTGCTCCTCCGCCTCGCCGTCGACGAGCATGCCGGCGTCGGCCCAGGGACCCCAGGCGACCGAGGTGGCCGCGAGCCCCCGCGCCCGACGCGACTCCGCGAGACCGTCCAGATACGCGTTGGCCGCCGCATACGCCGACTGACCACCACTGCCCCACACACCCGCGATCGACGAGAACAGAACGAACATCTCCGCATCCGGCACCAACTCGTCCAGATACCGGGCACCCAACGTCTTCGCCCGCAACACCTCGGCGAACTGCTCCGGACCCACACCCACCAACGGAACCGTGTCCACCACACCCGCCGCATGGAACACACCCGTCACCGGATACTCCGCCAGCAACCCCTCCAACGCACCACGATCCGACACATCACACGCGACCACCGTCGCCACCGCACCCAGCCCCGCGAGCTCGGCCACCAACTCACCGGCCCCCGCAGCCTCCAACCCCCGCCGACTCGTCAGCACCAGCTCCGACACACCACGCACCGCCAGACGACGCGCCACAGCAGAACCCAACGCACCGGTCCCACCCGTCACCAGCACCGCACCCGACGACGCGAACCCACCCCCACCACCGACACCCGACTCCACCCGCACCAGACGACGCGCGAACACACCCGACGCCCGCACCGCAACCTGATCCTCCGAACCCGCCAACACCCGCACCAGACGCCCACCCGCACGCCCGTCCAGCACCGCCGGCACATCCACCAGACCACCCCAGCGCTGCGGAAACTCCAACGCCGCAACCCGGCCCAGCCCCCACACCTGAGCCTGCACCGCATCCACCACACCATCGGCACGCCCCGTCGACACCGCACCCGACGTCACACACCACAACGGCACATCGATCTCAGCGTCACCCAACGCCTGCACCAACGCCAACGACCACGCCACCGACACCGGCAGACCATCCGGCACACCCGCCACACCCACACGCCCGTCCAGCGCCACAAGAGACACCACCCCCGCGACACCACCCCCCAGCGCGTCCTCCTCCGTCAAACGAGCAGCCAACTCCCACCGATCAAGCTCACCATCGTCCAGAACCACCGTGAACGGCTCCGCACCACCACCCGCCAACGCACCCGCACACGCCTCCACACGCGCCCGGTCCACACCCTCCGTCCCCACCACAAGCCAACGACCCGACAACACAGACGCCGCAGGGGAGGAACCCTCCTCCACCACACGCCACGCCACCCGGTACCGCATACCGTCAGCCCGCGAACGCTCCACCCGCGCACGCCGCCAACCCGCCAGAGCCGGCAGCACCGCCTCCGCCTCACCCGCGCCCACCCGCAGCACATCCGCCAGCGCCCCACTGTCACCGGCCTCCACCACCGACCAGAACGCCTCGTCCTCCGCGCTCACGGTCGTCGCAGGGGCGGCGGGCGCCGCCGCTCCCAGCCAGTACCGCTCGCGCTGGAAGGCATACGTCGGCAGCGGCACACCCCGCCCCGGCACAACCTGCTCCCAGGCGACGGGGACGCCACGGGTGTGCAGGCGGGCGAGGGCGGCCAGGAGGGTGACGGCCTCGGGACGGTCCGGGCGCAGTGCGGGTACGGCGGCGAGGGTGTCGGCCTGCTCCGCGGCGAAGACGGAGAGCACGCCCGCGGGGCCGAGCTCCAGTGCCGTGCGCGCACCGCCGAGAGAGGCGATCGCGTCGGCGAAGCGCACGGGCTCCCGGATCTGGGACACCCAGTAGTCCGGGGTGGCCATGTCGCCGGGCGCGGTGGGAACGACGGGAATACTCGGGGCGTGGTACGTCAGCGACTCCGCCACGGACGCGAAGTCCGCCAGCATCGGCTCCATCAGGTGCGAGTGGAACGCGTGCGACACGGTCAGCCGCTTCACCCGGACACCGTCGGCCCGCAGCCGCTCCTCCAGCCCGTCGATCGCGTCCGCGTCACCGGAGACGGTGAGCGATGTCGGCCCGTTGACCGCCGCGAGGTCCACGCCCTCGGGCAGCTCCAGGCCCTCCTCGGCCAGCTCGACGGCCAGCATCGCGCCGCCCTCCGGCAGCGCGTCCATCAGCCGGCCCCGCGCCGAGACGAGTGCACAGGCGTCGTCCAGCGAGAGCACACCCGCGACATGCGCGGCGGCCAGCTCACCGATCGAGTGGCCGACGAGGACGTCAGGGGTCACACCCCACGACTCGATGAGACGGTAGAGCGCGACCTCGACCGCGAACAGCCCCGCCTGGGCGTAGACGGTGCGGTCCAGCGCCTCCCCGTCCTCGAACACCACGTCCCGCAGGGGACGTTCGAGGTCCACCCGGGCGCAGACCGCGTCGAACGCGTCCGCGAACACCGGGAACGCCTCGTACAGCTCACGGCCCATCCCGGCGCGCTGCGCACCCTGGCCGGTGAAGAGCAGGGCCAGCCCGCCATGCACGGCCTCGTCGCGGACCACCGACGGCACGGACCTGTCCTCGGCCAGCGCGCGCACTCCGGCGAGCAGGTCCTCCCGGTCCGCACCGAGCACGACAGCCCGGTGCTCCAGCGCCGCACGACCCGTCGCCAGCGTGTGCGCCACCGCGGACGAGGCCACCTCCGGACGCTCCGCCAGGAACGCCTCCAGCCGGCCCGCCTGGGCCGCCAGCGCACCCTTCGACCGCGCCGACAGCACCCACGGCACCACGGCACCCGCGTCCGGAGCCACCTCGACGGCCTCTGCGACCTCGTCGAACGAACCGTCGGCCTGCTCCAGGATCACATGCGCGTTCGTCCCGCTCACACCGAACGACGACACACCCGCACGGCGCGGACGCCCCGCCTCCGGCCACTCCCGCGCCTCGGCCAGCAGCTCGACCGACCCCGCCGACCAGTCCACATGCGGTGTCGGCGCGTCCACGTGGAGCGTCGCCGGCAGCACACCCCGCCGGATCGCCTCCACCATCTTGATGACGCCCGCGACGCCCGAAGCCGCCTGCGTGTGACCGATGTTCGACTTCACCGACCCCAGGTACAGCGGCTCCTCACGGTCCTGCCCGTACGTCGCAAGCAGCGCCTGCGCCTCGATCGGGTCGCCCAGCCGGGTCCCCGTGCCATGCGCCTCCACCGCGTCCACGTCGGAGGTCCCCAGCCCGGCCGCGGCCAGCGCCGCCCGCACCACACGCTGCTGCGCGGGACCGTTCGGCGCCGTCAGACCGTTCGACGCACCGTCCTGGTTCACCGCCGAGCCACGCATCACGCCGAGCACCTCGTGCCCGTTGCGCCGCGCGTCCGACAGCCGCTCCAGCAGCAGCAGACCGACGCCCTCGCCCCAGCCCGTGCCGTCCGCGCCGGCCGCGAACGCCTTGCACCGGCCGTCGGAGGCGAGTCCGTCCTGACGGTCGAACTCGGCGAAGATGTCGGGACCGACGATCACGGTGACACCGCCCGCGAGGGCCATCTCGCACTCACCCGTGCGCAGCGACTGCGCGGCCAGGTGGAGCGCCACCAGCGACGACGAGCACGCCGTGTCGACGGTGACCGCCGGGCCCTCCAGCCCGAACGAGTACGCGACCCGGCCCGACAGCACACTGCCCGCCATGCCGGTCATCAGGTGGCCGTCGGCGCCCTCGGTGCGCCCGCCGGTTCCGTAGCCGGACGTCGAGGCGCCGACGAAGACGCCGGTCGTCGTGCCCTGGAACGTGCGCGGGTTCATGCCCGCCCGCTCCAGCGTCTCCCACGCCGTCTCCAGCAGCAGTCGCTGCTGCGGGTCCATGGCGATCGCCTCACGGGGCGAGATGCCGAACAGGTCGGCGTCGAACTCCGTGGCGTCGTGCACGAAGCCGCCCTCGGTGGCGAAGGCCCCGGTCTCCTGGAGGGCGGCGACGTCCCAGTCGCGGTCGGTGGGGAAGGCGGAGATGCCGTCGGCTCCGGAGGCGACGAGGTCCCACAGGTCCTCGGGCGACCGGACGCCGCCGGGGAAGCGGCAGGCCATGGAGACGATCGCGATCGGCTCGTCCGGGTCGGCCGCGGCGCGGAGGGCGGTCGGCGCGGAGGCGTCGCCGGGTGCGGAGGAGGGCAGCAGGTCGGCGAGGTGGCCGGCGAGCGCCTGGGCGGTGGGGTGGTCGAAGACCAGGGTCGCGGAGAGGGAGAGGCCGGTCTCGGCCATCAGCCGGTCGCGGAGGTCGACGGCGGTGAGCGAGTCGAATCCGAGGGAGGAGAAGGAGAGTTCGACGGGGACGCTGTCCGCACTGGCGTGGCCCAGGACCGCGGCGGCACCGGTTCTGACGGCGTCCAGCAGGACGGCCCGGCGCTCGGCGGGCCCCTTGCCCGCGAGTGCGGCCACCAGGGGCGCGGCGTCGGAGTCCGTGTCCGGCCCGGAGACGGCGGCGGACGGAGCCACGGCTTCGGGGATGGTGTCGAAGAGCGTCGTGGCGCGGCCCGACCCGAAGGCCGGTGCGAACCGGGTCCAGTCGGCGTCGGCGGCGACGATGCAGCCCAGGTCGCGGACGACGGCGTCCTCCAGGACGGTCACCCCGAGCTCGGGCGGGAGCGGCGTCAGGCCGCGGCGGCGCAGGTAGTCCTCGGCGTTCTCCTCGACGAGCATGCCGGCGTCGGCCCAGGGGCCCCAGGCGACCGAGGTGGCCGCGAGCCCGCGCGCCCGACGCGACTCCGCGAGACCGTCCAGATACGCGTTGGCCGCCGCATACGCCGACTGACCACCACTGCCCCACACACCCGCGATCGACGAGAACAGAACGAACATCTCCGCATCCGGCACCAACTCGTCCAGATACCGGGCACCCAACGTCTTCGCCCGCAACACCTCGGCGAACTGCTCCGGACCCACACCCACCAACGGAACCGTGTCCACCACACCCGCCGCATGGAACACACCCGTCACCGGATACTCCGCCAGCAACCCCTCCAACGCACCACGATCCGACACATCACACGCGACCACCGTCGCCACCGCACCCAGCCCCGCGAGCTCGGCCACCAACTCACCAGCCCCCGCAGCCTCCATCCCCCGCCGACTCGTCAGCACCAGCTCCGACACACCACGCACCGCCAGACGACGCGCCACAGCAGAACCCAACGCACCGGTCCCACCCGTCACCAGCACCGCACCCGACGACGCAAACCCACCCCCACCACCGACACCCGACTCCACCCGCACCAGACGACGCGCGAACACACCCGACGCCCGCACCGCAACCTGATCCTCCGAACCCGCCAACACCCGCACCAGACGCCCACCCGCACGCCCGTCCAGCACCGCCGGCACATCCACCAGACCACCCCAGCGCTGCGGAAACTCCAACGCCGCAACCCGGCCCAGCCCCCACACCTGAGCCTGCACCGCATCCACCACACCATCGGCACGACCCGTCGACACCGCACCCGACGTCACACACCACAACGGCACATCGATCTCAGCGTCACCCAACGCCTGCACCAACGCCAACGACCACGCCACCGACACCGGCAGACCATCCGGCACACCCGCCACACCCACACGCCCGTCCAGCGCCACAAGAGACACCACCCCCGCGACACCACCCCCCAGCGCGTCCTCCTCCGTCAAACGAGCAGCCAACTCCCACCGATCGAGCTCACCATCGTCCAGAACCACCGTGAACGGCTCCGCACCACCACCCGCCAACGCACCCGCACACGCCTCCACACGCGCCCGGTCCACACCCTCCGTCCCCACCACAAGCCAACGACCCGACAACACAGACCCCGAAGGGGAGGAACCCTCCTCCACCACACGCCACGCCACCCGGTACCGCATACCGTCAGCCCGCGAACGCTCCACCCGCGCACGCCGCCAACCCGCCAGAGCCGGCAGCACCGCCTCCGCCTCACCCGCGCCCACCCGCAGCACATCCGCCAGCGCCCCACTGTCACCGGCCTCCACCACCGACCAGAACGCCTCGTCCTCCGCGCCCGGAGCCGCGACACCCTCGGCGGCGGGCTCGGCCGGGTCGAGCCAGTAGCGTTCGCGCTGGAAGGCATACGTGGGCAGCGGCACACCGGGACCCGGCACGACCCGCTGCCAGTCCACCGCGGTGCCCTGGGCGTGCAGGACGGCGAGGGCGCGCTGGAAGGCGCTCGTCTCCCCGGCTGCCGCACGCAGGGCGGGGACGGCGGTGACGTCCTCGGCGATGTGCGGGACGAGGGCGGAGAGCACCCCGTCGGGACCGAGTTCGAGGAGGACGCGGACGTCGTCGAGGGAGGCGATCGCGTCGGCGAAGCGGACGGGCTCCCGGATCTGGGACACCCAGTAGTCCGGGGTGGCCATGTCGCCGGGCGCGGTGGCGACCAGCGGGATCGACGGGGCCTGGTAGGTCAGGGACTTCGCCACGGCGGCGAACTCGGCGAGCATGGGCTCCATCAGGTGCGAGTGGAACGCGTGCGACACGGTCAGCCGCTTCACGCGCACGCCGTCGGCCCGCAGCCGCTCCTCCAGCCCGTCGACCGCGGCAGCGTCACCGGACACCGTCACCGACGTCGGCCCGTTCACCGCCGCCAGGTCCACACCCTCCGGCAGCTCCAGACCCTCCTCGGCCAGCTCGACGGCCAGCATCGCGCCGCCCTCCGGCAGCGCCTCCATCAGCCGGCCCCGCGCCGAGACGAGTGCGCACGCGTCGTCGAGGGACAGCACACCCGCCACATGCGCGGCGGCCAGCTCACCGATCGAATGCCCCACCAGCACGTCAGGGGTCACACCCCACGACTCGACGAGACGGTAGAGCGCGACCTCGACCGCGAAGAGCGCGGGCTGGGTGTACGCGGTCCGCGCCAGCAGCTCCGCGTCCTCGCCGAACACCACGTCCCGCAAAGGCCATTCGACATCCACCCGCGCGCAGACCGCGTCGAACGCCTCCGCGAACACCGGGAACGCCTCGTACAGCTCACGGCCCATACCGATCCGCTGCGCACCCTGACCCGAGAACAGGAACCCTGTGCGCCCGGTCCGCACCGTGCCGGTGACGAGCTGTTGCGAGAGCTCTCCCCCAGCCAGCGCGCGCACTCCGGCGAGCAGGTCGTCCCGGTCCGCACCGAGGACGACAGCCCGGTGCTCCAACGCCGCACGACCCGTCGCCAGCGTGTGCGCCACCGCGGACGAGGCCACCTCCGGACGCTCCGCCAGGAACGCCTCCAGCCGGCCCGCCTGGGCCGCCAGCGCACCCTTCGACCGCGCCGACAGCACCCACGGCACCACGGCACACCCGTCCGGAGCCACCTCGACGGCCTCTGCGACCTCGTCGAACGAACCGTCGGCCTGCTCCAGGATCACATGCGCGTTCGTCCCGCTCACACCGAACGACGACACACCCGCTCGGCGCGGACGCCCCGCCTCCGGCCACTCCCGCGCCTCGGCCAGCAGCTCGACCGACCCCGCCGACCAGTCCACATGCGGCGTCGGCGCGTCCACGTGCAGCGTCGCCGGCAGCACACCCCGCCGGATCGCCTCCACCATCTTGATCACACCCGCGACACCCGAAGCCGCCTGCGTGTGACCGATGTTCGACTTCACCGACCCCAGGTACAGCGGCTCCTCACGGTCCTGCCCGTAGGTGGCAAGGAGCGCCTGCGCCTCGATCGGGTCGCCCAGCCGGGTCCCCGTGCCGTGCGCCTCCACCGCGTCCACGTCGGAGGTCCCCAGCCCGGCCGCGGCCAGCGCCGCCCGCACCACACGCTGCTGCGCGGGACCGTTCGGCGCCGTCAGACCGTTCGACGCGCCGTCCTGGTTCACCGCCGAGGCGCGCATCACGGCCAGGACCTCGTGCCCGTTGCGCCGCGCGTCCGACAGCCGCTCCACGAGGAGCACGCCGACGCCCTCGCCCCAGCCCGTGCCGTCCGCGGCGGCCGCGAACGCCTTGCACCGGCCGTCGGAGGCGAGACCGTCCTGACGGTCGAACTCGGCGAAGACGCCGGGGGTGCTCATCACCGCGACGCCGCCGACGACCGCCATGGAGCACTCGCCGGAGCGCAGCGACTGCGCGGCCAGGTGGAGCGCCACCAGCGACGACGAGCACGCCGTGTCGACGGTGACCGCCGGGCCCTCCAGCCCGAACGAGTACGCGACCCGGCCGGACAGCACACTGCCGGACATGCCGGTCAGGAAGTGGCCCTCGGAGCCGGAGTCGGTGGCGCCCACTCCGTATCCGGAGGGGGAGGCGCCGACGAAGACGCCGGTGGAGGTCCCCTGGAGGGTGCGCGGGTTCATGCCCGCCCGCTCCAGCGCCTCCCACGCCGTCTCCAGCAGCAGTCGCTGCTGCGGGTCCATCGCCAGCGCCTCACGGGGCGAGATGCCGAAGAGCCCCGCGTCGAACTCCGTGGCGTCGTGCACGAAGCCGCCTTCGAGGGCGAAGCCGACGCTCGCGCCGGGAGCCGCACGCCAGCCGCGGTCGGTGGGGAAGGCCCCGACCCCGTCGCGGCCTTCCGCGACCAGGTCCCACAGCGTCTCGGGGGAGTCCACGCCGCCGGGGTAGCGGCAGGCCATGGAGACGATGGCGAGCGGTTCGTCGGAGGCGGCGGCCGACGGGACGGCGACCGCGCGCTCCTCGTCGCCGATCAGCGACAGCAGGTGGCGTGCGACGGCCGAGGGGGTGGGATGGTCGAAGACGAGCGTCGCGGACAGCTGAAGACCTGCGGCGTCGGCCACCCGCTTGCGGACCTGGAGCGCGGTGAGGGAGTCCACGCCCAGGTCCTTGAACGGGCGGTCGGCTTCGACGGGTTCGGGGTAGCCGAGGGCGGCCGCGGTCTCCCGGCGGACCAGGTCGACGAGGGTTCGGGCCCACTCGGACTCGGGCACTCCGGCCAGCAGGGTCCGCACGGCGGAGGCGGCGGAGGTCCCCGCACGGACCTCCCCGCCGTCCGCGCCTGCCGCGAGGGCGTCGACGGCCTCGGGCAGTGCGGCCAGCAAGGGGCTGGGCCGGCCGCTGGTGAAGGCGGGCGTGAACCGTGCCCAGTCCACGTCCGCGACGGTGACGCACGCGTCGTCGGAGTCGATCGCGCGCTCCAGCGCGGCGACGCACAGGGCCGCCGCCATCGGGCGCAGTCCGCGGCGTCTGAGGTATTCGTCGGCGCCGTCCCGGGCTGCCATGCCGGCCCCGGCCCAGGAGCCCCAGGAGACGGCGGTTCCGGCCCGGCCGGCGGCCCGGCGGGCGGTGGCGAGGGTGTCGAGGTGGGCGTTGGCCGCGGCGTAGGCGGCCTGTCCGCCGCTGCCCCAGATTCCCGCGATGGAGGAGAACAGCACGAAGAGTTCGGCGTCGGGGAGGAGCGCGTCGAGGTGTTCGGCGCCGAGGGCCTTGGCCCTCAGTCCCTCGGCCAGCTCGCTCACCGACGTGGCGTCGATGAGCAGGACCGGGTCGACGCCGGCGGCGTGGACGACACCGGTGACGGGGTGCTCGGCGAGCAGTGCGGCGAGCGCGTCGCGGTCGGCGGTGTCGCAGGCGGCGACGGTCGCCGTCGCCCCGAGTGCGGCCAGTTCGGCGACGAGTTCGGCGGCCCCGGGGGCTTCCCCGCCCCGCCTGCTGGACAGCACCAGTCGCCGGGTGCCCCGGCGTGCGAGCATCCGGGCGGTCTCCGCGCCGAGTGCTCCGGTTCCGCCCGTGATGAGGACAGCTTCGGGGGCGGTGGCGGGCGGGGCGGTGTCCGCGGTGGGGGTGGAGGGTGCGTGGAGCAGACGGCGTACGTAGACGCCTTCGGCCCGCACGGCGACCTGGTCCTCGTCTCCGGTGAGCACGGCCGCGAGGCGGGCCAGTGTGCGGGGGTCGGGGTCGGCGGGCAGGTCGACGAGGCCGCCCCAGCGCTCGGGGTGTTCGAGCGCGGCGACCCGGCCGAGGCCCCAGACGCGGGCGGTGGCGGGCTCGGTGATCCGGTCGGAGCGGTGCGCGGCGACGGCGCCGGTGGTGGTGCACCAGAGCGGTGCGGTGATCTCGGCGTCGGCCAGTGCCTGGACGACGGTGAGGGTCGTGCCGAGGCCGACGGAGACCGCCGGGTCCTCGGGGTGGGGCCGGCTGTCGTCGGCCAGGAGGGACAGGACGCCGGTGAACGGCGAGGCGGCCGACTCCGCTGTCTCGCGCAGGAGTTGACTGATGCCCCATCGGTCGAGCACGGAGTCGGGGACCGTCAGCACGGTCGCCTCGGCGCCCGCGTCGCGCAGCGCTCGCGTGCAGCGGTCGGCGTGGTCCTCGTCCGTGCCGTCGGTGCGCAGCAGCAGCCAGTGGCCGTCGAGGGCGGTGGCGGGGGTGCGGTCGGCGGGCTGCCAGGCGACGCGGTAGCGCCAGGCATCGACGGTGGAACGTTCGGCGCGGCTGCGGCGCCATACGGAGAGGGCGGGGAGCACGGTCTCGAGTCCGTCGCCCGATTCGAGGTGCAGGGTGCCGGCGACCTGGTCGTAGTCGAGACGGTCGACCGCGTCCCAGAACTCCGTCTCGTCCGGATCGCCGCCTGTGGCCGCGTCCAGGGCTCGGGCGGCCTCGGGGGGTTCCGTCATCCAGTAGTGGGTGTGCTGGAAGGCGTAGGTGGGGAGGTCGACGGGCCGGGCCTCGGGCAGGACGGCGGTCCAGTCGACCGGTACCCCGGCGACATGCGCCTCCGCCAGCGCCGACAGCCAGCGCATGGCATCGCCCTTGTCCCGCTGCAACGTCGCCAGCGTGACACCCGGACGCCCCGACTCCTCCACCGACTGCTCTATCCCCGGAGTCAGCACCGGATGCGGGCTGCACTCCAGGAACACCGACCGGCCGTCCGCCAGCAACGCACCCGTCGCCTCGTCGAACCGCACCAGCGACCGCAGACTCTCGTACCAGTACCCGGCATCCATCACCGCCGTGTCGATACGCCCACCCGTCACCGACGAATACAACGGAACAGCAGACGACACCGGCGCCACCACGGCAAGATCCGCGAGAATCCGCTCCCGCAACTCCTCCACCTGCACCGAATGCGACGCATAATCCACCGGCACCCGACGCGCCCGCACCCCCCGCGCCTCACACACCGCCATCAACTCGTCCAGCGCATCCGGCTCACCCGACACCACCGTCGCACCCGGACCGTTCACCGCAGCAACCGACACCCGGCCACCGAACGGCTCCACCAGCTCACGCGCCGTCCCCGGACCCGCCGCCAGCGACACCATCCCGCCCCGCCCCGCCAGCACCCGCAACGCACGCGACCGCAACGCCACCACACGGGCACCGTCCGACAACGACAAGCCCCCGGCGACCACCGCAGCCGCGATCTCACCCTGCGAATGCCCCACCACCGCAGACGGCACCACACCCGCCGACCGCCACAACCGGGCCAGCGACACCATCAACGCCCACAACACCGGCTGGACCACATCCACCCGGCCCCACAACACCTCGTCATCACTGCTGAGAACATCCAGCAGCGACCAGCCGTCCGCGAACGGCTCCAACGCCGCCGCACACTCCTCCAGCGACTCCCGGAACACCGGCGAGAACCCGGCCAGTTCACGCCCCATACCCAGCCACTGCGACCCCTGACCAGGGAACACCAGCACCGGAGCACCGCCGGAACGGGCCACGCCGCGCACCACGTCGGGGTGTGCCGTGCCCTGTGCGAGCGCGCGCAGCGCCGCGGCGCGGTCCTCCCCCAGCACCACCGCGCGGTGCTCAAGCACCGCGCGGGAGAGCAGGGAGCGGCCGACTCCCGCCGGGTCGGCGCCGGCCGTGCCGGTGAGGCGGCCCGCCTGTGCCGCGAGGGCGTCGGCCGTGTGCCCGGACAGCACCCACGGGACGACGGGGAGAATCGGCCGGCCGGCGTCCGGCCCGTCGGCGGCGGGGGTGTCCGCCGCGGCCGTGCCGGTCGCGTCCGTCTCGTCGCCGGTCTCGCCCGTCTCGTCGTCGGGCCGTTCGGCGGTCGCGTCCGGGCCCTCCAGGATGATGTGGACGTTGGTGCCGCTGATGCTGAAGGAGGAGACGCCCGCCCGGCGGGGTCGCTCCGGGTCGCTGGGCCAGGCCGTCGGGTCGGTGAGCAGCTGCACCTGGCCCTGGGACCAGTCGACGTGCGGGGTGGGTTCGCCGACGTGGAGGGTGGGCGGCAGTTCCTCGTGGCCGAGGGCCAGCACCATCTTGATGAGTCCGGCGACGCCGGAGGCCGCCTGCGCGTGCCCGATGTTCGACTTGACGGAGCCGAGCCGCAGCGGTTCGCGGCGGGCGCCCTGCCCGTAGGTGGCGAGCAGCGCCTGCGCCTCGATCGGGTCGCCGAGTGTCGTGCCGGTGCCGTGCGCCTCGACGGCGTCGATGTCGGCGGGTTCGAGTCGGGCGTTCTCCAGAGCCGCGAGGATGACCCGTTCCTGGGAGGGGCCGTTGGGGGCGCTCAGGCCGTTGGAGGCGCCGTCCTGGTTGACGGCGGAGCCCCGGATGACGGCGAGGATGCGGTCGCCGCGCCGCTTGGCGTCGGAGAGGCGCCGGAGGACGACGACACCCGAGCCCTCGGCCCATCCGGTGCCGTCGGCGTCCGCGGAGAACGGCTTGCAGCGTCCGTCGGAGGCGAGGCCGCGCTGGCGGCTGAACTCGGTGAAGATGCCGGGGCTGGTCATGACGGTGACGCCGCCGGCGAGGGCGGCGTCGCACTCGCCGGACCGCAGCGCCTGGACGGCGAGGTGGGTCGCCACCAGGGACGAGGAGCAGGCGGTGTCCACGGTGACGGCGGGGCCTTCGAGGCCCAGGGCGTAGGAGACACGGCCGGAGACGACGCTGGGGGCGCTGCCGGTCAGCAGGTGCCCTTCGACGCCCTCGGGCAGGGCGCGCAGCCTGGCGCCGTAGGCGGAGGAGGAGGAGCCGACGAAGACGCCGGTGCGGCTGCCGCGCAGGGACAGCGGGTCGACGCCCGCCCGCTCCAGGGCCTCCCAGGAGGTCTCCAGGAACAGCCGCTGCTGCGGGTCCATGGCCAGGGCCTCGCGCGGCGAGATGCTGAACAGGGCGGCGTCGAAGTCGCCCGCCTCGTGGACGAATCCGCCCTCGCGCACGTAGGTGGTGCCGGCGCTGTCGGGGGCGTCGTCGTAGAGGGCGGTGGTGTCCCAGCCGCGGTTCACGGGGAAGGCGGAGATGCCGTCCCGGCCCGAGGAGACCATGTCCCAGAGGTCTTCGGGGGTCCGCACCTCGCCGGGGTAGCGGCATGCCATGCCGACGACCGCCACGGGTTCGCTGCCGCGTGCCTCGGCGATCCGCAGGCGCCGCCGGGTCTGCCGCAGGTCCGCGGTGAGCCGCCTGAGATAGTCGAGATACTTCTGGTCGTCGGCCACTCGATGCCACCTTCTCCGGACCCGCCGCAGCCACTTTCGCGGCGGAATTTCGCTGAATTGCCAGGACCGCGCGACAACAGAATTTCGTCTTCTCTTTCTCCGGAATCGAATTGCGGATTTCGGCAGAGAAATTCTGTGCGGAAACTCCCGCTGAGCCTACGAACGGCGCAGAGTCGTGGACAACCCCTAAGACCGCCGCCCGGACCCCGGCGGGCGCGCGGCGCCGGCCACGGCGTCCGGCCGCGTGGCGGGAGCGCCCGGATGCGCCCGGTATGAGGTTGCTCCTCCGCCTTGCGGCATGTCCCCTGCGCCCTGTGGGCACGGGGAGGCCCGGGGTATCCGGCGCCGCGCGCCGGTCCGCCGGGCCCCGCGGGACAGCCCCCGGCGGACCCCTTAGGGGCTGGGGTCCGCCGGGGGCTTCACGGGGGTGTCCGTTCAGGCGGAAGGGGTGCTCACTCCTCCGCGTTGTCCAGGGCGGCCTGGATGAGCGCGTCGACGTCCATCTCGTCGATGTCGCTGTCCGACACGGCTTCTTCCGGGCCGTCGTCGTCGGGGACGTCCGCGGCGGTCCGGGTCGCGGGGCCGGAATCCGGTTCCGCGGCCGAGGCGGCCGCTGCCGCGATCTCCTCGGCCAGATGGGCGGCAAGGGCGGCGGGGGTCGGGTAGTCGAAGATCATCGAGTTGGGGAGCGGCAGGCCGGTGGCCTCGGCCGTCCGGCGCCGGATCTCGACGGCGGTCAGCGAGTCGAAGCCGAGCTCGGCGAAACCGGTCCGGGCGGCGACGCCGTCCGTCTCCCGGTGGCCGAGGACGTCGGCGACCTGACGGCGCACCAGGTCGAGGAGGGCGCGTTCGCGACGGGCCGGGGAGAAGCCGGCCAGTCCGGCGGCGTACGCCGTGAGTCCTTCCTCCTCCGCCTCTCCGTCCGCCGTCCCGCCGTCGGTGAGCCGGGTGAACAGGGGCGCGGGGCGGCCGGCCGTGAACGCGGGCAGGAAGCGGCCCCAGTCCACGTCGGCGACGGTCACGCAGGTGTCCTGTGCGCCGAGCGCGTCGGTCATGGCCGTGAGCGCCGTGCCGGGTTCCATCGCGGTGAGTCCGCGCCGGGCGAGGTAGGCGGCGGCGTCGCCGTCGGCCCCGCCCGCCGCGGTGGCGGCCATGCCCTCCCCTGCCCAGGGGCCCCAGGCGAGGGAGAGGGCCGGGCGGCCCTCGGCGCGGCGGCGTTCGGCGAGCGCGTCGAGGGAGGCGTTGCCCGCGGCGTACGCCGCCTGCTCCCCGCTGCCCCAGACTCCGGCGATCGACGAGAACAGCACGAACTGCTCGGCCTCGGGGAGGAGTTCGTCGAGATGGCGGGCGCCGTCCACCTTGGCCCGGGTGACGTCGCGGTAGCCGGCGGCGTCGAGGTCCTTCAGCGAGCGGGCGGTGTCGGTGCCGGCGGTGTGGAAGACGGCCCGGACCGGGTGTTCGGCCAGCAGTGCGGCGAGGTCGTCGCGGTCGGCGACGTCGCAGGCCGCGACGACGGCCGTGCAGCCGAGCGCGGCGAGTTCCGCGACCAGGGCCGCGGCGCCCGGGGCGCGGGGCCCGGACCTGCTGGTGAGGACGAGTTCCGCGGCGCCCTGCCGGGCCAGCAGCCGTGCGACGTGCCCGCCGAGGGCGCCGGTGCCGCCGGTGACGAGCGTGGCGCCCGCGGCCGGGGTCCAGGTGCCGCCGGGTGCCAGCGGTGCGCGGTCCAGACGGCGGGCCAGGATCCGGCTGCCGCGGAGGGCCACCTGGTCCTCGGTGCCGCCGAGGACGGCGGCCACGAGGGCCAGGGTGTCGGCGCCGGGCTGCTCGGGCAGGTCGATGAGACCGCCCCAGCGGCGCGGCTGTTCGAGCGCGGCGACCCGGCCGATTCCCCACACCTGGGCGGCGCGGGGGTCGGCCGCGGTGCCGCCCGCGGCGACGGCCGAGGTCGTCACGCACCACAGGGGCGAGCCGAGTCCGGAGCGTACGACGGCGAGGACGGTCTCCGGGTCGCCGGAGAGGAGCAGCACTCCGTCGGCGGGGTCGGCGGCGGACAGTTCGTCCGGGGTGCAGACGGTCGCCCCGGCGCCGCTGTCGCGCAGCGCGGCGGCCACGGCCGAGGCCGGGCCGGTGTCCTCGGGGGCGGCGGCAACGAGCCAGTGCCCGCCGGCCGGGCCGGCCGCCGGGACGTCCGTCCACTCGACGCGGTACCGGTGGCCCGCCGCGGTCTCGCGCAGGACGCGGGCGCGGCGCCAGGCGGCGAGCGCGGGCAGCGCCTCGGCGAGGGCGGCGGCGGCGCCGGGGTCCATCCCGGCGAGGGCGCCGAGGTCGCCGGAGTCGACGGCCTCCCAGAACTCGGTGTCGGCCGGGCCGGCTTCCGGCGTGCGCGCCTCGGGCCAGTAGCGGGTCCGGTCGAACGCGTAGGTGGGCAGCGCGGCCCGGGGGCCGGTGCCGAGGACGGCCTGCCAGTCCACGCGTGTGCCCCGGGTGTGCGCGGCGGCCACGGCGGCCAGCAGGGTGGCCGGTTCGGCGCGGCCGGGCCGCAGCACCGGTACGGCGACGACGTCCTGGGGCGCGGTGGCGGCGGCCAGTGCGCTGAGCACTCCGTCCGGTCCGAGTTCGACGCAGGCGCCGACGTCCCGGCGCCAGAGTTCGGCGACGGCGTCGGCGAACCTGACCGGCTCGCGGACCTGGTTCACCCAGTACTCGGGGGTCGCCGGGTCGCCGGGGGCCGTGCAGACCAGCGGAATGGCCGGTGCGTGGTAGGTCAGTTGCCCGGCGACCGCACGGAACTCGTCGAGCATCGGCCGCATCCGGTGGGAGTGGAAGGCGTGCGAGACGACGAGCCGCCGTACCTTGCGGCCCTCCGCCCGCCAGCGCTCCTCGCAGCCGGCGACGGCCTCCTCGTCACCGGCCACGGTCAGCGCCCTCGGGCCGTTGACGGCCGCGAGGTCCACACCGTCGGGCAGGGTGATCTCGTCCTCCGCGGCCTCGACGGCGAGCATGGCGCCGCCGGCGGGCAGGGCCTGCATCAGCCGGGAACGGGCCGCGACGAGGGTGCAGGCGTCGTCCAGCGACAGCACGCCGGCGACGTGGGCGGCGGCCAGTTCGCCGATCGAGTGGCCGACGAGCAGGTCGGGGCGCACGCCCCACGACTCGACCAGCCGGAACAGCGCCACTTCCAGGGCGAACAGCGCCGGCTGGGTGTATCCGGTCCGGGCCAGGACGTCGTCGTCGGTGCCGAACACCACGTCGGCGAGCGGACGGCCGGTGTCCAGGCGGTCGGCGACGGCGTCGAAGGCGGCCGCGAACACCGGGTGCGCGGCGTACAGTTCGCGGCCCATCCCGGCGCGCTGGGCGCCCTGGCCGGCGAAGAGGAACGCGGTGCGCGACTCGTCGGCGCGGCCCGCCGGGGCGCCCGGGGCTCCTTCGGCGAAGGAGCGCAGGGCCGCGACGAGTTCCGTGCGGTCGGCGCCGAGCAGCGCCGCGCGGTGGGCGAGGCGGGCCCGGGAGCCGGTGAGGGCGCGGGCGATGTCCGCGGCCGGGACGTCCGGGTGCGCGTCGGCGAAGGCGAGCAGCCGGGCGGCCTGGCCGCGCAGGGCGGCGGCCGACTGGGCGGAGAGCAGCCAGGGCAGGGCGGCGGGCGCGGGCTCCGGCGCCGCCGCGGCCGCCGGCCGCTCGGCCGGGGCCTGTTCGACGATGACGTGGGCGTTGGTGCCGCTGATCCCGAACGAGGAGACGCCGGCGCGGCGCGGACGGCCGGTCTCCGGCCAGGGCCGGGCCTCGGTGAGCAGTTCCACCGCGCCCGCGGACCAGTCGACCTCCGGGGTCGGGGCGTCCACGTGCAGGGTCTTCGGCAGGGTGCCGCGGCGTATCGACTCGACGGTCTTGATGACGCCGGCGACACCGGCGGCGGCCTGGGTGTGGCCGAGGTTCGACTTCACCGAGCCCAGGTGCAGCGGCTCCGCGCGGCCCTGGCCGTAGACCTCGATGACGGCCTGCGCCTCGATCGGGTCGCCGAGCCGGGTGCCCGTGCCGTGCGCCTCCACCGCGTCGACCTCGGACGGCTCCAGTCCGGCCGCGGCCAGCGCGGCGCGCATGACCCGCTGCTGGGCGGGGCCGTTGGGGGCGGTCAGCCCGTTGGAGGCGCCGTCCTGGTTGACGGCCGAGCCGCGGAGCACGGCGAGGACCGGGTGGCCGTTGCGGCGGGCGTCGGAGAGCCGCTCCAGGAGGAGCAGGCCCACGCCCTCGCCCCAGCCGGTGCCGTCGGCCGAGGCGGCGAACGCCTTGCAGCGGCCGTCGGCGGCCAGGCCGTTCTGCCGGCTGAAGCCGATCAGCACGTCCGGGGTCGCGACGACGGTGACACCGCCGGCGAGCGCCATGGTGCACTCGCCGCCGCGCAGCGACTGCGCGGCCAGGTGCAGGGCGACCAGCGACGCCGAGCAGGCGGTGTCGACGGTGACGGCCGGGCCCTCCAGTCCGAAGGTGTACGAGAGGCGGCCGGAGGCGACGCTGCCCGCGGCGCCGGTGACCAGGTGGCCCTCGGCGTCCTCCGGCATCCTGAGGCCCACTCCGTAGCCGGACCCCATCGCGCCGGCGAACACACCGGTGCGGGTGCCGCGCAGGGTGGCGGGGTCGATGCCGGCGCGCTCGAAGGTCTCCCAGGCGGTCTCCAGCAGGAGCCGCTGCTGCGGGTCCATGGTGAGGGCCTCGCGCGGGGAGATGCCGAAGAGCGCCGCGTCGAAGTCGCCCGCGGTGTCGACGAACGCTCCGCCGCGGGCCGAGATGGCGTCGCCGCGGCCCGGGGCACCGAGGTTCCAGCCGCGGTCGGCGGGGAACGGGCCGACGGCGTCGCGTTCCTCGGCCAGCAGGCGCCACAGCTCCTCGGGCGAGTCGACCCCGCCCGGGTACCGGCACGCCATCGCGACGACGGCGATCGGCTCGCCGGCCGGCGGCAGCGCCGCGGGGGCGGCGGGTGCCGCGGTCCGGCGGGCGGGTGCCGCGGCGGCGGGCCGCTCGCGCGGGTCGGCCGCGGGGGCCGCGGCGCCGGGCGCCGTGTCCTGCGGGGCGGCGGCCGCCGCCTGGGCGAGCCGTCCGTGCAGGTGCTCCGCCAGGGCCCTCGGGGCCGGATGGTCGAAGACGACGGTCGCGGGCAGTTTGAGACCCGTGAGGGCCGAGAGCTGGTTGCGCAGTTCCACCGAGGTGAGCGAGTCGAAGCCCAGCTCGCGGAAGGCCCGGTCGGCGGCGACCCGGTCGCCGGGCTCGTGGCTCAGCACCGCGGCCACCTCGTCGCGGACCAGGTCGAGCAGGAGCCCGGCCGGGTCGGCGGCAGCCGCCAGGCGCGCCGCGAGTCCGCTGCCGCGGTCCTCGCCGGACGCGCCGGCCCTGCGGAGCCGGGCGGGGACGCGGACCAGCGCGCGCAGCAGCGGCGGCACCTCGTGCGCCGCCCGGACCGGGGCCGGGGCGAAGCGGGTCGGCACGAGGTGGGCGCGCCCGGCGGCCAGCGCCGCGTCGAAGAGGGCCAGGCCCTCCTGCGCGCCGAGGGCGTCGCCGAGCCGGGTGAGCCGGGCGACGGCCGTGTCGTCGAGGTGCTCGGACATCGCGCCGGGCTGCTCCCACAGGCCCCAGCCCAGCGAGACGGCGGGCAGGCCCCGGTGGCGGCGGTGCGCGGCGAGGCCGTCCAGCACGGCGTTGGCCGCCGCGTAGTTGGCCTGGCCCGCGGCGCCGATGGTCGCGGCGAGCGAGGAGTACAGCACGAACAGGGCCAGGTCGTGGCCGGCGGTCAGCTCGTGCAGGTGCAGGGCCGCTTCGGCCTTGGGCGCGAACACCGTGGCGAGCCGTTCGGGTGTCTGCGCCTCGATGACGCCGTCGTCGAGGACGCCGGCGGTGTGCACGACGCCGGTCAGCGGGTGGGCGGCCGGGATGCCGCCGATCAGCGCGGCCAGCGCCTCGCGGTCGGCCGCGTCGCAGGCCACGACGCGGGCGTCGGCGCCGTGCCCGGCGAGTTCGGCGACGAGTTCCCGGGCGCCGGGGGCGTCGGGGCCGCGGCGGCCGGTCAGCAGCAGGTGCCGGACGCCGTGCCGCTCCACCAGGTGCCGGGCCAGCATCGCGCCCAGCGCTCCGGTGCCGCCGGTGACGAGGACGGTGCCGTCGGGGCGGAGCCGGGCGGTGGTGTCCGCGCCGGTTCCGTTTCCGGTGTCCGCGGCGGCGCCGGGCCTCAGGCGCTTCAGCCGGGGCACCAGCACCCGGCCCGCGCGTACGGCCGCCTGCGGTTCGTCCGCCGCGGCCAGGAGGCCGAGGGCGGCGGCCACCGCTCCGTCGGTGACGGCGACCGGCGCGCCGGCAGCAGCCCCGGCGGCGGTGCCGGCGGCGTCGGTGCCCGTGTCGGAGTAGGAGTCGGTGTCGGTGTCGGTGTCGAGCAGCACGAAGCGTCCGGGGTGCTCGGTCTGCGCGGTGCGCACCAGACCCCAGGCGGCGGCGGCGAGCGGATCGGCGACGTCGTCGCCGGGGTGGGCGGCGACCGCGCCCCGGGTGCGGACCACCAGCCGCGCGTCGGCCGTGCGCTCGTCGGCGAGCCAGGCCCGGACGCCCGCGAGGACCTCCGCGGGCCCGGCGGGCGCCTGCCACAGGGCGACCGGCGGCACCTCGGCGAGGGCGTCCGGACCGTCCACGGTCACGAACTCCACCGCGGCGGCAGCGGTCCCGGCCGGTGCGTCCAGCTCGGTCCACACCACCTCGAACAGGGAGTCGGCGGCCGGGTCCGGGGCCGCCGGGCCGGTCGCCTCCCGCAGTGTCAGGGACGCGACCGACAGCACGGGCATGCCCGCGTCGTCGAAGGCTTCCAGTGTCACGGCGTCCGGTCCCGCGGGCGTGATCCGGACCCGCAGGGTCCCGGCGCCGACCGCGTGCAGCGCGACGCCCGACCACGAGAACGGCAGTCGCGGCGCCGGCGGGGCGCCGTCCCCGGGGCCGGCGAGCGCCAGCGCGTGCAGCGCGGCGTCGAGCAGCGCGGGGTGCGCGGCGTAGGCGTCGCCGCGCTGCGGCTCGGGGAGCACGACCTCGGCGTGCAGCACGTCCCCGGACCGCCAGGCGGCCCGCAGGCCCTGGAAGGCCGGCCCGTACTCCAGGCCCGCCGCGTCCAGCAGCGTGTAGTGCCCCGCCAGGTCCACGGGTTCGGCGCCGGCCGGGGGCCACAGCGCCTCCGGGGCCGGCTCGGCCGGCAGGTCCGCCGCGAGCACGCCGGCGGCGTGCCGGACCCAGGGTCCGTCGGCACCGTTCTCGGGGCGGGCGTAGACCGCCACCTCGCGTCCGCCGCCGGCCGCGCCGTCCTCGGCGCCGACCACGACCTGGAACCGTACGGGCGTACGGTCCGGCAGGACCAGCGGCGCGTGCAGGGTCAGTTCCTCGACGAGCCGGCCGCCGGTCGCCCGGGCCGCCTGGAGGGCGAGTTCGAGCAGCGCGGTGCCCGGGACCAGGACCGTGCCGCGGAAGCGGTGGTCCGCGAGCCAGGGGTGGACCGAGGTGGACAGCCGGCCGGTGAGGACCAGCCCGTCGTCGGTCGCCGACGCCACCGCCGCGCCCAGCAGCGGGTGGTCGACGCCGGCCAGGCCGGCGCCCTCCACGTCGGCGGGACCGGACTCGGACAGCGCCCAGTACCTGCGGTGCTCGAAGGCGTAGGTGGGCAGATCGGCCCCCTCGACGGCGTCGAGCGGCCACTGGACGCGGGCGCCCGCCACGTGCAGCCCGGCCAGGGTCTGCAGCAGCGCCTCGCTCTCGGGGACCCCGGACCGCAGGGTCGGCACGGCGACCGCGTCGTCGACCAGCTGCAGGGCGATGGCCGTCAGGCCGCCCTTCGGGCCGATCTCGACGAACCTGCGCACACCGCCCAGTCCGCGGACGGCGTCGGCGAAGCGGACGGTCCGCCGCATCTGCTCGGCCCAGTACTCCGGGGTGTCGAGGCTGCCGGGGCCGGTGGCCGCCATGGGGACGGCGGGCTCGTGGTGGGTGAGGCCGGCCGCGACGGCGGCGAGTTCGGCGAGGGCCGGTTCCACGTGGTGGGAGTGGGCGGCGAGGGAGACGGAGATGTCCTTGACCCGCCGTCCCTCGGCCCGCCAGCGGGCGCCGAGACCGTCGATCACGTCGGCGTCGCCGGAGACGACCAGCGCCTCGGGCCCGTTGACGGCGGCGAGGGAGGCGCCGTCCGGCAGCGGGAGGATGTCCTCCTCGCGCGCCTCGACGGCGAGCATCTTCCCGTCCTCGCGCAGGCCGAGCAGCAGCCGGGCGCGCGCCTCCACCAGGGTGCAGGCGTCGTCGAGGGAGAGGATGCCGGCGATGTGCGCGGCGGCCAGCTCGCCGGTGGAGTGGCCGAGGACGACGTCGGGGGTGACGCCCCAGGACGCGAGGAGCCGGGCGAGGGCCACCTGGAGGGCGAACGTCCCGGCGTGGGCGTAGCCGGCCCGTTCCATCAGGTCCCCGTCGCCGAACAGGATCACGGGCAGCGGTGTCCCGAGGTCGATACGGGCCGCCACCGCGTCGAAGGCGTCGGCGAACACCGGGTGGGCGGCGTGGAGTTCGCGTCCCATGCCCGCGTACCGGGAGCCCTGGCCGGTGAAGACGAAGGCCGTGCGGCCCTGTACCGCCTCGCCGCGGACCACGTCCGGCGCCTCGGTGCCGGAGGCGAGCGCGTCGAGGCCGGCGAGGAGTCCGCCGAGGTCGTCGCGGCGGCCGACGACGACCGCCCGGTGGTCCAGGGCGGCACGCCCCGTGACCAGGGTCCGGGCGATCTGCGCCGGGTCCGGGCCCGGGCGGTCCGCGGCGAAGGCACGCAGCCGGGCGGCCTGGGCGCGCAGGCCGCCCGCGGTGCGGGCGGAGACCGGCCAGGCCACGGGGCGCGCCTGCGCGTCCGTGTCCGGTGCCGTCTCCGGCTGCTGCCGGGCGGCCGGCAGCGCGCGGGGTGCGGGGGCTTCCTCGAGGATGACGTGCGCGTTGGTCCCGCCGATCCCGAACGAGGAGACGGCGGACCTGCGCGGCCGGTCGCCGCGGTGCCACGGACGTGCCTCGGTGAGCAGTTCGACGGCGCCGGCGGACCAGTCCACCTGGCCGGTGGGCTCGGAGACGTTGACGGTGCGCGGCAGGACGCCGTTGCGCATCGCCTCCACCATCTTGATGACGCCGCCGACGCCCGCGGCGCACTGGGTGTGGCCGATGTTCGACTTCAGCGAGCCGAGCCAGAGCGGCTGGTCGTCCTCGCGCTCCTGCCCGTAGGTCGCCAGCAGCGCCTGTGCCTCGATCGGGTCGCCGAGGCGGGTGCCGGTGCCGTGCGCCTCGACGGCGTCGACGCCCGCGGGGCCGATGCCCGCGGCGTCCAGCGCCGCCCGGATGACCCGCTGCTGGGCGGGGCCGCTGGGCGCGGTGAGGCCGTTGGAGGCGCCGTCCTGGTTGACGGCGGAGCCGCGGACGACCGCGAGGATGCGGCGGCCGTTGCGGCGGGCGTCGGAGAGGCGTTCGACGACGATCATGCCGGCGCCCTCGGCCCAGCCGGTGCCGTCGGCGTCGGCCGAGAAGGACTTGCAGCGGCCGTCGGGCGCGAGGCCCTTCTGCTTGCTGAGTTCGGTGAACACGTCGGGGGCGCCGAGCACGGTCGCGCCGCCCGCCAGGGCGAGGTCGCACTCGCCGCCGCGCAGCGACTGCACGGCCAGGTGGAGGGCGACCAGCGAGGCCGAGCAGGCGGTGTCCACCGTGACGGCGGGGCCCTCCAGGCCGAAGGTGTAGGCGATGCGGCCGCAGACGACGCTGCCGGACATGCCGGTGAGCAGGTGCCCGTCGATCTCCTCGGGGAGGTTGGCGCCGCTGGCGTAGCCGACGTTGGTGGCTCCGACGAAGACGCCGGCCTGGGTGCCGCGCAGACCGGCCGGGTTCATGCCGGCCCGCTCGAACGCCTCCCAGGAGGTCTCCAGGAGCAGCCGCTGCTGCGGGTCCATCGCCAGCGCCTCGCGCGGCGAGATGCCGAACAGGTCGGCGTCGAAGTCGCCCGCGCCGTCGAGGAAGCCGCCGAGGCGGACGTCGGAGCTGCCCCGGCGGTTCGGGTCGGGGTCGTACAGCGCGTCGAGGTCCCAGCCCCGGTCCTCGGGGAAGGGCATGGAGACGCTGTCGCCGGCCAGGACGAGCCGCCACAGGTCCTCGGGGGACGCGACGCCGCCGGGGTAGCGGCAGGCCATGCCGATGATGGCGATCGGCTCGTCGCCGCGGGCCGCCGCCGGCCGCCGCTTCACGGCCTTGTCCCGGGCGCCGCCCAGTTCGGCCAGCAGGTGCTCGGAGAGCGCGGCCGGGTTGGCGTAGTCGAAGACGAGGGTGGCGGGCAGCCGCAGGCCGGTGACCGCGTTGAGGCGGTTGCGCAGTTCGACGGAGGTGAGCGAGTCGAAGCCCAGCTCGCGGAAGGCGCGGTCCGCCGTCACCTCGTCGCCGGACGCGAAGCCGAGTACGGCGGCGCTCTCGGCGCGGACCAGTTCCAGGAGGCGGCGTGCCGGGTCCGCGGCGGTGGCGAGGACGGCCGCGAGGCCTTCCCGGCCGCGTCCGCCGCCGGCCCGGCCGGCCGTGCCGCGGGTGACGCCCGCGAGGCCGCGCAGGATCGCGGGGACCTCGGTGGCCGCGCGGAGCCTGGCCCGGTCGACGACCGCGGCGACCAGGTGCGGACGGGCCGCGTCGAGCGCCGCGTCGAAGAGGGCGCACCCCTGCGCGTCGGTCAGCGGCGCGCCGAGCCGGCTCGCGCGGGCGAGGGCGGTGGCGTCAAGGTGGCCGCTGATGCCGCTGGAGCGGGCCCACAGGCCCCAGGCCACGGAGACGGCCGGCAGGCCGAGTGCGGCCCGGCGCTCGGCGACGGCGTCGAGCACGGCGTTGGCCGCCGCGTAGTTGGCCTGGCCGGGGGTGCCGAGCGTGGCGGCGACCGAGGAGTAGAGGACGAAGAACGCCAGGTCCAGACCGCGGGTCGCCTCGTCGAGCACGATCGCCGCGTCCGCCTTGGGCGCGAGGACCGCGCGCAGGCGCTCGGGCGTCAGGGTGTCCGCCATGCCGTCGTCGGCCACGCCCGCGGCGTGCACGACGCCGGTGAGCGGGTGCTCGGCCGGGACACCGGCCAGCAGGGCCGTGAGCGCGTCCCGGTCCCCGGTGTCGCAGGCGGCGAACCGCACCGAGGCGCCCAGGTCCGCCAGTTCGGCGGCGAGTTCGGCGGCGCCGGGGGCGTCGGCGCCGCGCCTGCCCGTCAGCAGCAGGTGGCGGGCGCCGTGCCGTCGCACCAGGTGCCGGGCGAGCAGTGAGCCGAGCACGCCCGTGCCGCCGGTGACGAGGACGGTTCCCTCGGGGTCGAGGGCCGTGGCCCCGGGCTCCCCGTCAGGTCCGGCCGCGGGACGGAGCCGGGTGAGCCGGGGCACCAGCAGACGGCCGGACCGCAGCGCCGCCTGCGGCTCGCCCGAGTCGAGCAGCCGTGCGACGGCGGACGCCAGACCGTCCTCGGTGTCCGCGTCCAGCAGCACCAGCCGGTCGGGGTGTTCGGACTGGACCGAGCGGACCAGCCCCCAGGCCGCCGCCCGCTCCGGGTCGGTGATCCCGGCGCCGGCGGTGACGGCGCCACGGGTGAGGACCACCAGGGGTGTGCCCTCGGGCGGCGCGGCGGCGAGACGGGCCTGGAGACCCGCCAGCACCCGTGCCACGTCGGCGGGCGCACGCCACACCAGCGGGCCGGCCGCGTCCCGGTCCGCCGCGTCGGGGTCCGCCGGGTCGTCCACGACCCGGCAGTCGGGGCCCGTGGCCGCGGCCTCCGGGTCCGCGGCGCCCAGCGGCGTCCACGCCACCTCGTACAGCGGGTCGGCGGCCGGAGCGGCCGCGTCGGCGAGGGTGCGCAGGATCAGGGCGTCGGCCGTCAGCACCGGCACGCCCGACTCGTCGAAGGCGGCGACCGACACCGTGTCCTCGCTCACCGGGGTGAGCCGGACCCGCAGTGCCGCGGCGCCCGTGGCGTACAGCGAGACGCCGCTGAACGAGAACGGCACCCGGGCCGCCCCGTCGGCGCCGAGCGGTCCGGCGGCGAGCGCCTGGAGCGCGGCGTCGAACAGGGCCGGGTGGAGGCCGTAGCCGTCCGCGGCGCGCTTGCCGTCCAGCGCGACCTCGGCGTACAGCGTGTCGCCGGACCGCCAGGCGGCCCGCAGGCCCCGGAAGGCGGGACCGTAGGAGAGTCCGGCGTCCGCCAGGGCGGAGTAGTGGTCGTCGAGGACGAGTTCCTCCGCGCCGGCGGGCGGGGCGGCGTCGTCGTCCGGGAGGGGGACGTCCTGCGCGGTGAGCAGACCGCTCGCGTGGCAGGTCCAGGGGCCGTCCTCGTCGGACTCGGGCCGCGCGTGGACGTCGAGCGCGCCGTCGGCCGCGACCCGCACCTGCACCTGCACGCCGCCGCGCCCGGGCAGCACGAGCGGGGTGTGCAGGGTGAGTTCGTCCAGCCGCGCGAACCCGGCGGACGCGCCGGCGTGCAGGGCCAGTTCGACGTACGCGGTGCCCGGCAGCACGATGGCGCCGTGCACGACGTGGTCGGCCAGCCAGGGCTGGGCGGCGGCGGCGAGCCGGCCGGAGAGCAGCAGCCCGCCGCCGACGGCCGGGGACATCTCGGCCCTCAGCAGGGGGTGGCCGCCGGCACGCATCCCGGCGGCCCCGAGGTCGCCGGTGCCGGGGGTGGGGAGCACCCAGTAGTCCTCGCCCTGGAAGGCGTAGGTGGGCAGGTCGACGCGGAGGGGGGCCCACGGTGCGCAGACGGCGGACCAGTCGGGGTTCACGCCGGTGACGTGGGCGTGGGCGAGGGCGGTGAGCACCGATTCGGTGTCGTCGCGGTCGCGGCGCAGCAGGCAGACGGCGGGCGTGGCGTCGTGCAGGTGCGGCACGAGCGCGGACAGCGTCCCGTCCGGGCCGAGTTCGAGGAAGAACCGCACGTCGGTCAGGGAGGCGACCGCCTCCGCGAAACGCACCGGCTGCCGGATCTGCGACACCCAGTAGTCGGGTGTGGCCATGTCGCCGGGCGCGGTGGGAACGATGGGGATCGCCGGGGCGTGATACGTCAGCGACTCGGCGACGGCGGCGAAGTCGGCGAGCATCGGCTCCATCAGGTGCGAGTGGAACGCGTGCGACACGGTCAGCCGCTTCACCCGGACGTTCCGGGCGCGCAGCTGCTCCTCGAGCCCGTCGATCGCCTGCGCGTCGCCGGAGACGGTGAGCGAGGTCGGCCCGTTGACGGCCGCCAGGTCCACGCCCTCGGGCAGCTCCAGGCCCTCCTCGGCCAGCTCGACCGCGAGCATCGCGCCGCCCTCCGGCAGCGCCTCCATCAGCCGGCCCCGCGCCGAGACGAGTGCACACGCGTCATCGAGGGAGAGCACACCCGCGACATGCGCGGCGGCCAGCTCACCGATCGAGTGACCGACGAGCACATTCGGGGTCACACCCCACGACTCGACCAGCCGGAACAGGGCGACCTCGACCGCGAAGAGCGCGGGCTGCGTGTACGCGGTCCGCGCCAGCAGCTCCGCGTCCTCGCCGAACACCACGTCCCGCAGCGGACGGTCGAGGTCCACCCGGGCGCAGACGGCGTCGAAGGCGTCCGCGAACACCGGGAAGGAGGCGTACAGTTCGCGTGCCATTCCGGCGTACTGCGCGCCCTGCCCCGAGAAGAGGAACGCGGTCCGGCCCTCGCGGGCCGTGCCGGTGACGAGCGCCGGGTCGGGGCGGCCCTCGGCGAGGGCGGTCAGCGACCGGGCCGCCTGCCCGGGGTCGCCGGCCAGCACCACGGCGCGGTGGGCGAGCGCGGCCCGGCCGGTGGCCAGGGCGTGGCCGATGTCGGCCGGCCGTGCGGCTGTCGCGCCGCGCAGCCGTCCCGCCTGCGCGGCCAGCGCCTCGGCGGTGTGCCCGGACAGCGGCCACGGCACGACGGCGGGCTCCCGCGGCGGTGCCGCGGGGGTCCCGGGCCGCTCGGTCTCCTCCTGCGGGGCGGGCGGCTCCGCCAGGACGACGTGGGCGTTGGTGCCGCTGATGCCGAACGACGAGACACCGGCACGGCGCGGCCGGTCGGACCGGGTC
This sequence comes from Streptomyces genisteinicus, assembly GCF_014489615.1. Classification (GTDB taxonomy): domain Bacteria; phylum Actinomycetota; class Actinomycetes; order Streptomycetales; family Streptomycetaceae; genus Streptomyces; species Streptomyces genisteinicus. Next base: position 220,792 of record NZ_CP060826.1, read on the forward strand.
CACGGCCGGGCGCGGTCGAGCAGTTCCACCGCTCCGGCCGACCAGTCGACGCCGGAGGTGGGCCGGCCGGCGTGGAGGGAGGCGGGAAGCACTTCGTGGCGCATCGCCTGGACCATCTTGATGACACCGGCGACGCCCGACGCGGCCTGGGTGTGGCCGATGTTGGACTTCACCGACCCCAGCCACAGGGGTTCGTCGCGGTCCTGGCCGTAGGTGGCGAGCAGGGCCTCCGCCTCGATCGGGTCGCCGAGCCGGGTGCCGGTGCCGTGCGCCTCCACCGCGTCCACGTCGGAGGGCGCGAGGCCCGCCGACGCCAGCGCGGCCCGGATGACCCGCTGCTGGGAGGGGCCGTTGGGGGCGGTCAGGCCGTTGGACGCGCCGTCGGAGTTGGTCGCCGATCCGGCGACCACGGCGAGCACCGGGTGGCCGTGGCGGCGGGCGTCGGACAGCCGCTCCACCAGCAGCAGACCGATGCCCTCGCCCCAGCCGGTGCCGTCGGCCGCGTCGGAGAAGGGCTTGCAGCGGCCGTCGGCGGCCAGCCCCTGCTGGCGGCTGAACTCGACGAAGGCGCCGGGGGTGGCCATCACGGTCACGCCGCCGGCGAGCGCCAGATCGCACTCGCCGTTGCGCAGCGACTGCGCGGCCAGGTGCAGTGCGACCAGCGAGGACGAGCAGGCGGTGTCCACGGTGACCGCCGGGCCTTCGAGACCGAAGGCGTAGGCGACGCGGCCGGAGAGGATGCTGGCCGATCCGCCGGTGGCGACGTGTCCCTCCAGTCCGCCGCCGGAGTCGGCGAGGGTGAGCCGGGCGTAGTCCTGGCCGTTGGTGCCGGCGAAGACGCCGGTGCGGCTGCCGCGCAGCGCGTGCGGGTCGATGCCGGCGCGCTCCAGGGTCTCCCAGGAGGTCTCCAGGAGGAGCCGCTGCTGCGGGTCCATGGCCAGCGCCTCGCGCGGCGAGATGCCGAACAGGGCGGCGTCGAAGCGGCCCACGTCGTCGAGGAACGCTCCCTCGTCGACGTACGAGGTGCCGGGGCCGTCCCCGGCGGCGAGTGCTTCGAGGTCCCAGCCGCGGTCGGTGGGGAAGGGCCGGACCGCGTCGCGGCCCTCGGCGACCAGGTGCCACATGCTCTCGGGGTCGGTCACACCGCCGGGGAAGCGGCAGGCCATCGACACGATGACCACCGGGTCGCCGGTGGCGGCGGTGCCGGCCGTGCCGCCGGCTCCGGCCGGGGTCCGGGCCGGGTCGGCCGCCTCGCCGAGCAGTTCGGCGAGGCGGGAGGCGAGGGCGGCGGCCGTGGGGTGGTCGAAGGCGACGCCCGCGGGCAGGCGCAGCCCGGTGGCCGCGCTGAGCCGGTCGCGGAGTTCGACGGAGGTCAGCGAGTCGAAGCCGAGGTCGGCGAAGGCCCGCTGCGCGGCGACGTCCTCGGCGGACCGGTGGGAGAGCGCGGCCGCGGCCTCGGCGCGGACCAGGTCCGTCAGCTGCCGGATGCGCTCGGCGGGCGGCACGGCCCGCAGCCGGGCGGCGAACTCGGTCGCGGCGGCGCCTGCGGGGGTCTCCGGGTCGGCCGCGGTGACGAACTCCTCGAGCAGCGGGCTGGGGCGTCCGCTGGTGAAGGCGGCGCCGAAGCGGCTCCAGTCCACGTCGGCGACGGTGACACAGGTGTCCCCCGAGTCGAGGGCGTCCCCGAGGGCGGCGAGCGCGCGGGCGGGGTCGAGGGCGTTCAGGCCGCGGCGGCGCAGGGCGTCCTCGGCCGCGGCGTCCACGAGCATGCCGGAGCCGGCCCAGGGACCCCAGGCCACCGAGGTGGCGGGCAGCCCGAGTCCGCGGCGGTGCTCGGCCAGGGCGTCGAGGTAGGCGTTGGCCGCCGCGTACGCGGGCTGGCCGCCGCTCCCCCACACGCCGGCGATCGACGAGAACAGCACGAACGCGTCCAGTTCGGTGCCGTCGAGCAGTTCGTGCAGGTGGGTCGCGCCGTCCGCCTTGGCGCGCACGACCTCGGCGAACTCCTCGCCGGTGACGGCAGCCAGCGGCTGCGTGCCGTTGACGCCCGCGGTGTGGATCACGGCTGTGACGGGGCGGGCGGCCAGCAGTGCCGCCAGGGCGTCGCGGTCGGCGACGTCGCACGCGACGGCCTCGGCCCGCACGCCGCGCTCCGCGAGCGAGGCGAGCAGATCGGCGGCGCCGGGCGCGTCGGGTCCGCGGCGGCTCGTCAGGACGAGGTCGCGTGCGCCGCGGTCCGCCAGCCAGAGGGCCACACGGGCGCCGAGACCACCGGTGCCGCCGGTGACCAGTACGGTCCCGGACGGCCGCCAGGGCTCGGCGGAGCCGGAGCCCGTCGCGGGGCCGGAGCCCTCCGCGGAACCGGCGATCTTTGCGGAGCCCTCCGCGGAGCCGGACACGGCACCGCGTGCGGGGCCGGTCAGCGGGGCGCGGCGCAGGCGGCGGGCCAGTACGCCGGATTCCCGCACGGCCACCTGGTCCTCGCCGGACGGGTGGGCGAGGTGGGCGAGGAGCCGGGCCGCGGCACGGCTGTCGAGCGTGGCGGGCAGGTCGACCAGACCGCCCCAGCCGTGCGGGAGTTCGAGGGCGGCGACGCGGCCCAGGCCCCACAGCAGGGCGCCCGAGGGGTCGGTGACCCGGTCGGCACGGCTGACGGCGACGCTGCCGCGCGTCAGCACCCACAGGGGTGCGGGGAGTTCGGCGCGCAGCAGCGGCAGCAGGTCGTCCGGTGCCGACGGCAGGCAGAGCACTCCCGTGACACCGGCCGCGCCCGCGTCAGCGTCCGCTCCCGTGACAGCGGCGAAGGAGTCGAAGGCTTCGGGTGCCGCGTCGAACCGCGCCCCGACGGCGCTGCCGGCGAAGGCTGCGGCGAGGTCCTCGGGGACCGAGCCGTCGGCGCTGAGCACGAGCCAGGTGCCGGTGGCCGGGGCGGGCCGCTCGGGCAGCGGCTGCCAGACGGCGCGGTAGCGCCACGAGTCGAGCAGGGCGCGTTCGCGCCGGCCGCCGCGCCAGGCCGACAGCGCGGGCAGGACGGCGTCGAGGGTGTCGGTGTCGAGGCCGAGGGTCCGGGCGACCTCGACGGCGTCCTGCCGCTCGATGGCGTCCCAGAACCGGCTCTCCACGGCGTCGGCCCCGGCCGCGGTGCGCGGGGCGGGATCGATCCAGTAGCGGCGCCGCTGGAACGCGTAGGTGGGCAGGCCGTCGGCGCGTACGGCACCCGCGGGCACGAGGGCGGACAGGTCCACGGACGCGCCGTGGACGTGCAGCGTCGCCACGGCGCGCAGCAGCGCCTCCGGCTCGGGGCTGCCGGTCCGCTGCGCCGGCGCGGCCGCGACGGGACGCCCGTCGAGGCAGCGCAGGGCGGCGCCGGTCAGGGTGGCGTCGGGGCCCAGTTCCAGGAAGACGTCGGCGCCCGAGGCGTGGGCCTGGAGCACGGCGCCGTCGAAGCGGACCGGCTGCCGGATCTGCGACACCCAGTAGTCGGGGGTGCTCATGTCGCCGGGCGCGGTGGCGACCAGCGGGATCGCCGGGGCCTGGTACGTCAGCGACTCCGCGACGGACGCGAACTCGGCGAGCATGGGCTCCATCAGGTGCGAGTGGAACGCGTGCGACACGGTCAGCCGCTTGACGCGCACGCCGTCGGCCCGCAGCCGCTCCTCCAGTCCGTCGATCGCGTCCGCGTCGCCGGAGACGGTGAGCGAGGTCGGCCCGTTGACGGCCGCGAGGTCCACGCCGTCGGGCAGCTCCAGACTCTCCTCGGCCAGCTCGACGGCGAGCATCGCGCCGCCCTCCGGCAGCGCCTCCATCAGCCGGCCGCGCGCCGAGACGAGACGGCAGGCGTCGTCCAGCGAGAGCACACCCGCGACATGTGCGGCGGCCAGCTCACCGATCGAGTGGCCGACGAGGACGTCCGGGGCCGCACCCCACGACTCGACCAGCCGGTAGAGCGCGACCTCGACCGCGAACAGCGCGGGCTGCGTGTACGCGGTGCGGTCCAGCGCGTCCGCGTCCCCGAACACCACGTCCCGCAGGGGCCGTTCGAGGTCCACCCGGGCGCAGACCGCGTCGAAGGCGTCCGCGAACACGGGGAACGTCTCGTACAGTTCGCGTCCCATACCGGCGCGCTGCGCGCCCTGGCCCGAGAAGAGGAACGCGGTCCGGCCGACGGTGCCGGTGCCGCGGACGACGGCGGCGCTGGTGCGGTCCTCCGCGAGGGCGGCGAGGCCCGCGAGGAGGTCGTCGCGGCCGGAGCCGACGACGACGGCACGGTGCTCGAGGGCCGCCCGGCCGGCGGCGAGGGCGCGGGCGTGGCCGACGAGGTCGGCGCCGGGCCGCTCGTCGAGGGCCTGGCGCAGCCGGGCCGCCTGGGCGCGCAGTGCGTCGGCCGTCCGGCCGGAGACCGGCCAGGCGAACACCGGCGGCACGGCGACCGGCGCGGGCGGGCCGTCCGGAGCCGCCTCCGGGACAGGTGCCTGCTCGATGACGACGTGGGCGTTGGTGCCGCTGATGCCGAACGACGAGACGCCCGCACGGCGCGGCCGGTCGGTCTCCGGCCACGGGGTGTGCTCGGTGAGCAGTTCGACGGCGCCGGCGGTCCAGTCGACGTGCGGCGTCGGCTCGTCCACGTGCAGGGTGCGGGGCAGTTCGGCGTGGCGGAGCGCCATGACCATCTTGACGACGCCGGCCAGTCCTGCGGCGGCCTGGGTGTGGCCGATGTTCGACTTCAGCGAGCCGAGCCGGAGCGGCCGGCCGTCCTCACGGTCCTGACCGTAGGTCGCCAGCAGCGCCTGCGCCTCGATCGGGTCGCCGAGCCGGGTGCCCGTGCCGTGCGCCTCCACCGCGTCCACGTCACCGGGTTCGAGGCCGGCCGACGCCAGCGCGGCGCGGATCACCCGCTGCTGCGCGGGGCCGTTGGGCGCGGTGAGCCCGTTGGAGGCGCCGTCCTGGTTGACGGCCGAGCCACGGACCAGGGCCAGGACCTCGTGACCGCTGCGGAGCGCGTCGGAAAGCCGCTCCACCAGGAGGACCGCGACGCCCTCGGACCAGCCGGTGCCGTCGGCGGCGGACGCGAAGGACTTGCACCGCCCGTCCGCGGCGAGACCGTCCTGCTTGGCGAACTCGCTGAAGCCGGCCTGTGTCGGCATCACGGCGACGCCGCCCACGACGGCGAGGTCGCACTCGCCGGTGCGCAGCGCCCGGGCGGCGAGGTGGAGGGCGACCAGCGACGACGAGCAGGCAGTGTCGACGGTGAGCGCCGGGCCTTCGAGCCCGTACGTGTACGCGAGGCGCCCGGACAGCACACTGTTGGACGTGCCGGTGAGCAGGTGGCCCCCGACCTCGTCGGGCGGCGTGGAGCCGGTGCCGTATCCGCTGTTCGAGGCGCCGATGAAGACGCCTGCGCGGCTGCCGCGCAGCGAGGTCGGGTCGATGCCGGCCCGCTCGAACGTCTCCCAGGAGGTCTCCAGGAGCAGCCGCTGCTGCGGGTCCATGGCCAGCGCCTCGCGCGGCGAGATGCCGAAGAGTTCGGCGTCGAACTCGGCGGCGTCGTACAGGAACCCGCCCTCGGTCGTGTGGCCGAGTCCGTCGAGCTGCCAGCCGCGGTCGGTCGGGAAGCCGGAGATGCCGTCGCCGCCTCGGGCGACGAGCTGCCACAGGTCCTCGGGCGAGCGCACGCCGCCGGGCAGACGGGTGCCCATGGCGACGACGGCGAGCGGTTCGTCGGCGAGGAGCGTTCCCGGGCCGTGGACGGGCGCCGGGTCCGTGCCGCCGAGCAGTTCGTCCCGGATGCGGGCGGCGAGCTGCCGCGCGGTGGGGTGGTCGAAGGCGAGCGCGGCGGGCAGCGGCAGGCCGGTGGCCTCCGCGAGCCGGTCGCGGAGTTCGACGGCGGTCAGCGAGTCGAGACCGAGCTCGCGGAAGGCCGTCGCGGCGTCGACGGCGCTGCGGTCCCGGTGCCCCAGGACTCCGGCGGCGGTCGTGGTCACCAGGTCGAGCAGGACCCGCTCCCGCTCGGCGGCGGGCAGCGCGGTGAGCCGGTCGCGCAGGGCCGCGCCGGCGGCCGGCGCGGGCGCGGCGGCGCTGTCCCCCACCTCGGGCAGCTCGGTCAGCAGCGGGCTCGGGCGCCCGGCGGTGAAGGTGGCGGCGAAACGCTCCCAGTCCACGTCGGCGACGGTCACGCACGCGTCGCCGGAGGCGACGGCGAGGTCCAGGGCGGTGACGGCCGGTTCGGGGTCGAGCGGACGCAGGCCACGGCGGCGCAGGTGCGCCACCGCCTCGTCGCTCGCGGCCATGCCGGCCTCGGCCCACGGGCCCCAGGCCACGGAGGTGGCGGGCAGCCCCTCGGCGCGGCGGCGTTCGGCCAGCGCGTCGAGGTGGGCGTTGGCCGCCGCGTAGGCGGCCTGCCCGCCGCTGCCCCACACCCCGGCGATGGACGCGTAGGTGACGAAGGCGGTGAGGGTGCCGATGCCGCGGGTGAGGTCGTCGAGGACGCGGGCGGCGTCGGCCTTGGCGTGCAGCACGGCGCCGAGGCGCTCCTCGGTCAGCTCGCCGAGGACGACGTCGTCGCCGATGCCGGCGGCGTGCACCACCGCGGTGAGCGGGTGCTCCGCGGGGACGGCGGCGAGCACGGCGGCCAGCGCGTCGCGGTCGGCGGCGTCGCAGGCCACCACCGAGGCGGTGGCGCCGTGCCGGGCCAGTTCGGCCACGAGGTCGGCGGCGCCGGGGGCGTCGGGTCCGCGGCGGCCGGTGAGGACGAGGTGCGGGGTGCCGCGCCCGGCGAGCGTACGGGCGAGGTGCGAGCCGAGGGCGCCGGTGCCGCCGGTGATGAGGACGGTGCCGTCCGGGCGCCAGGGCACGGCGGCGGGTTCGGGCGCGGCGTGGCGCAGCCGGCGGCCGAAGACGCCGCTGTCGCGGATCGCGAGCTGGTCCTCGGCGCCGATCCCGGCCAGGACGGCGGCCAGCCGGGCGCCCGCCCGGCGGTCCAGGGTCCCGGGGAGGTCGACGAGCCCGCCCCAGCGGTCGGGGAGTTCCAGGGCTGCGACCCGGCCGAGCCCCCAGACCTGGGCGGCGTCCGGATCGGTGAGCGGGTCGAGGCGCCCGGTGGAGACGGCGCCCCTGGTGGCGGCCCAGCAGCGCACACCGGCGCCGGCCCGGTCGAGGGTCCGGACCAGGGCGAGCAGGCCGGCCGTGTCGGGGCGCAGGGCCAGGACTCCGGACAGGCCGTCGGCGAGAAGCAGTTCGGGCGTGACGTCGTCGGCGGCCGCGCACTCGGTGACGTCGGCGCCCGCGGCGCGCAGCGCCTCGGCCACCTCGGGGTCGGGTGCGCCGACGAGCAGCCAGGTGCCGGTGAGCGCGGTCCCGGGACCGGTCTCCAGGGGCGTCCAGGCGGTGCGGTACCGCCAGGAGTCCACCACGGAGCGCTTGCGGCTCTCCCGTCGCCAGGCCGTGAGGGCGGGCAGCACGGTGTCGAGGCCCGTGTCGGAGTCGTCGAGGTCGAGCGCGCGGGCCACGGCGCCCCGGTCGGCCGCGTCGACGGCGTCCCAGAAGCGTTCCTCGGCCTCGCCGGTCGCCTCGCCCGTGGCGCGGGCGGGCGTGGCGTCGAGCCAGTAGCGCTCGCGCTGGAAGGCGTACGCGGGCAGTTCGACGAGCCGCCCGCCCGTGGTGAGGCGGGTGAGGTCGACAGGTGTGCCGTGGCTGTGGAGACGGGCGACGGCACGCAGCACGGCGGCCTTCTCGTCGTGTCCGGAGCGCAGGGCGGGGGCGGTGGTCGCGTCCTCGGCGATGTGCGGCACGAGCGCGGACAGCGTCCCGTCGGGGCCGAGTTCGAGGAAGCGGGTGGCGCCGGTGTCCCGGGCCCCGCGGACGGCGTCGGCGAAGCGGACGGGCTGCCTGATCTGCGACACCCAGTAGTCGGGTGTGGCCATGTCGCCGGGGGCGGTGGCGACCAGCGGAATGGCCGGGGCGTGGTACGTCAACGACTGGGCGACGGACGCGAAGTCGGCCAGCATCGGCTCCATCAGGTGCGAGTGGAACGCGTGCGACACGGTCAGCCGCTTGACGCGCACGCCGTCGGCCCGCAGCCGCTCCTCCAGCCCGTCGATCGCGTCCGCGTCGCCGGAGACGGTGAGCGAGGTGGGCCCGTTGTCGGCCGCCAGGTCCACGCCCTCGGGCAGCTCCAGACCCTCCTCGGCCAGCTCGACGGCCAGCATCGCGCCGCCCTCCGGCAGCGCCTCCATCAACCGGCCACGCGCCGACACCAGCGCACACGCGTCGTCCAGCGACAGCACACCCGCCACATGCGCGGCGGCCAGCTCACCGATCGAGTGACCGACCAGGACGTCCGGGGCCACACCCCACGACTCGACGAGCCGGAACAGCGCGACCTCGACCGCGAAGAGCGCGGGCTGGGTGAACGCGGTCCGCGCCAGCAGTTCCGCGTCCTGGCCGAACACCACGTCCCGCAAGGGCCGTTCGAGGTCCACCCGGTCGCACACGGCGTCGAACGCCTCCGCGAACACCGGGAACGCCTCGTACAGCTCGCGGCCCATACCGACCCGCTGCGCACCCTGGCCCGAGAACAGGAACGCCGTTCCGCCTCCGTGAGCGGTGGCCGTCGGTGTCGCGCCCGTGGCCAGCGCCGTCAGCTCGGCGACGAGCTCCGCGCGGTCGGCGGCCACGACGACGGCACGGTGCTCCAGGGCGGGCCGGGACGCGGCAAGGGAGTGGGCCAGGTCCGCGGGGCGCAGGGTGTCGTCGCGCTCCAGCAGGTCGAGCAGCCGGGCCGCCTGGTCCGTGAGCGCGGGGACGGATCGCGCGGAGACGCGGACCGGCACCGGGTGCGCGGGGGCGGACGCCGCGATCGGCTCGGCGGGCCCGGTCCGTTCGGGTGCCTGCTCGATGATGACGTGCGCGTTGGTGCCGCTCACGCCGAACGAGGAGACGCCCGCGCGCCGGGGACGGCCGGCCGACGGCCAGGTCTGTGCCTCGGTCAGCAGGGCCATGGTGCCGGCCGACCAGTCCACGTGCGGCGTCGGCTCGTCGGCGTGCAGGGTGCGGGGCAGCACGCCGTGCCGCAGCGCCTCGACGGTCTTGATGATGCCGCCGACACCGGCGGCGGCCTGGGCGTGCCCGATGTTCGACTTCAGCGACCCGAGGTAGAGCGGCCGGCCGTCCTCGCGGTCCTGACCGTAGGTGGCCAGCAGGGCCTCCGCCTCGATCGGGTCGCCGAGCCGGGTACCGGTGCCGTGCGCCTCCACCGCGTCCACGTCACCGGGCGCAAGGCCCGCCGACGCCAGTGCGGCCCGGATGACCCGCTGCTGGGAGGGGCCGTTGGGGGCGGTCAGCCCGTTGGACGCGCCGTCCTGGTTGACGGCCGAGCCGCGGACCACGGCCAGGACCCGGTGCCCGTTGCGGACGGCGTCGGAGAGCCGCTCCACGAGCAGCATGCCGACGCCCTCGGACCAGCCGGTGCCGTCCGCGTCCGCCGAGAACGGCTTGCACCGTCCGTCGGCGGCCAGACCGCGCTGGCGGGAGAACTCGGTGAAGATCGCCGGGGTGGCCATCATGCTGACGCCGCCGGCCAGGGCCATGGTGCACTCGCCGCTGCGCAGCGACTGCACGGCCAGGTGCAGGGCGACGAGGGACGACGAGCACGCCGTGTCGACGGTGACGGCCGGGCCCTCCAGCCCGTACGTGTACGCGAGGCGTCCGGAGGCGACGCTGGTGGAGCTGCCGGTGAGGAAGTGGCCCTCGACGCCCTCGGGCAGGCGTACGCCGACGCCGTAGCCGGACGAGGCGGCTCCGACGAAGACGCCCGCCTGGCTGCCGCGGAGCACCTGCGGGTCGATGCCCGCGTGTTCGAAGGTCTCCCAGGAGGCTTCGAGGAGGAGTCGCTGCTGCGGGTCCATCGCCAGCGCCTCGCGCGGCGAGATGTCGAAGAGGGCCGCGTCGAAGTCGGCGGCGTCGGCGAGGAATCCGCCGGCGCGGGCGTACGTGGTGCCGACGCGGTCGGGGTCCGGGTCGTACAGGGTCTCCAGTTCCCAGCCGCGGTCGGTGGGGAACGGTCCGGTGGCGTCGCCGCCCTCGGAGACCAGGCGCCACAGGTCGGCCGGGCTGTTCACCCCGCCGGGGTAGCGGCAGGCCATGCCGACGACCGCGATGGGCTCGTCGGCGGCCGCGGCCGCCGCGGCGGCGACGTGCGCCGGGGTGCTGTCGGCGAGCAGTTCGCGCAGGTGGGCGGCGAGGGCGGCCGGGGTCGGATGGTCGAAGACGAGCCCGGCGGGCAGGCGCAGTCCGGTGGCCGCGTTGACGCGGTTGCGGAGTTCGACGGAGGTCAGCGAGTCGAAGCCGAGCTCCTTGAACACCCGGTCCGGGGCAACCGATTCCACGCCCGCGTGCCCGAGGACGGCGGCGGCCTCGGCGCGCACCAGCCCGGTGAGCAGGCGGTGCTGTTCGGCGGCGGGGAGCGCGGCGAGGCGTTCGGCGAGCCCCGAACCGCCGGTGACGGCACCGGCGATACGGCGGGCGGGGGCGCGGACCAGGCCGCGGAGGAGGGCGGGCAGGGGCCGCAGCGTCCGGGCGGCGGCCAGGTCGAAGCGGAGGGGGAGCAGGTGCGGCAGGCCCGTGGCGTGGGCGGCGTCGAAGAGGGCGAGCCCTTCGTCGGTGGCGAGCGCGCCGCCGACGCGGGTCGCACGGGTGACACCGGTGGCGTCGAGGCTGCCGCTGATGGCGCTCTCCTCGGCCCACAGGCCCCAGCCGAGGGCGGTCGCGGCGAGGCCGCGGGTCCGGCGGTGCTGCGCCAGCGCCTCCAGGAAGGCGTTGGCGGCGGCGTAGTTGGCCTGGCCCGGGGAGCCGAAGGCGGAGGAGGCCGAGGCGTAGAGGGTGAAGAGGGGCAGGTCGTGGCCGGCGGTCAGCTCGTGCAGGTGGAGCGCCGCAGTGGCCTTGGGACCGAGGACGCCGCTGATCCGCTCCGGCGTCAGCGCCTCGATGACGCCGTCGTCGGCGACGCCCGCCGCGTGCACGACACCGGTCAGCGGGTGCCGGTCGGGGACGTCCGCCAGGAGTGCGGCGAGCGCGTCCCGGTCGGTGACGTCGCAGGCCGCGATCCGGACCTCGGCACCGAGCGCGTCCAGCTGCCCGGCCAGTTCCCCCGCGCCGGGTGCGGCGGGTCCGCCGCGGCTGACGAGCAGCAGGTGCCGTACGCCGTGCTGCTCGACCAGGTGGCGGGCGAGCCGCCGGCCGAGGACTCCGGTGCCTCCGGTGACGAGGACCGTGCCGTCGGGGTCGAGGGCGCGCGGCAGCGTGAGCACGTTCTTGCCGATGTGGCGGCCGGCGCCGACGTACCGGAAGACCTCCGCCGCCTGGCGGACGTCCCAGCTCCGTGCGGGCAGCAGCGTCAGCTCGCCCGTGCGGAACAGTTCCAGGACCTCCCGCAGCATCTCCTGGAGCCGGTCGGGTCCCGCCTCGCCGAGGTCGAAGGCGCGGTAGGTGCGGTCGCCGAAGGAGGCCGGGTCGCGCAGGTCGGCCTTGCCCATCTCGACGAAGCGGCCGCCGGGGGCCAGCAGCCGTGCGGAGGCGTCGATGAATTCGGCGGCGAGGGCGTTGAGGACGACGTCCACGCCGCGCCCCGCGGTGCGCTCGGCGAAGGCCGTCTCGAAGCCGAGGTCGCGCGACGAGGCGAGGTGGGCGGTGTCGAGTCCGGTCGCCGCCCACTTCGCGGGCGAGGCCGTGCCGTACACCTCGGCGCCCAGGTGCCGTGCGATCTGGACGGCCGCCATGCCCACGCCGCCGGCGGCGGCGTGCACCAGCGCGGTTTCACCGGGCGCCAGCCCCGCCAGGTCCACCAGCGCGTAGTACGCCGTCAGGAACGCCATCGGCACGGTCGCCGCGTCGGTGAAGGTCCACTCCTGCGGCACCGGCGCCACCATCCGCCGGTCCACCACGGCGAGCGGCGCGAAGCCGCCCGCGAACAGGCCGAAGACGCGGTCGCCGGGCGCGAGGTCCGTGACGCCGGAGCCGACCTCGACGACGGTGCCCGCGCCCTCCGACCCCATCAGGGCCGAGGGGTCGGGGTACTGGCCGAGCGCGATCAGGACGTCGCGGAAGTTGACGCCGGTCGCGCGGACCGCGATCCGCACCTCGCCGGGCGCCAGCTCGGCGGCCGTCTCCGGTGCCGGGGTGAGCGCCAGGTCGCGCAGCGAGCCGGAGGCGCGGTCGGCGGTGAGCCGCCAGGTGTCCGTGCCGGGTACGGCGAGGGCGCCGGACGCCGACGCGCGGGCCAGCCGGGGCGCGAACAGGGAGCCGTCGCGGAGGGCGAGCCAGGGCTCGTCGCCGTGTGCGAGCACGGCGAGCAGGTCGTCGTCGAGGGCGATGCCGCCGTCGGAGGCGATGCCGCCGTCGAGGGCAGTGCCGTCGTCCGTGTCGAGGAGGACGAAGCGGTCGGGGTGTTCGGCCTGCGCGGACCGCACGAGGCCGCCGACGGCCGCACCGGACAGACCGGTGACGTCGTCGCCGGTCAGGGCGGCCGTGGCCGAGCGGGTGACCACCACCAGACGGGACGCGGCGAACCGTTCGTCGGCCAGCCACGCCTGGAGGCCCGCGAGGACCTCCGTGACGACCGCGTCGGCGTCGGCGCCCGAGCCGGAGCCCGAGCCCGGGTCGGAGCCGGAGCCGAGGCCGGCCACGGGCCAGGTGACGACGTCGGGCACCGTGCCGGAGAAGCCGGCCAGGAAGGCGTCGAGGCCCCCGGCGGCCGTGGCGGACGTGCCCCGCCGCTCGGGCGTGGCCACGGGCGTCCAGTCGAGGGTGAACAGCGCGTCGTCGTGGCGCGGGCCGACCGCGGTCGCGGCCCGCAGGGTGAGCGAGGCGACGGTGGCGACGGGGTCGCCGCCGGGGTCGCTGATCCGCAGGGCCCAGGCGTCCGTCCCGGCGGGCGCCAGGTGGACACGGACCCGGGTGGCACCGGTCGCGTGCAGGGCGGCGCCCTCCCACGCGAAGGGCAGCCCGGCGCGCTCCGGGTCGAGGCCGGTCAGGTGCAGGGCCGCATCCAGCAGGGCGGGGTGCAGTCCGCTGCGGCCGGCCTCCCGGTGGGCGGTGTCCGGCAGTTCCACCTCGGCGTACAGGTCGCCGCCCGCCCGCCAGGCGGCCTTCAGGCCCTGGAAGACGGGGCCGTACGCGAATCCGGCCGCGGCGGCACGCCCGTAGAAGCCGTCCAGGTCCACGGGCTCGGCCGCCTCCGGCGGCCACACCTGTGCCGTGGGAGCCGGGCCGGCGGCGGAGGGGGCGAGCACGCCGGAGGCGTGGGCGGTCCACTCCTCCTCGCCGTCGGGACGCGAGTGGATCTCCACACGGCGGGTGCCGTCCTCGTTCTCCGCGCCCGCGGTGACCTGGATCTGGACTCCGCCGCGTGCGGGCAGCACCAGCGGTACGGCCAGGGTGAGGTCCTCCACGGTCCCGCAGCCGACGTACTCCCCCGCCTGCCAGGCGAGTTCGACGAACGCGGTGCCCGGGACGAGCACCTGGCCGTGGATCGTGTGGTCGGCGAGCCAGCCGTGGGTGGCGGCGGTGAGCCGCCCGGTGAGCAGCACCCCCGAGCCCGCGGCCAGCGACACGGCGGCGCCCAGCAGCGGGTGACCGGCGGCGCCGAGCCCGGCGGACGTCAGATCGCCCGAACCGATCCGGGCGCTCGGCCAGTACGCCTGCCGCTCGAACGGGTACGTGGGCAGCTCCACGCGCCCGCCGCCCGCGGCGCCGAGCGGCACCGACCAGGCGACGCGGGCGCCGTGCACATGGACGCGTGCGATGCCGTGCAGCAGCGTCGCGGCCTCGTCCCGGCCGGGACGCAGGGTGGGAACGGCGGTCGCCTCCTCGGCGACGTGCGGCACGAGCGAGGACAGCGTCCCGTCGGGGCCGAGTTCGAGGAAGCGGGTGGCGCCGGACGCGTGGGCCCGGAGCACGGCGTCGGCGAAGCGGACGGGCTCACGGATCTGGGACACCCAGTAGTCCGGAGTGGCCATGTCACCGGGCGCGGTGGCGATCAGCGGGATCGCCGGGGCGTGGTACGTCAGCGACTCCGCCACGGCGGCGAAGTCGGCGAGCATCGGTTCCATCAGGTGCGAGTGGAACGCGTGCGAGACCGTCAGCCGCTTGACGCGGACGCCGTCGGCGCGCAGGCGCTCCTCCAGCGCGTCGACCGCTGCCGCGTCGCCGGACACCGTCACCGACGTCGGCCCGTTGACGGCCGCGAGGTCCACACCCTCGGGCAGCTCCAGACCCTCCTCGGCCAGCTCGACCGCCAGCATCGCGCCGCCCTCCGGCAGCGCCTCCATCAACCGGCCCCGCGCCGACACCAGCGCGCACGCGTCGTCGAGGGACAGCACACCCGCCACATGCGCGGCGGCCAGCTCACCGATCGAATGACCCACCAGGACGTCAGGGGCCACACCCCACGACTCGACGAGCCGGTAGAGCGCGACCTCGACCGCGAACAGCGCGGGCTGCGTGTACGCGGTCCGCGCCAGCAGTTCGGCGTCCTGGCCGAACACCACGTCCCGCAAGGGCCGTTCGAGGTCCACCTGCGCGCAGACGGCGTCGAACGCCTCCGCGAACACCGGGAAGGAGGCATACAGCTCACGGCCCATGCCGATCCGCTGCGCACCCTGACCCGAGAACAGGAACGCGGTCCGGCCCGGGGCCGTCATGCCGGACTCGGTCTCCGGCGGGACCGTGCCCTCGGCCAGTCCGGCGAGGGCGCGCAGCGCGTCGTCCCGTCCTGCCGCGAGCACCACGGCCCGTGCGGCGAGCGAGGCACGGGTGGTGGCGAGCGAGTAGCCGAGGTCGGCCAGGCGTGCCTGGGGCTGCCCGGTGAGAAGGGCGTGCAGACCCGCGGCCTGGTCGCGCAGGGCGCGCGGGGTGCGGGCGGAGAGCGGCAGCGGGATCAGGGGCGGTTCGGCGGCGGTGGGTGCCGGGGCGGCCGCCTCCCGGCCGGCCTCGGGATCGGGTGCGGGGGCCTGCTCCAGGACGGTGTGCGCGTTGGTGCCGCTGACGCCGAACGAGGAGACGGCGGCACGCCGGGTCCGGCCGTCGCCGGACCAGGGGCGGTTCTCGGTGAGCAGCCGGACGTCGCCGGCGGACCAGTCCACCTGGCGGGTGGGCTCGTCGGCGTGCAGGGTGCGGGGCAGCACGCCGTGGCGCAGCGCCATGACGGCCTTGATGACACCGGCGACACCGGCGGCGGCCTGGGTGTGCCCGATGTTCGACTTCACCGACCCCAGCCACAGCGGCCGGCCGTCCTCGCGGCCGCGGCCGTACGTCGCCAGCAGCGCCTGCGCCTCGATCGGGTCGCCCAGCCGGGTGCCCGTGCCGTGCGCCTCGACCAGGTCGACGTCGGAGGGGGTGAGCCCGGCCGAGGCCAGCGCGTCACGGATGACCCGCTGCTGGGAGGGGCCGTTGGGGGCGGTCAGGCCGTTGGACGCGCCGTCCTGGTTGACGGCCGATCCCCGGACGACGGCGAGCACGTCGTGACCGTTGCGGACGGCGTCCGAGAGCCGTTCCACCAGCAGCACGCCGACGCCCTCGCCCCAGCCCGTGCCGTCCGCGCCGTCGCCGAACGCCTTGCAGCGGCCGTCGCCCGCGAGGCCGCCCTGGCGGCTGAACTCGACGAAGGCGGCGGGCGTGGCCATCACGGTGACGCCGCCGGCCAGCGCCATGGTGCACTCGCCCCTGCGCAGCGACTGGATGGCGAGGTGGAGCGCCACCAGGGACGCCGAGCACGCGGTGTCGACGGTGAGGGCGGGGCCCTCCAGACCGAAGACGTAGCTGAGGCGGCCGGACAGCACGCTGGCGACGGCTCCGGTGGCGAGGTAGCCCTCGGCGGCCGCCGGGTCGGCGGCGAGCGCGGCGGCGTAGTCCTGCCCGTTGGTGGCGGCGAAGACGCCGACCCGGGTGCCGCGCAGCGACTTGGGGTCGATGCCGGCCCGCTCGAAGACCTCCCAGGAGGTCTCCAGCAGGAGCCGCTGCTGCGGGTCCATGGCGACGGCCTCGCGCGGCGAGATCTCGAAGAGCCCGGCGTCGAACTCGGCCGCGTCGTGGAGGAATCCGCCTTCGTGGGCGTAGCTGCCGCCCGTGCGCTCGGGATCGGGGTCGAGCAGCGCGTCCAGGTCCCAGCCCCGGTCGGCCGGGAACGGCCCCACGGCGTCCCGGCCCTCGGTGACCAGCTCCCACAGCTGTTCGGGGGTGCGTACCCCGCCGGGGAAGCGGCAGGCCATGGCCACGACGGCGATGGGCTCGGAATCCCGGTCCTCCTGTTCCCGCAGCCGCTGGTGCGCCTGCCGGAGCTCACCCGTGACGAACTTCAGGTGATCGAGCAGCTTCTCTTCATTCGCCATCAGAGTGACTCCCAGCAGGCGGGACCGTACGTGTCATCAGGACTTGCCGAATTCTTTGTGGATCAGGTCGAAGAGGTCGGACGCGCTCGCCGACTCCAGGTCGATCTCGTCGGACCCGCCGTCCGCCCCGGAGCGGGCGGCGGGGGCGGCGCCCGCGGTGCGGAGCCGGTCGGTCAGATCGCGCAGCCTGGCGAGCAGGACCGCCGTCTCCTCCGCGTCGGGCGGAGTGTCGGTGAGCGCGGCCTCGAACCTCTCCAGCCGGGCGACCGCGCTCTCGGCGCCCGCCGGCCCGTCGTCCGGGCCGGGGCCGCCGGCGAGGTGCTCTCGCAGGTACGCGGCGAGCGCGGTGGGGGTCGGGTGGTCGAACGCCAGGGTCGCGGGCAGTGTCAGTCCGGTCGCGGCGTCGAGCAGGTTGCGCAGTTCGACGGCCATCACCGAGTCGGTGCCCAGGTCGCGGAACTGCCGGTCGGGGTCGATGGCCGCCGCGGTGCGGTGGCCGAGTGCCGTGGCGGTCCGGGAGACCACCAGGTCGAGCAGGATGCGCTCCTGCTCGGCCTGCGGCGCGCGGGCCAGCCGTGCGACGAGTTCCGCGCCCTGCGCCTGTCCGTCGTGGACGGGCGGGCCGGGCCGGGGTGCCGCGGGCAGCAGGTCGAGCAGCCGCCCGCCGCGCCCGGCGTCCAGGACGGGGCCGAAGCGGCTCCAGTCGATGCCGGCCACGCAGACCGTCGTCCGGTCCTCGGCGAGGACCTCGTCGAGCGCGAGGAGTGCCTCGTCCGGCGACAGGGGGGTCACTCCGGTGCGCTGCTGCTGTTCGCCGGCGGCCGTCGCCGCGCCGAGCCCCGCCCCGGCCCACGGGCCCCATGCGAGGGCCGTGGTGGTGCGGCCGGCGGCGCGGCGTGCCTCGGCGAAGGCGTCGAGCGCCGCGTGGCCCGCGGCGTAGGCGGCCTGCCCGAGGTTGCCGACGACTCCGGCGAACGAGGTGAAGAGGACGAAACGGTCGAGCCGGTGACCGGCGGTCAGCTCGTCGAGGTGGCGGACGGCCGTGAGCCGAGTGTGCAGCAGGTCCGCGACGTCGTCGGGGCTCAGGGAGGCGATCACACCGTCGGCCACCGTCCCGGCGGCGTGGACGACGCCGGTGAGCGGCAGTTCCTCCGGTACGGCCGCGAGCAGTCGGGCGAGCGCGTCCCGGTCGGTGACGTCGCAGGCGGCGAGGGTGACGCGGCTGCCGAGCACGGTGAGTTCGGCGGCCAGTTCGCCGGCTCCGGGGGCGTCCTCGCCGCGGCGTGAGACGAGCAGCAGGTGCGGGGCGCCCTGCCGGGCGAGCCGGCGGGCGGTGTGCGCGCCGAGCGCACCGGTTCCCCCGGTGACGAGGACCGTGCCCGTGGGCCGGGGGCCGTCGGCGGTGCGGTCCGCGCCGCCGGCGGGGAGGGCGACGAGGCGTCTGCCGAGCACACCGGTCCGGCGGACGGCGACCTGGTCCTCGGCACCGTCGGCGCCGAGCAGCGCGGCCAGCCGTGCTCCGGTCCGGTCGTCCCATTCGGCGGGGAGGTCGACAAGGCCGCCCCAGGTGCGGGGTGTCTCCAGGGCCGCGACCCGGCCGAAGCCCCATACGGCCGCCTGCTCCGGGTCGGGCGCCGGGTCGTCCGTGGCGGCCCGTACCGCGCCCCGGGTGGCGCACCACAGCGGACCGGGTACGGCGGCGTCGTCGAGGGCCTGCACGAGGGCGACCACCGAGGGCAGTCCGCCGTCGCCGGGCGGCAGGGCCAGCACTCCGGCGGGCGGGGTCGCTCCGGCCACGGCGCGCAGCCGGGTGGCGAGGTCGGCACGGTCGGTGGAGCCGGGGACGACGACGGTGCGGGCTCCGGCACGGCTCAGCGCCCGGCCCACCTCGTCGGCACGGCCCGCGGCGGCGTCGTCGCCGGGCGGTGTGACCAGGAGCCAGGTGCCGGCGGGGCGGGCGGTGCCCTCGGCGACCGGGACCCAGGTCACCTCGTACCGTCCGTCGCCGGAAGCGGTGCGGCGGGCCGCCTGCGGGGCCTCGGGCCAGAAGCGGGTGTGCTGGAAGGGGTAGGGCGGCAGGACGACGGGCGGTGTGCCGGGGAACGCCGCCGCCAGGTCCACGGCCGCGCCGTCGACCCAGAGCCGGGCCAGGGCGGTGAACAGGGCCTCGGTCTCGGGGCGTCCCCGGCGCAGCACGGGTGCGGCGCCGGGGACGAGCGCGCTCAGCGTGCCGTCGGGGCCGAGTTCGAGGAAGCGGGTGTGCCCGGTGGCGGTGAGGGAGGCGATCGCGTCGGCGAAGCGGACGGGCTCGCGGATCTGCGACACCCAGTAGTCGGGCGTGGCCATGTCGCCGGGGGCGGTGGGGACGACGGGAATGCTCGGGGCGTGGTAGGTCAGGGACTTCGCGACGGCGGCGAACTCGGACTGCATGGGCTCCATCAGGTGCGAGTGGAACGCGTGCGAGACCGTCAGCCGCTTGACGCGCACGCCGTCGGCCCGCAGCCGCTGCTCCAGCGCGTCGACCGCGGCCGCGTCACCGGAGACGGTGAGCGCGGTGGGCCCGTTGACCGCCGCCAGGTCCACAGCCTCCGGCAGGTCGAGATCGCCCTCGGCCAGCTCGACGGCGAGCATCGCGCCGCCCTCCGGCAGCGCGTCCATCAGCCGGCCCCGCGCCGACACGAGTGCACAGGCGTCGTCGAGGGAGAGCACACCCGCCACATGCGCGGCGGCCAGCTCACCGATCGAGTGGCCGACGAGGACGTCCGGGACCACGCCCCACGACTCGACCAGCCGGAACAGCGCGACCTCGACCGCGAACAGCCCCGCCTGGGCGTGGACCGTGCGGTCCAGCGCCTCCCCGTCCCCGAACACCACGTCCCGCAGCGGCCGTTCGAGGTCCACCCGGGCGCAGACCGCGTCGAACGCGTCCGCGAACACCGGGAACGCCTCGTACAGTTCGCGTCCCATCCCGGCGCGCTGCGCACCCTGGCCCGAGAACAGGAACGCGGTCCGGCCCTCGCGGGCGGTTCCACGGATGGTCCCGGCGGCCGGTTCGTCCGCCGTCAGGGCGGTCAGGCCGGCCGTGTAGCCGGCGGTGTCCCCGGCGAGGACGACGGCGCGGTGTGTCCGGCCGAGGCTCGTCGTGGCGAGTGTCCGGCCGGCGGCGACGCCGGAGAGTCCGGGCGTCTCGCACAGCGCCCTGAGCGACTGCGCCCGGGCACGCAGCGCCGCGTCGCTGTGGGCCGAGAACGCCCAGGGCAGTACGGCGTCCTGCGCGGCCGGCGCCGCCGGTGCGGGGGTTTCGGCCTGCTCCAGGACGACGTGGGCGTTGGTGCCGCTGATGCCGAAGGAGGAGACGGCGGCCCGGCGCGGCCGGCCGGCGCGTGGTGTCCACGCCGTCGTCTCGGTGACCAGGCGCAGGGTGCCACCGGTCCAGTCGACGGCCGGTGACGGCTCGTCGGCGTGCAGCGTGCGGGGCAGCACGCCGTGATCCATCGCCAGCAGCATCTTGATGACGCCGGCGATGCCCGCCGCCGCCTGGGTGTGGCCGATGTTGGACTTGACCGAGCCGAGGTGGAGGGGTTCCGTGCGGTCCCTGCCGTACGTGGCGAGCAGCGCCTCCGCCTCGATCGGGTCGCCGAGCCGGGTGCCGGTGCCGTGCGCCTCGACGGCGTCGACCTCCGACGGCCACAGCCGGGCCGACGCGAGCGCCGCGCGGATGACCCGCTGCTGCGCGGGGCCGTTGGGCGCGGTGAGCCCGTTGGAGGCGCCGTCCTGGTTGACCGCGCTGCCGCGCAGGATGCCCAGCACACGGCGGCCGGCGGCCCGCGCGTCCGAGAGCCTTTCCAGCAGCACCAGACCGACGCCCTCGCCCCAGCCCGTGCCGTCGGCGTCCGCGGAGAACGCCTTGCAGCGCCCGTCGGAGGCCAGACCGCGCTGGTGGGCGAACTCCAGGAAGGCGAACGGCCCGGACATGACGGTGACACCGCCCGCGAGCGCCATCGAGCACTCGCCCGACCGCAGCGACTGCGCCGCCAGGTGCAGGGCGACCAGCGACGACGAGCACGCCGTGTCCACCGTGATCGCCGGCCCCTCCAGGCCGTAGGTGTAGGAGATGCGGCCGGAGAGCACGCTGGCGGCGCTGCCGGTGGCCACGTGGCCCTCGACTCCCGAGCCGACGGCCGGGAAGAGCCCGGCGTAGTCCTGGCCGTTGGTTCCGGCGAAGACGCCGACGCGCCGGCCCCGGAGCGCGGCGGGGTCCAGGCCCGCCCGTTCGAAGGTCTCCCAGGAGGTCTCCAGCATCAGCCGCTGCTGCGGGTCCATCGCCAGCGCCTCGCGCGGGGAGACGCCGAACAGGTCCGCGTCGAACCCGGCCGCGTCGGGCAGGAAGGCCCCGCGGCGGGCGAAGTCGGGGGCGCCGTTCAGCTCCCAGCCGCGGTCGGCGGGGATGTCGCCCACCATGTCGAGGCCCGCGGTGAGCAGTTCCCAGAACTCCTCCGGGGTGGCGGCGCCGGGGAACCGGCAGCCCATCGCGACGACCGCGATCGGGTCGTCCGCCGCGGGAGGCGACGCGGGGGCGGGCGCCGCGGGAGCGGCGGCCTCGGCGGCGCCGGTGAGTTCGGCGCGCAGCCGGGCGGCGAGGGCGGCCGGTGTCGGATGGTCGAAGATCAGTCCCGCGGGGAGCGGGAGGCCGGTGGCGGCCCGCAGGGCGTTGCGCAGCTCGACGGCGGTGAGCGAGTCGAAGCCCAGGTCGCGGAAGGCCTTGTCGGGTGCGACGGTGGCGGCCGTGCCGTGGCCGAGGACGAAGGCGGCCAGGTTGCGCACCAGGTCCTCGGTGATCCGGCGCCGTTCGCCCTCGCCGGCGGCGGCGAGGCGTGCGGCGAGGCCGGTGGCGCCGTTCGGGTCCTCGGCGCCGTCCGGCGCGTCGGCGGGGACGAGTTCGCGCAGCAGCCGGCCGGGACGCGCCGCGGTGAACCCGGACGCGAAGCGCGCCCAGTCGACGTCGGCGACGACGACGGCCGCGCCGTCGCCGTGGGTGCCGTCGAGCGTCCGGCCGAGCACGGTGACGGCGAGGTCCGGGGAGAGCGGGCTGAGGCCGGAGCGGCGCAGCCGCTGGGTGAGCGCCTCGTCCTCGGCCATGCCGCTCTCGGCCCACGGCCCCCAGCCGATCGAGACGGCCGGCAGGCCCAGGGCCCGGCGGCGCTCGGCGAGCGCGTCCAGATGGGCGTTGGCGGCGGCGTAGTTGGCCTGGCCGGCCGTGCCGACGGCGCCGGTGAAGGACGAGAAGAGGACGAAGGCGTCGAGCGGAAGGCCGCGGGAGAGGACGTCGAGGTTCTCGGCGGCCGTGGTCTTGGACCTGAGCACCTGCTCGAAGCGGTCCGGCGTCAGGCTGTCGAGCACACCGTCGTCCAGCACACCGGCCGAGTGGACGACCGCGGTGAGCGGGTGCTCCTCCGGTATGCCGGCGAGAAGCGCGGCGAGCGCGTCCCGGTCGGCGGCGTCGCAGGCCACGGCCGTCGCGGTGGTGCCCGCCGCGGCCAGTTCGGCGACGAGGGCGGCGGCGCCGGGCGCCTCGGGTCCGCGTCTGCCGACGAGCAGCAGCCGGGTGTGGCCGCGTGCGGCGAGCAGCCGGGCGACCTGGGCGCCGAGCGCGCCGGTGCCGCCGGTGACCAGCACGGTGCCGTCGGTCCGGGGCGCGGGCGCCCCGGCCGCGGGCGGCGTCGGCGTCGGCGAGGCGACGAGCCGGCGGGCGTGGACGCCGTCGGCGCGTACCGCGACCTGGTCCTCCGCGTCGACTCCCCCGTCGCCCGCCGTCCCGCCCGCGAGCACGGCGCACAGCCGGGTCCCGGCGCGCTCGTCGAGGGTGGCGGGCAGGTCGAGCAGCCCGCCCCAGACATGCGGCAGTTCCAGTGCGGCGACCCGGCCGAAGCCCCAGATCTGGGCCTGTGCGGGGTCGGGCGGGCCGTCGGCGCGGCCGGTCGAGACCGCGCCCCGGGTGAGCGTCCACAGCGGGACGTCGGCGTCGGCGCAGGCCTGGGTGAGCAGGAGGGTGGCGGCGAGACCGCGGGTGAGGGCGGCGCCCGCGTGCAGCGGCTCGGTGTCCGTCCCCAGCAGCGACACGACGCCCGCGAGTTCTCCGTACGAGCGGAGCCGGTCGGCGAGGGCGGCACGGTCGGCGAGGGCGGCACGGTCGGCGATCAGTTCGAGCACGGTGGCTCCGCCGCGCCGCAGCACGTCGGCGATCCGCGGACCCGTACCGCTTTCGGCGTCGTCGTGGGCGAGGCCGGTGCCGTCGGAGCCGTCCGCGGTACCGGTGCCGTCTGTGCCGTGGGAGCCCTCCGGTCCGACGACGAGCCAGACACCGTCGAGCACGGCGGGTGCCGCGGCGACGGGCCGCCAGACGGCGCGGTGGTACCAGGAACCGACGGTCTCCTCGGTGCGCCGGCGGTCGTGCCAAGACGAAAGGTGCGGCATCAGGCCGGCCAGGCCGGGCCGCGCGTCGTCGGGCAGTCCCAGCGTGTCGGCGAGCCGGTCGACGTCCCGCCCGGCGACGGCCGTCCAGAATCCCGCCTCCGCCCGGTCGGGACCGCCGGCGGGCACGGCGTCGGCCACGGCGTCGGGCCAGTACCGCTCGTGCTGGAACGCGTACGTGGGCAGCTCGACGGGACGGCCCCCGAGGGGCGCGAAGTACGCCTCCCAGGCGACGTCGGTGCCGTGGACGTACAGCGTCGCCACGGCCCGCAGCAGCACGGTGTGTTCGCCGTGCCCGGAACGCAGGGCCGGCACGGCGGTCGCCTCCTCGGCGACGTGCGGGACGAGGGCGGACAGGGTGGCGTCCGGGCCGAGCTCCAGGAAGGTCCGGGTGGCGGTGAGGGAGGCGACCGCCTCGGCGAAGCGGACGGGCTCCCGGATCTGGGACACCCAGTAGTCGGGCGTGGCCATGTCGCCGGGCGCGGTGGCGACCAGCGGGATCGACGGCGCCTGGTACGTCAGGGACTTCGCCACGGCGGCGAACTCGGCGAGCATCGGCTCCATCAGGTGCGAGTGAAACGCGTGCGAGACGGTCAGGCGCTTCACGCGGACGCTCCGGGCGCGCAGCTGCTCTTCGAGCGCGTCGATCGCCTGCGCGTCACCGGACACCGTCACCGACGTCGGCCCGTTCACCGCCGCCAGGTCCACCCCCTCCGGCAGCTCCAGACCCTCCTCGGCCAGCTCGACCGCGAGCATCGCGCCGCCCTCCGGCAGCGACTCCATCAACCGGCCCCGCGCCGAGACGAGACGGCAGGCGTCGTCCAGCGACAGCACACCGGCCACATGCGCGGCGGCCAGCTCACCGATCGAATGACCGACCAGGACGTCCGGGGTCACACCCCACGACTCCACGAGCCGGAACAGCGCCACCTCGACCGCGAACAGCGCGGGCTGCGTGAACGCGGTCCGCGCCAACAGCTCCGCGTCCTCCCCGAACACCACGTCCCGCAACGACCGTTCCACATCCACCCGCGCGCACACGGCGTCGAACGCCTCCGCGAACACCGGGAACTCCTCGTACAGCTCACGGCCCATCCCGACCCGCTGCGCACCCTGCCCCGAGAACAGGAACGCGGTCCGGCCCGAGGTCGCGGCCCCGGTCGGTGTGCCGGGGCGCCCGACGGCGAACGCGTCGAGTTCGCGCAGCAGTTCCTCGGTCCCCGTCCCCAGGACGACCGCCCGGTGCTCCAGCGCCGCGCGCCGGGTCGCGAGCGAGAGCCCGATGTCGGCGGGGCGCCCGGCGGCGGCCGTGTCCCGCAGCCGGGCCGCCTGGGCGCGCAGGCCCTCCGGCGAGGCGCCGCTGAGCACCCATGGCATCAGGGTGTCCGGCGCCGCAGGCGTGTCCGGGCGGTCGTCGGCGACGGGCGCCGCGACGGTCGCCTCGGGGGCCTGCTCGATCATGGTGTGCGCGTTGGTGCCACTGATGCCGAACGAGGAGACCGCCGCGCGGCGGGGCCGCCCGGTCGCCGGCCACGGCCGTTCCTCGGTGAGGAGTTCCACGGCGCCCGCCGACCAGTCCACGTGCGGCGAGGGCACGCCCGCGTGCAGGGTGCGGGGCAGCACGCCGTGCCGCAGCGCCATCACGGCCTTGATGATGCCGCCGACGCCCGCCGCCGCCTGGGTGTGCCCGATGTTCGACTTCAACGAGCCGAGGTAGAGGGGCTGTTCGGGGCTCCGGTCCCGCCCGTAGGTCGCCAGCAGCGCTTCGGCCTCGACCGGGTCGCCGAGCTTGGTGCCCGTGCCGTGCGCCTCCACCAGGTCCACGTCGGCGGCGGTGAGGCCCGCGTCGGCGAGCGCCGCCCGGATGACCCGCTCCTGGGAGGGGCCGTGGGGCGCGGTGAGACCGTTGGACGCGCCGTCCTGGTTGACGGCCGAGCCGGTCACGACCGCGAGCACCTGGTGGCCGTTGCGGCGGGCGTCGGAGAGCCGCTCCACCAGCAGCACACCGGCGCCCTCGGACCAGCCGGTGCCGTCCGCGTCGGCCGAGAAGGACTTGCAGCGGCCGTCCGGGGCGAGCCCGCGCTGTCTGCTGAAGTCCACGAAGACGCTGGGCGTCGACATCACGGTGACGCCTCCGACGAGCGCCATCGAGCACTCTCCCGCCCGCAGCGACCGGGCGGCCAGGTGCAGGGCGACCAGGGACGACGAGCACGCGGTGTCGACGGTGACGGCGGGGCCCTCCAGGCCGTACGTGTACGCGATCCGGCCGGAGACCACGCTGCCCGCGCCGCCGGTGGCCCGGTACCCCTCCGTCTCGGGCAGCGTCTCGGCGGCGGCCGCGTAGTCGTGGTACATGACACCGGCGAAGACGCCGGTGTCGCTGCCGCGCAGACCCGCCGGGTCGATGCCGGCCCGTTCGAAGGTCTCCCAGGACAGTTCGAGCATCAGCCGCTGCTGGGGGTCCATGGCCAGCGCCTCGCGCGGGGAGACGCCGAAGAGGCCGGCGTCGAAGGCGGCGGCGTCGTGGAGGAAGCCGCCGTGCCGCGCGTAGGTGGTGCCGGGGCGGGACGGGTCGGGGTCGTGGAGACGTGCGAGGTCCCAGCCGCGGTCGGTGGGGAAGCGGGTGATGCCGTCGCGTCCCTCCCGGACCATGCGCCACAGTTCCTCGGGGCTGTCGACACCGCCCGGATAGCGGCAGCTCATGGCGACGACGGCGATCGGCTCGTCCGTCGCGGCGGCCCGCCGGGGGCCGGACCGCCGGTCGGCGCCGGCCGCGGCCGGGGCCAGTTCGTCGCGGAGGTGCGCCGTCAGCGCGGCGGGACTGGGGTGGGAGAAGACGAGGGTGGCGGACAGCCGCAGACCGGTTGCGGCGGCCAGCCTGTTGCGCAGTTCGACGCCCGTGAGGGAGTCGAAGCCGAGGTCCTTGAAGGTCCGGTCGGTGTCCACGTGGGTACCGGAGGAGTGGCCCAGCACGGCCGCGACCGTCGTCCGGACCAGTTCCTCGACGGCACGCGTCCGCTCCGGCTCCGGCAGCGCCGCGAGGCCGCGGGCGTCCCCGGCGGGACCGGCCGCGGCGGTGGCGGCCGAGCGGAGCGCGGGGCGGGCGAGGTGGAGCAGCAGTGGCGGTACGGAGGAGCCGGAGCCTCCGGGGGCCGGCTCGGCGGCCATGGCCAGCACATGGGCGGGCCCGGCGGCGGCCGCGTCGAGCAGCCGCACCCCCTGGTCCGGGTCGAGCGCGCCGCCCAGCGCGGCGAACCGTGCGCGGTCCGCCGCCCCGAGGCGGCCGGCCATGCCCCCGGCGCCGCCCCACAGCCCCCAGCCGATGGAGACGGCGGGCAGGCCGTCGGCACGCCGGCGGGCGGCGAGGGCGTCGAGGAACGCATTGGCGGCGGCGTAGGACGCCTGGCCCGCGGTGCCGAAGGAGCCGGCCACGGACGAGAACAGCACGAAGGAGGTCAGGCCGTGACGGCGGGTCGCCTCGTCGAGGAGGGCGGCCGCCTCGGCCTTGGGGCGCAGTACCGCGGCGACCCGTTCGGGGGTGAGCGAGGTGAGCAGCCCGTCGTCGAGGACGCCCGCGGTGTGGACGACGGAGGTGACGGGGTGGTCGGCGAGCACCCGGTCGAGGTCGTGCGGGTCGGCGGCGTCACCGGCGACGACCGTCACGGTGACGCCCTGGGCGGTCAGTTCGGCGGTCAGCTCCGCCGCGCCGGGCGCGTCGGGGCCCCGGCGGCCGAACAGGACGAGACGCCCGACGCCGTGCGCGGCGGCGAGGTGGCGGGCCACGCGGACGCCGAGGGCACCGGTGCCGCCGGTGATCAGGACCGTGTCGCCAGGGCCCCACGGCGCGGCGGTGGTGTCCGCCCGCAGCCGTGCCGCACGCGGGACCAGGGCGGTGCCGTTGCGCAGGGCGGTCTGGGGGGTGCCGCCGGGCAGGCCCGCGGCGAGCGCGGCGGCCGACTCGTCCGTACCGTCCAGGTCCACCAGGCCGAAGCGGCCCGGGTGTTCGGTCTGCGCGGACCGCACCAGGCCCCAGACCGCGGCCGCGGCCGGGTCGGCACTCTCGCCGTCGGCCGTGGCGAGGGCGTTGCGGGTGACGACGACGAGCCGGCTGTCGGCGAAACGCTCGTCCCGCACCCAGTCGTGGAGCAGGGCGAGGACGGCGGTGACCGTGTCGTGGGCACGCTGCGCGAGGGCGGCGCCTGCCGCGAGCGGCTCCGGTCCGGCGCCCACGCAGGCGAGCACGGTGCCGGTGACGGGCTCCGGCGTGCCGTCCGCCAGGGCGTCGGGGCCGCGCAGTCCGGTCGCTCCGGTGATCGCGTCGAAGAGGTCGGTCGTGCCCACGGGCACGGCCGCGAACGGTGTGCCGTGTTCTCCGCCGCCACCGGCGGGGAGCCAGTCGACGCCGTAGAGCACCCCCGTGGAGGCGTCGCCCAGCCGGTCGGCGGCCACCGGCCGGAAGGCGAGCGAGCGCACCGTGAGCACGGGCGCGCCCGCCAGGTCTGCGAGCCGGACCGCGTACTCGTCGGGGCCGCGCCGGGTGAGCGTGACGCGCAGGGCGGTGGCGCCGACCGCGTGCCGGGTCACACCGGACCAGGCGAACGGGAGCAGGGCGGTGCCGTCCTCGCGGAGCAGTCCGGCGGTGCCCAGCGCGTGCAGGGCGGCGTCGTACAGCGCGGCCTGCGGCCCCCCGGGCAGCTCGACCTCCGCGTGCACGGTGTCGCCGTCGCGCCATACCGCGCGAAGTCCGCGGAAGGCGGGGCCGTAGTCGAGTCCGGACGCCGCGAGCAGGTCGTACTCCGGTGCGCCGGCGGTGCCCGTGGGCGGCCAGGTGGCGTCGCCCGGCCCCTCGTCGGCCCCGGGGCGTCCGGCGGGCTCCAGGGTGCCGGCGGCGTGGGTGGTCCAGGGGGCCCCGGCGTCCGCGTCGGGGCGGCTGTGGATCTCGACGCTCTGCCCGGACACCGTCATCTGGACCTGGGTGCCGCCCGTCCGGGGCAGCACCAGCGGTTCGCTCACGATGAGCTCGGCGAGCCCCGGCAGCCCCGCCCGGTCCGCCGCGTGCAGGGCGAGGTCGACGAGGGCGGTGCCCGGCAGCACGATCCGGCCGTGGACGGCGTGGTCGGCGAGCCAGGGGTGGGTGGCCGTGCCGACGACGCCGGTCCAGACCTGCCCGCCGTCGCCCGCGAGCGGCACGACGGCCCCCAGCAGGGGGTGGCCGGCCACGGACAGCCCGGCGACGGCCAGGGCGGTGGTGGAGGGCGCCTGGGACGTCCAGTGGCGGGTGCGCTGGAAGGCGTAGGACGGCAGTTCGACGGGGCGCGGGCCGCCGGGGCCGGCGACGGCTGCCCAGTCCGGGGCCGCGCCCCGGGTCCAGAGGGCGGCGACGGCGGCGAGCGCGGACCCGCTCCCGGTGTGGTCGCGGCGGAGCAGGGGCACGGCGGTCGCGTCCTCGGCGATGTGCGGGACGAGGGCGGACAGGGTGCCGTCGGGGCCGAGTTCGAGGAAGGTCCGGGTGGCGGTGAGGGAGGCGACCGCGTCGGCGAAGCGGACGGGCTCCCGGATCTGCGACACCCAGTAGTCGGGGGTGGCCATGTCGCCGGGCGCGGTGGCGACCAGCGGGATCGACGGAGCGTGATACGTCAGCGACTCCGCCACCGAAGCGAAATCGGCGAGCATCGGCTCCATCAGGTGCGAGTGGAACGCGTGCGAGACGGTCAGGCGCTTCACGCGGACGTTCCGGGCGCGCAGCTGCTCCTCGAGCCCGTCGATCGCCTGCGCGTCGCCGGAGACGGTGAGCGAGGTGGGCCCGTTGACAGCCGCGAGGTCCACGCCGTCGGGCAGCTCCAGACCCTCCTCGGCCAGCTCGACCGCGAGCATCGCACCGCCCTCCGGCAGCGCCTCCATCAACCGGCCCCGCGCCGACACCAGCGCACACGCGTCGTCCAGCGACAGCACACCCGCCACATGCGCGGCAGCCAGCTCACCGATCGAATGCCCCACCAGCACGTCCGGGGCCACACCCCACGACTCCACCAGCCGGAACAGCGCCACCTCGACCGCGAACAGCGCGGGCTGCGTGTACGCGGTCCGTGCCAACAGCTCCGCGTCCTGGCCGAACACCACGTCCCGCAACGGCCGTTCCACATCCACCCGGTCGCACACGGCGTCGAACGCCTCCGCGAACACCGGGAACGCCTCGTACAGCTCACGGCCCATACCTACCCGCTGCGCACCCTGACCCGAGAACAGGAACGCGGTCCGGCCCGAGGTCGCGGCCCCGGTGAGCACGCCCGCCGTCTCGTGGCCCTCGGCCAGTGCGTCGAGGCGGGCCGCCAGTTCCTCGCGGTCGGCGGCGAACACGGCCGCGCGGCGGTCCAGGACGAAGCGCGTCGTGGCCGACGAGCGCGCGATCCGGGCCACCGGAACCGACGGTTCGGAGGCCAGGAAGTCCCGCAGCCGGGCGGCCTGGGCGCGCAGTGCGGCCTCGCCGCGCCCCGACAGGAGCACGGGGAGCACGGGGACCCCGTCGTCGCCGGAGGCCGGAGCTGCCTCTTCCGCGGGCGGCGCGGCGGGCGCGGCGGGGACGGCGGGGGCCGCCTCGATGACCGCGTGGGCGTTGGTGCCGCTGATCCCGAACGAGGAGACGGCGGCCCGGTGCGGCCGGTCCGCGGCCGGCAGGACGACGTCCTCGGTGAGCAGGCGTACGGCGCCTGCCGACCAGTCGACGTGGGGCGAGGGGACGGCCGCGTGCAGGGTGCGGGGCAGCACGCCGTGGCGCAGCGCCATGACGGCCTTGATGACACCGGCGACACCGGCGGCGGCCTGGGTGTGCCCGATGTTCGACTTCACCGACCCCAGCCACAGCGGCCGGTCGGCGTCCCGGCCGCGGCCGTACGTCGCCAGCAGCGCCTGCGCCTCGATCGGGTCGCCCAGCCGGGTGCCCGTGCCGTGCGCCTCGACCACGTCCACGTCACCGGGAGCAAGGCCCGCCGACGCCAGTGCGTCACGGATCACCCGCTGCTGCGCGAGGCCGTTGGGGGCGGTCAGGCCGTTGGACGCGCCGTCGGAGTTGACGGCCGAGCCGCGCACGACGGCCAGGACGGGCTGTCCGTCGGCGACCGCGTCGGACAGCCGCCGCAGGACCAGCATGCCCGCGCCCTCGGACCAGCCGGTGCCGTCGGCGTCCGCTCCGAACGCCTTGCAGCGGCCGTCGGGTGAGAGGCCGCCCTGGCGCGCGAACTCGGCGAGGACGCCCGGCGTGGCCATCAGGGTGACACCGCCCGCAAGGGCCGTGGAGCACTCCCCCGCGCGCAGTGCCTGGACGGCCAGGTGCAGCGCGACGAGCGACGAGGAGCACGCCGTGTCCACGGTCACCGCCGGGCCGTCGAACCCGAAGGTGTAGGCGATGCGGCCGGAGGCGACGCTCGCGGTCGATCCGGTGAGCAGATAGCCGTCGGAGCCTTCGGAGGGCTCGTGCATCCGGGGTCCGTAGTCCTGCGCGGTGGCGCCGATGTAGACGCCGGTGCGGCTGCCGCGGAGCGCCGCGGGGTCGGTGCCGATCCGCTCCAGCGCCTCCCAGGAGGTCTCCAGGAGGAGCCGCTGCTGGGGGTCCATGGCCTGCGCCTCGCGGGGCGAGATGCCGAAGAGTCCGGCGTCGAAGCCCGCGATGTCGTCCAGGAACCCTCCGGCGGTGGGGAGTTCGGTGTCCAGTGCGTCGAGGGAGGGCTGCCAGCCCCGGTCGTCGGGGAGGTCGCCGAGCACCTCGCGGCCGTCGCTGAGCACCTGCCACAGCGCGGCGGGCGAGTCGATGCCGCCGGGGAAGCGGCAGGCCATGGCGACGACGGCGACCGGGTCGCCGCCGTGCGCGTCCCGTGCCGGGGCCGCGCTCCGCGGCGTCCCGTCGGTGCCTTCGGTGCCGTCGGTGCCGTCGGTGCCGTCGGTGCCGTCGGTGCCGTCGGTGCCGTCGGTGCCGTCGCCGCGCAGCGTGTCGCACAGGTGCCGGGCGACGGCGGCGGGGGTGGGCCGGTCGAAGAGGTAGGTGGGCGGCAGGGCGAGGCCGGTGGCGGCGGCGAGCCGGTCCCGGAGTTCGACCAGGGTCACCGAGGCGAGCCCCAGGGCCTTGAACGTCAGTTCCGGGTCCACGTCCGCCGCCGCGGCGAAGCCGCCGGCGACGGCCGCGTGGGACCGGACCAGTTCGAGGACGGTGGCGCGGGCGGACTGCGGCGAGGCTGCGCGCAGCTGCGCGCGCAGCGGGTCGTCCCGGTCCGCGGCGGTGTCCGGGGCGGCGGTGTCCGGGGCCGGGGCGTGCGGGACGGCGGGGCCGCCGCTCCCCTGCGCGGCGGCGGCTCCGGGCCGCCAGTGGCGCTCGCGCTGGAAGGCGTACGTGGGCAGGTCCACGATCGCGCCGGGCGGGGCGGGCAGGCGGACGTCGCGGCCGTGGGCGAGCAGTTCGGCGGCGGAGGCGAGCAGCCGGGCCGGCTCCCCCTCGCCGCGCCGCAGCGATCCGACGACGGCGGTGCCGGGCACGTCGAGTACGGCCAGGGTGTCGCGGACCGCGGGCACCAGGACGGGGTGCGGGGTGACCTCGACGAGGAAGCGGAAGTCCTCCTCGGCCAGCCGGCGGACGGCGGCGGCGAACTCGACCGTGGAGCGCAGGTTCCGGTACCAGTAGGCGGCGTCCAGGCCGGCCGTGTCGGTCCACTCCCCGGTGACGGTGGACAGGAACGGCACGTCGGAGGTGCGGGGCCTGATGCCGGCCAGGGCCGTCATCAGCTCGTCCCGCACGCGTTCCACGTGCGCGGAGTGCGAGGCGTAGTCCACCGGTATCCGCTTGGCCGTGACGCCGTCGCCGGCGCACCGTGCCGCGAAGGCGTCGAGGGCGGCGGGCGGTCCCGACACCACGACGGCGGCCGGCCCGTTGTCGGCGGCGAGCGAGAGCTCGGGGTCCTCGTCCAGCCACGGGCGGACCCGGTCGGCCCCGGCCTGCACGGACAGCATTCCGCCCTGCCCGGCCAGGGAGATCAGGGCACGGCTGCGCAGCGCGACGACCGCGGCCGCGTCCTCGAGGGACAGCGCGCCCGCGACGCAGGCGGCGGCGATCTCGCCCTGGGAGTGTCCGGCGACGGCGTCGGGCTCGACGCCCATCGACCGCCAGGTCTCGGCGAGGGCCACCATGACGGCGAAGAGCGCGGGCTGCACCACGTCGACCCGGTCCAGCGCGGGGGCGCCCTCGGCGCCGCGCAGGACGTCGGTCAGCAGGAAGTCCGTGTGCGGGGCGAGCGCCGCCTCGCAGGCGTGGATCGTGCGGGTGAACGCCTCGTCGGCGCCGAGGAGTCCGGCGGCCATGGCCGGCCACTGGGAGCCCTGCCCGGAGAAGAGCATGGCCAGCTTCCCGGTGCGGGCGCCGGCTTCGCTGACGCCGGGCGCCGGCAGTCCGGCGGCGACCGCGCCGAGCTGGGCGAGCAGCTGCTCCCGGTCGTCGGCGAGGAGGACGGCCCTGCGGGCGAAGCGGGTCCGGGTGGTGGCCAGCGAGTGGGCCACGTCCGGCACGGCCAGGCCGTTCTCCCGCACCGCGTCCCGGAGCCGGGCGGCCTGGGCGCGCAGCGCCTGCGCGGTGTGCCCGGAGACGACGACCGGCGTGGGCAGCCCCGGACGGGCGGTCCGGGCGGCCTCGGCACGGGCGGCGGGGGCGGCCTCCGGGCCACCGGTCACGGCGGCGGGCGCCGGGCCGATCACCAGGTGGCAGTTGGTGCCGCCCATGCCGAAGGAGCTGACTCCGGCGAAGCCCTCGCCCCCCAGGGCGCCGTTCTCGGTCTGCACGCGCAGGTTCAGCCGGTCCAGCGGGATGCCCGCCGGGGCGGAGCGGAAGTTGAGGCTCGGCGGCACGACGCCCCGCTCGACCACGAGCACGGCCTTCAGCAGGCCCGCGATGCCGGCGGCGCCCTCCAGGTGCCCGATGTTGGTCTTCACCGAGCCGACGGGGAGCGGTGTGCTGCGCGCGGCGCCGAGCGCGGCACCGAGGGCGGCGGCCTCGACGGGGTCGCCGACCGGGGTTCCGGTGCCGTGGAGTTCGACGTAGCCGATCGCGTCAGGGGCGATCCCCGCACGGGCGTGCGCGGTGCGCAGGACGGCCTCCTGCGCGGCCGCGCTGGGCGCGGTGAGGCTGGGTCCGCCGCCGTCGTTGTTGACGGCGCTGCCGTGGACGACCGCGTGGACGCGGTCGCCGTCGGCGAGGGCGCGGGCGAGCGGCTTGAGGACGACGACGGCGCCGCCCTCGCCGCGGACGAAGCCGTTGGCGCGCTCGTCGAAGGTGTAGCAGCGGCCGTCCGGGGAGAGCCCGCCGAAGCGCAGTGCGGCGACGGTGCTGTCGGGGGCCAGGGCGAGGCTGACGCCGCCGGCGAGGGCGACGTCGGACTCGCCGCGCGCCAGGCTCTCGCAGGCGAGGTGGACCGAGACCAGGGACGAGGACTGTCCGGCGTCGACGGTGAGGCTGGGGCCGTGCAGGCCGAGCGTGTAGGAGACCCGGTTGGCGATGACGCCGCGCTGGAGGCCGGGCATGGAGTACCGGTCGGTGCCGGCGTCGCCCTCGCGGTGCAGGAGGGTCGCGTAGTCGTCCCAGATCGCGCCGAGGAAGACTCCGGTGCGGCTGCCGCTCAGACGGGCCGGGACGTACCGGGCGTCCTCCAGCGCCTCCCAGGCGAGTTCGAGGGTGAGGCGCTGCTGCGGGTCGGCCGCGGCGGCCTCACGGGGCGAGATGCCGAAGAAGGCGGCGTCGAAGTCGGCGACGTGCTCGATGAATCCGCCGCGCGGCACTCCGGGCACGGCCACGCGGTCGGCGGGGGTCGCGGTGACCGCGTCGCCGCCCGCGGCGAGCAGCTCCCACAGCGGGGCGGGTCCGGGGGCGCCGGGCAGCCTGCACGCGTACCCGATGATCGCCACGGCCTCGGAACCACCGGTGTACGTATCCGACATGAATGCCCCGTATCACTCGACGTCGCGAGTCTCACCGGAACCGAGTCTTCCGGCCGACGGCCGGGGCGGGCGCGGACGCGCCAGCCGTGTGGTCCGGCTGCTTCCTCGACTGAAGCACTCCGGACGCTAGCCAGCGCCCGACGGGGCGGCCAACCCCTAGCAGCCGTGCCGCCGCCCCTATAACCGCCTGGTCAGGGGGCGACGGCACGGTCGCACGCTCAGGGGCGCGCGGGCTGCCGGACGGCGCCGCTCACACGGTCACCGCCTCGGCGCGGTTCTTCTCGGCGGGGATCTGCTCCGTGCGGCTCTTCTCCGCCCGGTAGAGCCAGTATGCGGCCCAGAAGCCCGAGCCGCCGATCAGCACCATGGCGACGATCACCGGCCACTGCCACGGGTCGTCGACGTGCAGGGCGAGGAACCACACCTTGTCCGGGGAGCCGCTGAGTTTGATGCCCAGCGCCACCAGGCCCTGCGGGAGCGTGCCGACGATGCCGACGGCCATGGCCGTCCACATCAGCGTCTGGCGCCCGGCGGACATGGTCTCGAACGGGGACTTCCCGGCGTCCTCCTCGGGGGTGGCCGTGGAGGACGGGGCGCCCGAGCGCATCAGGTGCAGCAGTTCCGGTCCCTCGTCCCGGAGCTTGCGCGCCGCCACCGTGCCGAGCAGCACATGGCTGAGGACGCCCGTGAGCAGGGCGACCGCCAGGCTCCCCCACAGCAGCGCGGGCTGCTCCAGCGCGTGGCCGGCCCAGGCGACCCCGAGGGCGGGGCACAGGGCGAGCGCGACGAGGAAGAACATCATGAACGACTGGCCGGTGACATCGCCGTGGTCCATCGGCGAGTTCTTGCTCTTGTGCGGGTCCGGGCCGGGCACGAGGACCGCGACGGAGGCCCAGATCAGCAGGCCGGAACCGCCGCCGAGGGCGGCGATGTTGGCGGCCAGCGCCCACGGCAGCAGCTGGGGGTCGCCGTGGAGGAGCGATCCGGCGAGGGTGAGCAGCAGGGTGAGCGGGCCGAAGACGATCAGCCAGGCGAGCTGGCGTGCGCGGACGTCGGCCTTCTCCTTGCCGGGGACGGTCAGGGTCAGCCAGAGCGCGGTGCCGTCCTGGCCGTAGAGGTTGGCGCAGGTCGCCGCCGCCATCAGGGCGCCGGCCGCGCCGACGAACGGGAACGCCGCGGTGAAGTCGAAGATCAGCGGGAACACGGCGGTGATGACCGCGAACGCCGGGCCGAGGACGATGCTCTGGGTGCGCATCGGGTCGCGCCACCAGGTGCGCAGCTCCTTGCGGCAGATCGTCCCCACGTCCGAGCGGAAGAGCCGCGGACACCGTACGGCCTGCTCGGCGGAGGAGCCCCGGACGACCGGGCGGGCCAGCCGCTGCGGTCCGAGGAGCGCGCTCCAGGCGGCGAACAGCGCCAGCACGAGCACCGCCAGCGCGACCAGCGGCCCGATCGCCCAGAGCCAGTCGCCGCGGCCCGCCGCCTCGACGGCGAGCAGTCCCCAGCTGGAGGGCAGCGCCCGCACCACGGTGGAGAAGGTGTCCGGGAAGCCGTGCTCCAGGAGCAGGTAGATCCCGATCATCAGCACCCAGGAGAAGGAGCACAGGGAGACGATCGCGGCGGTGACGGTCGCGGTGATGGCGCCGCCGATGCGGGACCGGGCCAGGGCCCGGAACAGCAGGGTGACGACCCGGGACAGGATGACCACGAGCAGCAGGAGCAGCACGACGGCGGGCACCGACACCAGGACGGCCTGCCAGCTCAGCCGGGCCGCGAAGGCGATCGTCGCGCCGAACGCCAGTACGGTGATCGCCGTGGTGACGGCGACCAGCGCGGCGGCGAGCAGTCCCAGGGTCAGGGTGCGGCGCGGGATCGGCTGGCGGTGGAAGTGCTCGCCGTTGAGCGCGGGTTCGCCGGCGAAGATCGGGCCGACGATCCAGCCCAGGGCCCACAGCGCGAAGGTGACGGCGAGCACGTCCATCAGCATGCGGGGCTGGTTGAAGTCGAGGAACGCCAGGATGACGGTGGTGACGGCGAGGCAGATGCCGGCGGCCCAGCCGAGGCCGCTCAGCGCCATCTTGGTGTCGGACGTGCTGTGGCGCAGCACGGCCAGTTTCATCCGGATCAGGACGCCAACCACGACAGCCCCTCCCCGCCGCCGACGGTGACGCCGACCAGGTCGACGAAGGTCTCCTCCAGCGAGCGGCTGCCGCGCACGTCGTCCAGCGGGCCCTCGGCGACGACGCGGCCCCGGGCCATCACGCCGACGGTGTCGCAGAGCTGTTCGACGAGTGCCATGACGTGGCTGGAGATCAGCACCGATCCGCCGCCCTCGACGAACCGCCGCAGGATCTGCTTGATGGTGGCGGCGGAGACCGGGTCGACCGCCTCGAACGGCTCGTCGAGCACCAGCATCCTGGGGGCGTGCAGCAGTGCCGTGGCGAGGCCGACCTTCTTGCGCATGCCGGTGGAGTAGTCCACCACCAGGGTGCTTTCGGCCGATCCGTCGAGTTCCATGACGGCGAGCAGCTCGTCGGCGCGCCGGTCCACCTCGGTGGCGTCGAGCCCGTGCAACTGGCCGAGATAGGTCAGCAGTTCCCGTCCGGTGAGGCGTTCGGGCATGGCCAGGCCGTCGGGCAGGACGCCCAGCAGGCGGCGCGCCTGGAGCGGCTGGGCCCAGATGTCGACGCCGTGGACCCGGGCGGTGCCCGCGTCGGGCCGCAGGAGGCCCACGGCCATCGAGAGCGTGGTGGTCTTGCCCGCTCCGTTCGGTCCTACGAGCCCGTAGAACGAACCGGGGCGCACGGTGAGCTCCACGTGGTCCGCGGCCGTGTAGTCGCCGAACACCTTGTGCAGGCCGTCGAGACGGAACGCGGGTTCCTCTCTTCCGGGTGTGCTGGAGGTCGTGTCCGTGATGGTCGTGTGCTGAGTTACGTCGTCCACCGCATTCCTTCTCAGTGAGACACAGGGCGGCCCAGCGGGGGTGCGGGCCTCTCGGTCCTGCCGGCCATCCTGCCAACGATCCTGCTGCGCTTGCGAGTTCGCTCGTGCGACAGGCCGGTATACGGCGGTCTTCGTCCGCGTACCGAGTGGGGGGTGCTGAGGGGGCTCAGCTCGGCGGCTCCCTTGATGCTCCCCGGACGGGTCCGCCGCCAACACCCCCTATTCCCGCGAACGCGCCCCTCTAGGGGTGTCGTGTCGTTCACAAGTGCGATCTCTTCGCAGTTCGGTCACGGAGTCTCCAGCTCGCTGTCGATCAGGGCGAAGATGTCCTCCTCCGTGGCGGCCGCGAGATCCGCGTCCCGCACCTCGTCGGCGTCCGCGTCCGGGGCCCCCTGATCGTCCGCCCACCGCGCGAGGAGGGCGCTGAGCCGCACCCGCAGCCGGGACCGGTCGCCGGGGGACAGCTCGTCGTCGGACTTCTCCAGTTCGTCCAGTCCGGCCATCAGCGCGTCCGCCGCCCCCGGCGCGGGCGGCACCAGTTCGGCGCCGAGCCGTTCGGCGAGCGCCTCGGGCGTGGGGTGGTCGAAGACGAGGGTGGCGGGCAGCCGGACGCCGGTGACCGCGCCGAGCCGGTTGCGCAGTTCCACGGCGGTCAGCGAGTCGAAGCCGAGGTCCTTGAAGGGCCGGTCC
This sequence comes from Streptomyces genisteinicus, assembly GCF_014489615.1. Taxonomy (GTDB): domain Bacteria; phylum Actinomycetota; class Actinomycetes; order Streptomycetales; family Streptomycetaceae; genus Streptomyces; species Streptomyces genisteinicus. Next base: position 258,243 of record NZ_CP060826.1, read on the forward strand.
TGCTCGACGGCGTCGGCCGCGGCGAAGCCGAGCACGGCCGCCGCCTCGGTCCGCACCCGCTCCAGCACCACCCGTGCGCGTTCGTCCGCGGGCAGCGCCCGCAGCCGGTCGGCGAAGCCGGCCTCCGCGGCCGGGGAGGCGGCGGTGCGCCGCGGACCCCGGACGAGGCCGCGCAGCAGGTGCGGCACCTCCGGCCGGCCGGTGAAGGCGGCGGCGTCCACGGCGCCCGGCAGCACGGCGGGGTGGGCCCCGGCCATGGCCGCGTCGAGCAGGGCCGTCCCCGCCGCGGCGGTGACCGGCGGGAGGCCGGAGCGGGCGGCGCGCTCCCGGGCGGCGTCGGTGAGGGTGCCGGTCATGCCCGCGCCGACGTCCCACGGCCCCCAGGCGAGGGAGAGCGCGGGCAGCCCGCGGGCCTGCCGGTGGCGGGCGAGGGCGTCCAGGTAGGCGTTGGCCGCCGCGTAGTTGGCCTGCCCGGGGGTGCCGAGCGCCGCGGAGACGGACGAGTAGAGGACGAACTCGCCGGCGTCGGGCAGCAGCTCGTGCAGGTGACGGGCCGCGGTGACCTTGGCCGCGAGCACGGGGGCGACGCGGCCGGGCGTGAGGGTGGTGGCGACGCCGTCGTCGAGGACGCCCGCGACGTGGAACACGGAGGTGATCCGCCGTCCGCGCACCGCGTCGGACAGGGCCCCGGGGTCGGTGATGTCGCAGGCCGCGACGGTGACGTCGGCGCCCAGCTCCCGCAGTTCGGCGGTCAGCTCCGCCGCACCCTCGGCCTCGGGTCCGCGCCGGCTCAGCAGGAGGAGGTCACGGCAGCCCCGTTGCACGAGGTGGCGGGCGGTGAGGGCGCCCAGCGCCCCCGTCCCACCCGTGACCAGCACCGTCCCCGACCCGTCCCACACCCGCGGCAACGACAGCACCACCTTGCCCACATGCCGCGCCGCACTCACGAACCGGAACGCATCCGCAGCCCGCCGCACATCGAACACCCGCACCGGCGGCAACACGAACACACCCTCACCGAACAACCTCAGAACCTCACGCAGAATCTCCCCGATCCGCTCCGGCCCCGCCTCACCCAGATCGAACGCCCGGTACACACACCCCGGCAACGACCCCGCATCCCGCACATCCGCCTTCCCCATCTCCACGAACCGCCCACCCGGCACCAGCAACCGAGCCGACGCATCCACGAACTCACCCGCAAGCGCGTTCAACACCACATCCACACCACGCCCACCGGTCCGCTCCCGGAACACCCCCTCGAACAACACATCACGCGACGACGCCAACCGATCCGCACCCAACCCCGTCACCCCCCACTTACCGGGCGACGCCGTACCGAACACCTCCGCCCCCAGATGACGCGCCACCTGCACCGCAGCCATCCCCACACCACCGGCAACCGCATGCACCAGCACACGCTCACCCGCACCCAACCCCGCCAGATCCACCAACGCGTAATACGCCGTCGCAAAAGCGATCGGCACCGACGCCGCCTCCACGAACGACCAACCCGACGGCACCACCGCCACCAGACGCTCATCCGTCACCGCCAACGGACCCATCGCCCCACCGAAGAACCCCAACACCCGGTCCCCCACCACACAACCGGAAACCCCCGGCCCCACCTCCACCACCACACCAGCGGCCTCACCACCCACCGCCACCTCACCCGGATACATCCCCAGCACATTCAGCACGTCACGGAAGTTCACCCCCGCCGCACGCACCTCCACCCGCACCTCACCACGACCCAACGGCGCCACCGCATCAGGCGCCGCCACCAGACCCACGTTCTCCACCGCACCCCGCACCGACACCCCCACCCGCCACGCCCCCTCGGGGACCTGGAGGGTGCGATCGGTGACGGGCACCAGGCGTGCCGCGTACAACCGGCCGCCGCGCACGGCGAGTTCGGGCTCGTCGGTCCCGGGCGCGGTCGCGAGCGCCGCCCACGGGTCGGCGTCGGCGTCCACCAGCAGCACCCGCCCGGGGTTCTCGGACTGGACGCTGCGGAGCAGGCCCCGCACGGCGGCGCCCGACACGTCGGGCAGGTCGTCGCCGGGGTCGGCCTGCACGGCGCCGCGGGTGAGCAGCACCAGGGTGGCGTCGGTGTCCGGGCGGGCCAGGAACTCCTGGACGGTGGCGAGCATCGCGGAGACCCGGGCCTCGGTGTCGTCCAGGCCGCCGGTCCCGTCGGCGGGCGCCGAGGTGACCAGCAGCAGCCCGGCCCGGGCGGAGGCGATGTCGTCGGCGCGTACGCAGTCGGCGCCGAGCGCCGCGAGCCCGTCGGCCGCGCCGTACGGGTCGGGGCCCACGACGGTCCAGGCGGCCGGGGTGTGCGCCGGTTCGGGGAGCGGGACCCAGTCCACCCGGTGCACCGGCCGGGTCGCGGGCGCGGCGTCCGCCGGGGCCTCGGCGGCGAGCGGCCGCAGCACGACCCGTTCGGCGGTGAGGACCGTACGGCCCTCCGGGTCGAGGGCCAGCAGCTCCACCCCGTCGTCCCCGCGCGGCGTCAGCCGCACGCGCAGGGTGGTGGCGCCGGAGGCGGCGAGGGTGACCCGCGACCACGAGAACGGCAGTCCGGGCGGCCCGGCGGGACCGTCCGCCCCGGCCGCGCGGACGGCGAGCGCGTGCAGCGCGGCGTCGAGCAGCGCCGGGTGCACCCCGAACCGCCCGGCGTCCGCGTGGGCCGGCTCCGGCAGGACGACCTCGGCCCACAGGTCCTCCCCCACGCGCCGGACGCCGCGCAGCCCCTGGAACACGGGGCCGTACTCCAGCCCGGCACCGGCCAGCGCCGGGTACAGCCCGTCGAGGGCGACGGCCTCGCCGCCGTCCTGCGGCCGGGAGGCCGCCGGGACGGTCGCGGCGTCCGCCGCGCGCAGTGTGCCGGAGGCGTGCCGTGTCCAGGGACCGCCGTACCAGCCGGTGCCGTCGGGGAGGCGCGAGTGGACGGTGAACGGCCGCGCGCCGTCCTCGTCCGGAGCCTGGACGAGGACCTGGAGCTGGACGGACTCCTCCCCCGCGACGACCAGCGGGGTGTGCAGGACGAGCTCGTCCAGGTGGTCGCAGCCCGCCTGGTCGCCGGCGCGCACCGCCAGGTCGACGAAGGCCGTGCCGGGGACCACGATCCGGCCGTGCACCCGGTGCCCGGCGAGCCAGGGATGGGTGCGGACGGAGAGCCGGCCGGCGAACACCAGACCGCCGTCGCCGGCGAGTTCGACACCCGCGGCGAGGACGGGGTGTCCGGTCTCCCCCAGTCCGGCGGACACCACGTCACCGGGGCGCGCGGACACCGACGGCCAGTAGCGTTCGCGGGCGAAGGCATAGGTGGGCAGCTCGATCCGCCGGCCACCGGCGGGTGCGAGCAGGGCGACCCAGTCCACCGGCACTCCGCGCACGTGCAGCCCGGCGAGGGCGCGCAGCAGGGCGGCCCTCTCGCCGTGGCCCGAGCGCAGGGCGGGGACGGCGGCCGCGTCCTCGGCGATGTGCGGGACGAGGGCGGAGAGCACCCCGTCGGGACCGATCTCGAGGAGGACGCCGACGTCGTCGAGGGAGGCGATCGCGTCGGCGAAGCGGACGGGCTCCCGGATCTGCGACACCCAGTAGTCGGGGGTGGCCATGTCGCCGGGCGCGGTGGCGACCAGCGGGATCGCCGGGGCCTGGTAGGTCAGGGACTTCGCCACGGCCGCGAAGTCGGCGAGCATCGGTTCCATCAGGTGCGAGTGGAACGCGTGCGAGACCGTCAGCCGCTTCACACGCACGCCGTCCGCCCGCAGCCGCTCCTCCAGCCCGTCGACCGCGGCCGCGTCACCGGACACCGTCACCGACGTCGGCCCGTTCACCGCCGCGAGGTCCACGCCCTCCGGCAGCTCCAAGCCCTCCTCGGCCAGCTCCACGGCCAGCATCGCGCCGCCCTCCGGCAGCGCCTCCATCAACCGGCCCCGCGCCGAGACGAGTGCACACGCGTCGTCCAGCGACAGCACACCCGCCACATGCGCGGCAGCCAGCTCACCGATCGAATGCCCCACCAGCACGTCAGGGGTCACACCCCACGACTCGACCAGCCGGAACAGCGCGACCTCGACCGCGAAGAGCGCGGGCTGCGTGTACGCGGTCCGCGCCAGCAGCTCCGCGTCCTCGCCGAACACCACGTCCCGCAAAGGCCATTCGACATCCACCCGCGCGCACACGGCGTCGAACGCCTCCGCGAACACCGGGAACGCCTCGTACAGCTCACGGCCCATACCGGCCCGCTGCGCACCCTGCCCCGAGAACAGGAACGCCAGGCCCGGCGCGTCGGAGGCGGCGCGTCCGACGACAGCGGTGCCGAGGTCCCCGAGCGCGGCGGCCGCGCTCCCGGCGTCCGCCGCGAGGACGACCGCTCGGTGCTCCAGCATGCTCCTGGTGGTCGCCAGGGAGTACGCGACATCGGCCGGCGTCTGCCCGGCCAGGGCCTCGCGCAGCCGCTCCGCCTGCGCGGGCAGCGCGTCCGCCGTGCGGGCGGAGAGCAGCAGCGGCAGCAGCGGCGCGGCCTCCGCGGACGGCTCGGCGCCCGCCGGGCCGTCCGCGGGGTCCTGCGGCAGGTCGGCGGGGACGGACTCCAGGACCACGTGCGCGTTGGTGCCGCTCACGCCGAACGAGGAGACACCCGCCCGGCGCGGCCGGCCCGTCTCCGGCCAGGCCCGGGCCTCGGTCAGCAGCTCGACGGCGCCCGCCGACCAGTCGGCCTCGGGTGTCGGCGCGTCGACGTGCAGGGTCGCGGGCAGGGTGCCGTGCCGCATCGCCTGCACCATCTTGATCACTCCGGCGACGCCGGAAGCGGCCTGGGTGTGGCCGATGTTGGACTTCAGAGAGCCCAGCCAGAGGGGTTCGTCGCGGTCCTGGCCGTAGGTGGCGAGCAGGGCCTGCGCCTCGATCGGGTCACCGAGCCGGGTGCCGGTGCCGTGCGCCTCGACGGCGTCCACGTCCGCGGGCCGCAGGTCGGCGTCGGCGAGCGCCCGGCGGATCACCCGCCGCTGCGCCGGTCCGCTCGGTGCGCTCAGGCCGTTGGAGGCGCCGTCCTGGTTGACGGCGGAGCCGCGGACCACGGCGAGCACCCGGTGCCCGTGGCGGCGGGCGTCGGAGAGCCGTTCCACCAGCAGCAGGCCCACGCCCTCGCCCCAGCCCGTGCCGTCGGCGGCGGCGGCGAAGGGCTTGCAGCGGCCGTCGGACGCGAGCCCGAGCTGCCGGCTGAACTCCACGAAGGCGGTCGGGGTCGACATCACGGTGACGCCGCCGGCGAGGGCCATCGAGCACTCCCCCGCCCGCAGCGCCCGCACCGCGAGGTGCAGCGCGACCAGCGACGACGAGCACGCGGTGTCAACGGTGAGGGTGGGCCCCTCGAAGCCGAAGCTGTAGGCCACCCGGCCGGAGAGCACGGCCGCGGCGTTGCCCGCGCCCTGGTGTCCCTCGCTGACGTCGGGGTCGCCGGCGAGCAGCACCGGGTAGTCCTGGCCGTTGGTGCCCGCGAACACCCCGGTGTCGCTGCCGCGCAGCGCCTCCGGGTCGATGCCCGCGTGCTCGAACGCCTCCCACGCGGTCTGCAGCACGAGCCGCTGCTGCGGGTCCATGGCGAGCGCCTCGCGGGGCGAGAGGCCGAAGAAGCGGGCGTCGAACTCGGTGACGTCGCGCAGGAATCCGCCCTCGCGTACGTACGAGGCGCCGGCACCGCCCTCCGGGTCGTACAGCCGCTCGGTGTCCCAGCCCCGGTCGCCGGGGAACCCGGAGATCCCGTCGCGGCCTTCGGCGACCAGACGCCACAGGGCATCCGGCGAGTCGATGTCGCCGGGGAAACGGCAGGCCATGCCGACGATGGCGACGGGCTCGGCGTCGGCGGCGGGGCGCCCGGTCCCGGTGGCGTCCTCGTCGCCGCCGGTGCCCCGCACCAGGTCGTCGAGGTGGTGGGCGAGCGCCTCGGGGGTCGGGTGGTCGAAGACGGCCGTGGTGGGCAGGGCGAGGCCGGTGGCCGCGGCCAGCCGGTCGCGGAGCTCGACGGCGGTCAGGGAGTCGAACCCCAGGTCGGTGAAGGCCCGGCGGGGACCGACCGCGTCCACGTCGCGGTGGCCGAGGACGGCGGCGACGTGCCCGCGGACCAGCCCGGCCAGTTCGCGCCGCCGCTCCCGGTCGGTGAGCGCGGCGAGCCGGTTCACGGTCGCGGAGTCCGCACCGGCGGCCCGCTCCCCCGCCGGTCCGCCGGCTCCGGCCTGCGGCGCGGTGACGGTGAGCCGGTCGAAGAGCCGCTGCGGCCGCACGGAGGTGATCGCCGGCACGAAGCGCGACCAGTCGACGTCGGCGACGGCCACGGTCACGTCGCCGCCGTCCACGGCCGCGGCGAGGGCGTCGAGCGCCTGCGCCGGGTCCAGGGCGCGCAGACCGCGGCGCCGCAGGTAGTCGGCGGTGTCGGCGGCGCCCGCCATGCCGCCGCCGGCCCAGGGTCCCCACGCCACGGCGGTGGCGGGCAGTCCGCGGGCGGCGCGGCGCAGGGCGATCGCGTCGAGGGCGGCGTTCGCGGCCGCGTAGGCTCCCTGGCCGCCGCTGCCCCAGACGCCGGCGACCGACGAGAACAGGACGAAGGCGTCCAGGTCCGTGTCCCGCAGCGCGTCGTCGAGGTGGAGCGCTCCGGTGACCTTGGCGGCCAGCACCCGGGCGATGTCCTCCTGCGAGGCGTCGGCGAGGGTGCCGAAGTCGCCGCTGCCGGCAGCGTGCACGACGGCGGTCGGGGGGTGCTCGGCCAGCAGCGCGTCGAGGGCGGTCCGGTCGCCGACGTCGCAGGCGGCCACGGTGACCGCGGTCCCGGCCGCGGTGAGTTCGGCGGTCAGTTCGGCCATGCCCGGTGCGTCGGGGCCGCGTCGGCCGGCCAGCACCAGGTGCGGTGCGCCCCGGCCGGCGAGCCAGCGGGCGACGTGGGCGCCGAGCGCCCCGGTGCCGCCGGTGACCAGCACGGTGCCCGTGGGGCGCCACGGCGTGGCGGGGCGCGGCGGCTTCGGCGCGAGCCGGCGGGCGAGGAGGCCGCCCGCGCGGACGGCGAGCTGGTCCTCACCCCGGTGTGCGCCGGCGAGCACGGCGGCGAGGTGACGCGCGGCGTCCGCGCCGGGGTGCTCCGGCAGATCGAGCGCGCCGCCCCAGCGGTGCGGCCGCTCCAGGGCGGCCACCCGGCCCATCGCCCACAGCTGCGCGGCGCCCGGGTCGGCGGCCTCGCCGTCCCCGGCCGACACGGCGTCCCGGGTGACCGCCCAGACGGGTGCGCCGTCCTCGCGCACCGCGCCGGGGAGCGCGGAGAGTCCGCGCGACAGCCCCGGGTGCGCGGGGTGCGGGCGCGGGTCGTACGGGAGGAGCAGTCCGTCGGCGGCGGGGTCGGGCACGGTGCCGACGGTGACGGTCGCCCCGTGCGCGCGCAGGGCCTCGGCGCACCAGGCGGCCAGCGCCCCGTACGCGTCGGCGGCCTGCTCCCCGGAAGCGGCCGAAAAGCCCGCGGGGTCCGCCGAAGCGTCCGCGGGACCCGCCGGAAGGTCCGCGGGGTCGGCCAGGATCTGCCAGGTGCCGTGCAGCACGGGGGCCCCGGTCTCCGGCAGCGGTTCCCAGGTCTCGGCGTACCGCCGGTTCTCCGCGCCCCCGCTCCCGGGAGCGGGCGGCACGGACCAGTAGTGCTCGCGCTGGAAGGCGTACGTCGGCAGATCGACGACCCGGCCGCCCCATCCTGCCGCGGCCGGCGCCCAGTCGAGCGCCGCCCCGGCGGCGTGCGCGGCGGCGACACCGCGCCACCAGGCGGCGACGGGCTCGCGGCCGGAGCGCTGGAGGGCGACGCAGGCCACGTCCTCGTCCGCGTCCAGGCAGGCGCGGACGGCGGCGGTGAGCACCCCGTCGGGGCCCACCTCCACGAAGCGGGTGACGCCCTTGTCCCGCAGCGTCCGCACGGCGTCGGCGAAGCGGACGGGCTCGCGGACCTGGTCCACCCAGTAGTCCGCGCCCGCCATGTCCCCCGGCGCGGTGGCGACCAGCGGGATCGCCGGGGCCTGGTAGGTCAGGGACCGCGCGACGGCCGCGAACTCGTCGAGCATCGGCTCCATCAGATGCGAGTGGAACGCGTGCGACACCGCGAGCCGCTTGACCCGTACGCCGTCCGCGCGAAGCCGCTCCTCCAGTGCCGTGATCGCCTGCGCGTCACCGGAGACCGTCACGGACGCGGGCCCGTTGACGGCGGCCAGGTCCACGCCCCCGGGCAGGTCGAGACCGTCCTCGGCCAGCTCCACGGCCAGCATCGCGCCGCCCTCGGGCAGTGCGTCCATCAGCCGCGCCCGCGCGGCGACGAGCGTGCCGGCGTCCTCCAGCGACAGCACGCCGGCGCAGTGCGCGGCGGCCAGTTCGCCGACCGAGTGGCCGACCAGGTGACGGGGGACCAGACCCCAGGACTCGGCGAGCCGGAACAGCGCCACCTCCAGCGCGAACAGCGCGCGCTGGGTGGTGCCGGTCCGTTCCAGCGCCGTGCCGTCGCCGCACGCCCCGGCGTCCAGCCCGGCCGCCCGGCACGCCGCCGCGAAGGCGTCCGCGAAGACCGGGAAGGTCTCCAGGCCCTGTCCCATGCCGGCCCACTGGGAGCCCTGCCCCGAGAAGAGGAAGGCGGTGCGTCCCGCGCGCGCGACGTCCGTGACGGCCTGCGGCGCGGTGCCGGACGCGGCCAGCGCGCGCAGCCCGTCCAGCAGTTCGGCGCGGTCGGCGCCGAGGACGACGGCGCGGTGGTCGAGCGGGGACCGGGTGGTGGCGAGGGAGACGGCGAGATCGGCGGCGGTGAGCGAGGGGCGGGCGGTGACGTGGTCGTGCAGCCGCTCCGCCTGGGCCCGCAGCGCGACCGCGTCGCGGCCGGAGAGCACCCAGGGCACCACGGACGGCGCGGCGCCCGGCAGCGCCCCGGACTCCGCCGCGGCACCGGTGCCGGACTCCGCACCGGACTCCGCGCCCGACTCCGCTCCGGGGCCCGCACCGGGCCCCGTCGCCGCGGCCTCCTCGGCCGGCGGGCCCTCCAGGATGACGTGCGCGTTGGTGCCGCTCACCCCGAACGAGGAGACGCCCGCCCGCGGCGGACGCCCGGTGTCGGGCCACGGCCGGTTCTGCGTGAGCAGTTCCACCGCGCCCGCCGACCAGTCCACGTGCGGGCTGGGCGCGTCCACGTGCAGGGTGCGGGGCAGCACACGGTGCCGCATCGCCTGCACCATCTTGATGACCCCGGCGACGCCGGAAGCGGCCTGGGTGTGCCCGATGTTGGACTTCAGCGAGCCGAGCCACAGGGGCTCCCCGCCGTCGCGGTCCCTGCCGTAGGTGGCGAGCAGGGCCTTGGCCTCGATCGGGTCGCCGAGGGTGGTTCCGGTGCCGTGGCCCTCCACCGCGTCCACCTCGGCGGCCGAGAGCCGGGCGGCGGCCAGCGCGTCCAGCACCACGCGCCGCTGCGCGGGCCCGTTGGGGGCGGTGAGCCCGTTGGACGCGCCGTCCGAGTTGACCGCCGAGCCGCGCAGCACGGCCAGCACCCGGTGCCCGTTGCGCCGCGCGTCGGACAGCTTCTCCAGCAGCACCATGCCGACGCCCTCGCTCCAGCCGGTGCCGTCCGCCGCGGCGGCGAACGCCTTGCAGCGGCCGTCGCGGGCCAGCCCGCGCTGCCGGCTGAACTCGACGAACGCGGCCGGGGTCGCGATCACGGTCACGCCGCCGGCGAGCGCCAGGGTGCACTCGCCCCGGCGCAGCGCCTGCATCGCCAGATGGAGCGCCACGAGGGACGACGAGCACGCCGTGTCCACGGTGACCGCGGGCCCCTCCAGACCGAGGCTATACGCGATCCGGCCGGAGAGGACGCTGGTCGCCGTGCCGGTCAGGGCGTACCCCGCCGCCTCCTCGGCGACGGGCACACCGGTGCCGTAGCCGGAGGACGCGGCGCCGACGTACACGCCGACGGGCGTGCCCCTGACGCCCCGGGGCGCGATCCCGGCCCGCTCGATCGCCTCCCAGGAGGCCTCCAGGACGAGCCGCTGCTGCGGGTCCATCGCCTGCGCCTCGCGCGGGGAGATGCCGAAGAAGTCCGCGTCGAAGTTGCCCGCGTCGTGCACGAAGCCGCCCTGGCGCGAGTAGGAGGTGCCCTCTGTGCGCGAGTCCGGGTCGTAGAGGGCCCCGAGGTCCCAGCCGCGGTCGGCGGGGAAGTCGCTGATCCCGTCGCCGCCCGCGGACACCAGGTCCCACAGCGCGTCGGGCGAGTCGATGCCGCCGGGCAGCCGGCAGGCCATCCCGACGACGGCGACCGGCTCGTGCCCGGCGACGGACAGTTCGCGGTTGCGGGTCTTGAGCCGGTCGTTCTCCTTGACCAGCGTGCGCAGGGCTTCGACGTAACGTGCGTCGGCGGGCGCGGTCATGGTCAGTTCTCCCCGTCGTCTGCGGCGGCGACCAGACTCAGCAGGGCCTCGCCGTCCAGTTCGTCCACCAGGTGCGCGGTCGCCGTGCCCGCGTCGTCGTCCGGTTCCTCCCCTGCGAGGCGCAGCAGGGGGTCGAGCAGTCCGGCCTCACGCAGCCGGGACAGCGGCAGCCGGGCAAGTGCCGCGCGGACGCGCTGCTCGCCCCCGGCGGCCGTCTCCGTGTCCTCCGCGCCGGCCGTGTCCGTGCCGGAGTCCGCCGACATGCCGCACTCCTCCAGGAGGTGTGCGGCGAGTTCGGCGGGCGTCGGGTAGTCGAAGACCACGGTGGCGGTCAGCGGCAGGCCGGTGGCGGCGTTGAGGCGGTTGCGCATCTCCACCGCGGTGAGCGAGTCGAAGCCGAGGTCCCGGAAGGCCCGGTCGGGTTCCACCTCGCCGCTGTGCGCGTGGCCGAGCACCAGCGCGGCCTGCGCCCGTACGAGATCCACGGCGCTGTCGAGCCTGTCGTACGGCTCCAGCGCCAGCAGCCGCTCCCGCAGGTCGCCGGTCTCCTCGGGCGAGCCGGTACCGGCGGCCGTGTCGTCGCCCGCCAGCGGGGCCAGCAGGGGGCTGGGCCGGGCGGCGGAGAAGACCCGGGCGAAGACCGGCCAGTCGACACCGGCCACGGTCACGGTGGGCGCGCTGTCCGCCACCGCGTCGGCGAGCGCGTGCAGGGCCACGTCCGGGTCCATGGCGAGGACGCCCCGGCGGGCGAGTTCGTCCTCCGCTCCCTGGGCCATGCCCTCGCCGCGCCAGGCTCCCCAGGCGACGGACGTCGCGGCCGCCCCCCGGGCGGCCCGGCGCAGCGCCAGGGCGTCGAGACGTGCGTTGGCTGCGGCGTACGCGGCCTGTCCGGCGCCGCCCCAGGTGGCGGCCACCGAGCCGAAGAGCACGAAGGCGTCGAGGTCGTCGCCGCAGAGCGCGTCCAGGTGCTCCGCGCCGTCGGCCTTGCCCGCCCGTGCCGTCGTCAGGTCGTCCCCGGTCAGCTCGGGCAGTACGCCGAGTCCGCCGACGCCGGCCGCGTGCACGACCGCGTGCGGCGGGTGGTCGGCCAGCAGGGCGGCGACCGCGTCCCGGTCGGCGAGGTCGCAGGAGACGACCTCGGCCGTGGCTCCCAGCTCCGCTATCTCCGCGACGAGTTCGGCGGCTCCGGGCGCGGCGGGCCCGCGCCGGCCCGCGAGGACCAGCCGCTGCGCGCCGTTGCGCGCCGCCCACCGGGCGACGTGCGCCCCCAGCGCACCGGTCCCGCCGGTGACGAGCACGGTCCCCCGCGGACGCCAGGGCGCGGCGGCGACGGGGGGCGCGGGGACCAGCCGCCGGACGAGCGGGGTGTCCCGGAGGGCGACCTGGTCCTCTCCCGTGACCCCGGTGAGCACGGCGGCCAGCGCGGCGCCGGCAGCTCCCGTCCGGGGCAGGTCGACGAGACCGCCCCACAGCGACGGGTACTCCAGCGCGGCCACCCGGCCCAGCGCCCACAGCGCGTGGCCGCCCGCAGCGGGGGGCTCCTCGCCGGGGAGGGCGACGGCGCCGCGGGTGGCGCACCAGAGCCGGGTGCCGGTGCCGGCCAGGGCCTGGACGAGGGCGAGGCCGCCGAAGACGGCGGTCTCCTCGTCCAGGCCGAGCAGGGACAGCACGCCCGTCCAGGACTGCCCGTCCCCGGTGACCTCGCGCAGGCCGGACGCCGGATCGGCCGGGTCGACCAGGTGCAGGTGCACAGTGGCGCCGCACCGCCGGATCGCCTCGGCGCACTCGGCAGCCGTCGCCTCGTGCTCCGGGTGGGCCAGGACCAGCCAGCCGCCCAGCAGGACCGGGTCGGCGGGCACGGAGACGGGGCACCACTCCTCCCGGTACCGCAGGTCGCGGGCGCGGGAGCGGCCGTGCCAGCCGGCGAGCACGGGCAGCACCTCGCCGAGCCGGGCACGGTCCGCCTCGCCGCCGGCGCCGAGCAGCCCGGCGAGGGCTGCCGCGTCGCCGCTGCGGACGGTGGACCAGAAGACGTCGTCGCCGCCCGGCCCGGCGCTGTGGCCCCGCGCTCCGGGGGCGGGCAGCGGCCAGTACCGCCGGTGCTGGAAGGCGTAGGTCGGCAGGTCCACCGTCCGCCCGCCGAGACGGCCGAAGACCGCCCGCCAGTCGACGTGCGTCCCGCGGACGTGCGCCCCCGCCACGGCGGTGAGCAGCGCGCGTACGCCGTCGTGGCCGGCGCGCAGGGCGGGGACGGCGGTGGCGTCGGCGCTGATGTGCGGGACGAGGGCGGACAGGGTGCCGTCGGGGCCGAGTTCGAGGAAGGTCCGCACCCCGGTGAGCGAGGCGATCGCGTCGGCGAAGCGGACGGGTTCGCGGATCTGGGACACCCAGTAGTCGGGCGTGGCCATGTCGCCGGGCGCGGTGGCGACCAGCGGGATCGACGGGGCCTGGTACGTCAGCGACTTCGCGACGGCCGCGAAGTCCGCGAGCATCGGCTCCATCAGGTGCGAGTGGAACGCGTGCGACACCGTCAGCCGCTTCACGCGAACACCGTCGGCCCGCAGCCGCTCCTCCAGCCCGTCGACCGCGGCAGCGTCACCGGACACCGTCACCGACGTCGGCCCGTTCACCGCCGCGAGGTCCACGCCCTCGGGCAGCTCCAAGCCCTCCTCGGCCAGCTCGACCGCGAGCATCGCGCCGCCCTCCGGCAGCGCCTCCATCAACCGTCCCCGCGCCGAGACGAGTGCACACGCGTCGTCCAGCGACAGCACACCGGCCACATGCGCGGCGGCCAGCTCACCGATCGAGTGACCGACGAGGACGTCCGGGGTCACACCCCACGACTCGACCAGCCGGAACAGCGCGACCTCGACCGCGAAGAGCGCGGGCTGCGCGTAGACGGTCCGCGCCAGCAGCTCCGCGTCCTCGCCGAACACCACCTCACGCAACGGCCGTTCGACATCCACCCGCGCGCACACGGCGTCGAACGCCTCCGCGAACACCGGGAACGCCTCGTACAGCTCACGGCCCATACCGACCCGCTGCGCACCCTGCCCCGAGAACAGGAACGCCGAGTCCCCGCCACGCACCGCACCCGAGACGACCTGCGCCGCCCCCTCCCCCGCGGCCAGCGCACGCAGCCCGGCCACCAGCTCCTCACGGTCACCACCCACCACGACCGCCCGGTGCTCCAACGCCGCACGGCCCGTCGCCAGCGAGAACGCCACATCCACCGGATCGGCCCCGGCAACCACCGGCAGCAAACGCTCCGCCTGCCGCCGCAACGCATCCGCCGAACGGCCCGACAGGAGGAAGGGACGGGGTCCGGGCAGGGCGGGCCGCGGCTCGGCCGGCTCCTCGGCGGGCGCCGCCTCCAGGATCACGTGGGCGTTGGTGCCGCTCACACCGAACGAGGAGACACCGGCCCGGCGCGGCCGGCCCGTCTCCGGCCAGGCCCGCGTCTCGGTCAGCAGCTCGACCGCGCCCGCGGACCAGTCCACCTGCGGGGTCGGCGCGTCCACGTGCAGGGTCACCGGAAGGACTCCCCGGCGCAGCGCCTGCACCATCTTGATGACGCCCGCGACACCGGCGGCGGCCTGGGAGTGTCCGATGTTGGACTTCACCGATCCCAGGTACAGGGGTTCGTCCCGGTCCTGGCCGTAGGTGGCCAGCAGCGCCTGCGCCTCGATCGGGTCGCCCAGGGTCGTGCCGGTGCCGTGGGCCTCCACGGCGTCCACGTCCGCCGGGCCCAGCCCCGCCGCCGCCAGCGCGGCGCGGATCACGCGCTGCTGCGCGGGGCCGTTCGGCGCGGTCAGGCCGCTCGACGCGCCGTCCTGGTTGACGGCGGAGCCGCGGACCACGGCGAGCACCCGGTGCCCGTTGCGGCGGGCGTCGGAGAGCCGCTCCAGGAGCAGCACCCCCACGCCCTCGCCCCAGCCCGTGCCGTCGGCGGCGGCGGCGAAGGACTTGCAGCGGCCGTCGGCGGCGCTGCCCTCCTCGAAGCCGAAGCCGGAGAACATGGTGGGCGCGGACATCACCGTCACGCCCCCGGCCAGGGCGAGTTCGCACTCGCCGGTGCGCAGCGCCTGGGCCGCCAGGTGCAGGGCGACCAGCGACGACGAGCAGGCGGTGTCCACCGAGACCGCCGGCCCCTGCAACCCGAAGGTGTAGGAGACGCGGCCGGACAGGACGCTGCCGGCGTTGGCCGTGCCCAGGTAGCCGTCGAGCGCCGCGGGGTCGATCACCGAGGGGTAGTCGTGGTACATGGCGCCCGCGAAGACGCCGGTCCGTCCGCCGCGCAGGGTGCGCACGTCGATGCCGGCCCGTTCGACCGCCTCCCACGAGGCCTCCAGGAGCAGTCGCTGCTGGGGGTCCATCGCCTGGGCCTCGCGGGGGCTGATGCCGAACAGGGCGGCGTCGAAGTCCCCGGCGTCGTAGACGAAGCCGCCGCGTGCCGCGGTGGACCCGCCCGGTGTGCGCCAGCCCCGGTCGGCGGGCAGCGGGCCGAGCGCGTCCGTGCCGGAGGCGACGAGCTCCCACAGGTCCTCCGGGGAGCGCACGCCGCCGGGGTACCGGCAGGCCATGCCGATGACCGCGACGGGCTCGGCCGCCCGCTCCTCCAGGTCGCGCACCCGGCGGTTCGCGTCGCGCAGTTCCGCGGTGGCACGCTTCAGGTAGGCCAGCAGCTTCTCCTGCTGACCCGGATTCCCGCCCGTGGCCGTGCCCGCTGCGATGTCGCCCGTGCCCGTGGCCTTGTCGCCCGTGGCCGCGGTGGTGCCCGCGGCTGCCGTGTCCGTGTCCGTGTCGGTCATGATCTGCTGTCCGCGTCCTCTCACGACGTCTCGAACTCGTTGTCCAGCAGCGCGAAGACCTCTTCCGCCGAGGCGGCGTCCAGGTTCTCCGGCTGTTCGTCCCTGGCGTCCTGCTGCCCGCCGCTCCACCGGCCGGCCAGCGCACGCAGCCGGGCCGCCACCCGGGCCCGGTCCTCCTCGTCGGCCTCGACCCGTTCGAACCCGGCCTCCAGGCGGGCGAGTTCGGTGAGCAGGCCGTCCACGGCCCGCCCCGGTTCGGGGGCCAGCTGGGCACGGAGGTGGCGGGCGACGTCGGCTGCCGTCGGGTGGTCGAAGACCAGCGTGGCGGGCAGCCGCAGCCCGGTGGCGGCGGAGAGCCGGTTGCGCAGCTCGACGCCGGTGAGCGAGTCGAGGCCCATCTCCAGGAAGCCCCGGTCGGCGTCGACGGCGCCCGGTGAGGCGAAGCCGAGGGCCGCGGCCAGCTGACCGCGCACCAGATCGAGCAGGATGCGCCGCTGTTCGGCCTCGGGGGCCTGGGCGAGCCGGTTCCGCAGCGCGTCCGGGTCGCCGCCCGCGGCGGCGGTCCGCTGCTCCTCGCGGGGCGCGAGGACCCGCAGCAGCGGGTGCACCGGGGACCGGCCCCGCAGGGCCGCCGGCTGGAGCGCCACCGGCACCACCAGCGCCCGGGAGGCCGCGCAGCCCGCCGAGAAGGCGGCCATGCCGTCCTCCGTCGTCAGGGCTCCCATGCCGGATCGCGCGACCCTGCGGACATCGGCCTCGGTGAGCGTCCCGGTCAGTCCGGTGCGTTCGGCCCAGGGCCCCCAGGCCAGCGACACCGCGGGCAGCCCGCGCCGGCGGCGGTGCGCGGCGAAGGCGTCCAGGAAGACGTTGGCCGCCGCGTAGTTGGCCTGCCCCGCGCCGCCCAGCACACCCGCGGCGGACGAGAAGAGCGCGAACGCCGTCAGGTCGCTGTCCCGGGTGAGCTCGTCGAGGTTGAGGGCGCCCCGCACCTTGGGCGCGAGGACGTGGGCGACGCTCTCGTCCGTCATGCCGGTGAGCACACCGTCGTCGAGGACGGCCGCGGTGTGCACCACGGCGGTCAGCGGGTGCGCGGCGGGGATCGCCGCGAGGGTGCGGGCCAGCGCGTCGCGGTCGGCGATGTCGCAGGCGGCCACGGTGGCCTCGGCGCCCAGTTCGGCGAGTTCGCCGACGAGTCCGGCCGCCCCGGGCGCGTCCGGGCCGCTCCGGCTGATCAGCAGGAGGTGGCGTACGCCGTGGTGCCGGACCAGGTGCCGGGCGAGGGCGCGGCCGAGGGTGCCGGTGGCGCCGGTGACGAGCACGGTGCCGTCGGGGGTGTCCAGGCCGGTGGGCTGCGTCGCCTCGGGTACGGGCATCCGGACCAGCCGGGGGGCGAGGACACGGCCGCCGCGTACGGCGACCTCGGTCTCGCCCTCCTGAAGGGCGGCGGTGACGGCGGCGTGCAGCATCCCGGTGCCGGCGTCCGGCCCGGTGTCCGGCCCCGCCTGCCCGGCCGGGTCGAGGTCGACCAGGACGAACCTGCCCGGGTGCTCGGCCTGCGCGGAGCGGATCAGGCCCCGTACCGCCGAGTCGACCACGTCGGTGAGGTCGTCCTCGCCGGTGGCGACGGCACCGCGGGTGACCACGGCCAGGGGCTGTGCGGCGTGCTCCTCGTCCGCGAGCCGGTCGCGGACCAGGGCGAGCGCCCGGGTGACGGCCGCCTCGACCGCGGCGGCCGGGTCCTGCCCGGGGTCGCCGTCGGTGAAGGCGGCGACGGCGTACGCACCGTCGGCTGCGGCGCCCGCGACGGCCCCGAGCGGCAGCTCGGTCGCCCACTCCACGTGGAAGAGGGTGGTGGCGAGGCCGCGCCGGGCGGCGGACAGCTCGGTGCCCACCGGGCGGGCCACCAGGGCTCCGACGCCGCCGGCCGGTGTGCCGGTGTCGTCGTGGAGCGCGAGGCCCACGCCGTCGTCGGACTCGGTGAGCCGGACCCGCAGGACCCGCGAGCCGGTGCCGGGCAGGGACACATCCCGCCACATGAAGGGGAGTTCGGCCGCCCGGCCGGTCCCGTCCGCGTCCCCGTCGCGCAGGCCGCGCAGCAGCCCGATGCCGTGCAGGGCGGCGTCCAGGAGCGCCGGGTGCAGCGCGAAGCCGTCGGCGGGCAGGCCCTCGGGGAGCCGTACCTCGGCGAAGAGCTCGCCGTCGCGGTGCCAGGCGCCGGTCAGCCCCCGGAAGGCGGGGCCGTAGCTGTAGCCGATGTCGGCGATCGCCTCGTAGAAGCCGTCGAGCGCGAGCGGTTCGGCGCCCGGCGGCGGCCAGGCGGCGAGGTCGCCCGCGGGCCGGTCCGCCGGTGCGGCGGGGGCCAGGGTGCCGCTGGCGTGCCGGACCCAGGCGGCGTCCGGGGCGTCGGCGTCACGCGCGTGGACGGACACCTCCCGGCGGCCGTCCTCGCCGGGGGCGCCGACCGTGAGCTGCACCGCGACGGAGTCGTGCTCGCCGAGCACCAGGGGTGCGCCGAGGGCGAGTTCCTCCAGGACGGGGGCGTCGGCCCGCGCGCCGGCGTGCAGCGCCATCTCCACGAACGCGGTGCCCGGCAGCAGCACGGTGCCGAGCACCGCGTGGTCGGCCAGCCAGGGGTGGGTGCGCAGCGAGAGCCGCCCGGTGAAGACGGTGCCCGCGCCGTCGGCCAGGGTCAGTGCCGCGGTCAGCAGCGGGTGTCCGGTGCTGCCGAGGCCCGCCGCGCCGAGGTCGCCGGTGCCCGCGGGCGCGGGCTCCAGCCAGTAGCGGTCGCGCTGGAAGGGGTACGGCGGCAGGGCCACGGTCCGCACGGGGAGCCCGGCGAGCGGCGCGGAGAGATCCGCGGTGCCGCCGTGCACGTGGAGTTCGGCGGCGGACAGCAGGAAGCGCTCCATGCCGCCCTCGTCGCGGCGGAGGGTGCCGAGCACGGTGACCTCGCCCGGGTCGAGGCCGGGGATGTCGTCGAGGATCTCGCCGAGCGCGGGGGCGAGCACGGGGTGCGGGCCGATCTCCACGAGGAACCGGGCGCCCTGCTCGACCAGCCCGCGCACTCCGCGGTCCAGGTCGACGGGGGTGGCGAGGTTGCGCTGCCAGTAGCCGGCGTCGAGCAGTGCGCCGTCGACGCGCTCGCCGGTGACGGTGGAGTGGAACGGCACGGTGCCGGAGGCCGGTTCGAGGTCGGCGAGGAGGCGGGCCAGTTCCTCGGCCATCGGCTCGACCTGGGCGCAGTGCGAGCTGAACTCGACGCGGACCCGGCGGACCCGGATGCCGTCCTTCTCGCAGGCCGCGAGGAAGTCGTCGAGCGCCTGGCGTTCGCCGGCGACGACGGACGACGCGGGGCCGTTGATCCCGGCGAGGGAGAGCCGCGTGCCCCACGGTTCGAGGAGTTCGCGGGTCCGGTCGGGGGTCAGCGCCACGGAGGCCATGCCGCCGAGCCCGGCGACCGGCATGAGGACGATGCCGCGCAGGGCGACGATCCGGGCGGCCTCGGCACGGGTCAGCGCGCCGGAGGCGTAGGCGGCGGCGATCTCGCCCTGGGAGTGGCCGAGGACCATGTCGGGTTCGACGCCGTGCGCCCGCCAGAGGGCGACGAGCCCCGCGGTCACGGCGAACAGGACGGCCGGTGTCACGTCGACCCGGTCGAGCGACGGGGCGCCGTCGGCGCCGCGCAGCACGTCGATGGGCGACCAGTCGACGTGGCGGGCCAGTTCCTCGGCGCACGCGTACAGTTCGGCGGCGAAGACCTCGGAGCTGTCCATCAGGCCGACCGCCATGTCCGCCCACTGGCCGCCCTGCCCGGGGAAGACGAAGGCGACCTTGCCGGGGCGGGCGACGCCCCGGACCAGGTGCGCGGCGGCCTCGCCGCGGACCAGGGCGGCGAGTGCGGCGCGCCGGTCGGTGTCGGAGGCGGCGACGACGGCGGCGCGGTGTTCGAGCAGTGCCCGGCCCGTGGTCAGCGAGTGGGCCAGATCGGCGGGATGCGCGGCGGGAACGGTGTCCAGGTGCTCCAGGAGCCGTACCGCCTGGGCGCGCAGCGCCTCCGCGCCGCGGGCGGACACGATCCAGGGCGCGACCACGCCGTCGAGTTCGGGCGCGTCCCCGGCCGCGCGGCCGTCCGCCGGGGACGGTGCGGCCGCGGCGGGGCCGCCGTCGCTTTCGGCGGCACGGCGGTCCTCGCCGCCGGGGCCGTCCGTGCCGGCGGCGACGGCCGCGCCGTCGGGCACGTACTGTTCGAGGACCAGGTGGGCGTTGGTGCCGCTGCCGCCGAAGGACGACACGGCGGCCCGGCGGGGACGCCCGTCGGTGTCCGGCCAGTCGATGGTCTCCCGCAACAGTTCGACCGCGCCCGCCGACCACTCGACGTGCGGGGTCGGCTCGTCGATGTGCAGCGTCTTGGGCAGGACCCCCTCGCGCAGCGCCATGACCGTCTTGATGACGCCTCCGACGCCGGCGGCCGACTGGGTGTGCCCGATGTTGGACTTCACGGACCCGAGCCACAGCGGCCGGTCCCCGGGGCGGCCGTGTCCGTACGTGGCCAGGATCGACTGGGCCTCGATGGGGTCGCCGAGCGTGGTGCCCGTGCCGTGCGCCTCGACGGTGTCGACGTCGGCGGTGTCCAGACCGGCGTTGGCCAGTGCCTGGCGGATGACCTTCTGCTGGGCGCGGCCGCTGGGGGCGGTCAGCCCGTTGGACGCGCCGTCCTGGTTGACCGCGGTGCCGCGGATCAGCGCCAGGACCGGGTGCCCGTTGCGCAGCGCGTCCGAGAGGCGCTCCACCAGGATCACGCCGACGCCCTCGCCCCAGCCGGTGCCGTCGGCCGCCGCGGCGAACGGCTTGCACCGTCCGTCGGGGGCGAGGCCGCGCTGGCGGCTGAACTCCGTGAAGGAGGCGGGGGTGGCGAGGACCGCGGCGCCGCCGGCGACCGCCATGTCGCACTCGTTCTGCCGCAGTGCCTGGCAGGCGAGGTGGATGGCGACGGCGGAGGACGAGCAGGCCGTGTCGACGGTGGCCGCGGGCCCCTCCAGGCCGAAGGTGTAGGAGATGCGTCCGGAGGCGGCCGCGGTGCCGGTGCCGGCGAGGAAGAAGCCCTCGGCCTCGCTGCCCGCCTGCTGGGCCCCGATGCCGTAGCCGACGAACGAGGTGCCGACGAACACGCCGGTCGCGCTGCCCCGCAGGGACGACGGGTCGATCGTGGCCCGTTCCATCGCCTCCCAGGTCGCCTCGAGGAGCAGGCGCTGCTGCGGGTCGGTGGCCACGGCCTCACGGGGGCTGATGCCGAAGAGACCGGCGTCGAAGTGGGAGGCGTCGCGGAGGAATCCGCCCTCCTTGACGTAGGAGGTCCCGGGGTGGTTGGGGTCGGGGTGGTAGAGGTTCTCCAGGTCCCAGCCCCGGTCCTCGGGGAAGGGGCCGACGGCGTCGGTGCCGTCCAGCACCAGCCGCCACAGGTCCTCCGGCGAGTCGACGCCGCCGGCGTAGCGGCAGCTCATCCCGATCACGGCCAGCGGCTCGTCCTCGGTGGTGCCGGTGGCGCGGGCGGCCGTGGACTCGGCGGCCGCCTCCTCGCCGAGGACCTCGGCGAGCAGGTGGTCGGCCAGGTCGGCGGGGGTCGGGTGGTCGAACACCAGGGTGGGCGGCAGTTTGCGGCCGGTGGCGGTCTGCAGGCGGTTGCGCATGTCGACGGCCATCAGCGAGTCGAAGCCGAGGTCCCGGAAGGCACGGCCGGCCTCGATCCTGGCGGAGTCCGCGTAGCCGAGCGCGGCGGCGGCGTGCCCGCTGACGAGTTCCAGCAGGTGCTGGGTGCGCTGCGGCCCGTTCAGGGCGAGCAGCGCGTCGCGCAGGGCGTCGACCTCGCCGGGTTCGTCCGCCGCGGCGCCGGGGGCGGCGAGCGCCGCCTCGGCCTCCGGGATGTCCATGATGAGCGGCCGGGCGCGGGCCGCCGTGTAACCGGGTGTGAAGCGGGCCCAGTCGATGTCGGCGACGGTCAGGCAGGTCTCGTCGGCGTCCAGCGCCTGGTCGAGCGCGGCGAGGGCGAGGCGCGGCTCCATCGCGTGCAGCCCGCGCCGGCCGAGCTCGGCGGCGGCGTGACCGTCGTCGGCCATGCCGCCCTCGGCCCAGCCGCCCCAGGCGACGGCGGTGGCGGCGAGGCCCCGGGCGCGCCGGGCCTGCGCCAGCGCGTCGAGCACGGCGTTGCCGGCCGCGTAGGCGGCCTGGCCCGCGCCGCCCCAGACTCCCGCACCGGACGAGAAGAGGACGAACGTTCCGATGTCGCCCACCAGTTCGTCCAGGTGGCGGGCGCCTTCGGTCTTGGCGGCGGCCACCGCGGCGAACTCGGCCTCGTCGCAGTCGGCGAGTGCCGTCGCCTGCGGGACGCCCGCGGCGTGGACGACCGTGTCGGCGGGGTGCTCGGCGAGCAGCGCGGCGACCTGGTCCCGGTCGGTGACGTCACAGGCGGCGACGACCGTCTCGACGCCCCGGGCGGTCAGTTCGGCGGCGAGGCCGAGGGCGCCGGGTGCGTCCGGGCCGCGGCGGCCGGTGAGGACGAGCTTGCGTGCGCCCCGGTCGGCCATGTGGTGCGCGAGGTGCCGTCCGATGCCGCCGGTGCCGCCGGTGATCAGCACGGTGGAGCCGGGCTGCCAGGACCGCGTGGGCGTGGCGCGCGGGGCCCGGACCATGCGGCGGACGAAGACGCCGGCGGGCCGGATCGCCGACTGGTCCTCCGCTCCGGGGCCGTCGGACGCCCCGGAGTCCGCGGACCGCGGTGCGAGCAGCCGCAGCAGGCGGCCCAGGACCCGGTCGTCGGGCTGCTCGGGCAGGTCGACGAGTGAGCCCCAGCAGTCGGGGCGTTCCAGACCGGCCACGAGGCCCAGCCCCCAGGTGGCGGCCTGGGCGGTGTCCCGTACGGGGTCCACGCGGCCGACGGAGACGGCGCCGCTCGTGACGAGATGGACCGGGACCGGGGCCGGGCGGGCGGCGGCGGCACGCAGCAGGGCGAGGTTCTGCGCGGCCCCGGTGCTGATGCCGGGGTGGTCGGGGTGCGGGCGGGAGTCGAGGGCGAGCAGGGAGACGACGGCGGTCGGTTCCTGCTCCTCGGGCAGTTCGCCGGGCGCGGTCACGCGGGCCTCGGCGCCGGCCTGCTCGACCAGTGCGGCGAGCCTGCCCGCCAGTTCCTGCTGCCCCTGGCCGGCGACGATCGCCCAGGTGCCGGTGAGCGCGGGCCGGGCGGGGCCGGTGAGGGGCAGCGGCTTCCATTCGACCCGGTAGCGCCAGCCGTCGACCGTGGAGCGGTCGTGGGAACGCCGCCGCCAGGCGGTGAGCGCCGGCAGGACGGGGGCGAGGGCGTCGGTTCCCAGGGACTCGGCGAGCGCTTCGGTGTCGCCGCTCTCGACGGCGGCCCAGAAGCTCCCCTCCTCGGCGGTGCCGCCGCCGGCGGGTGCCGCCGTCTCCTCGGGTGCGGGCTCCCACCAGTAGCGGTCCCGCTGGAAGGGGTAGGTCGGCAGGTCCACGGCGGTGCCGCCGGACGCCCAGGAGGGCTCCACACCGCGGGTGAAGGCCTCGGCGAGGGAGACGGAGAACCGTGCGAGGCCGCCCTCCTCGCGGCGCAGCGAGGACAGCAGCACCGGGTCGGGCGCACCGGCGTCGTCGGCGGTCTCCTGGACGGACGAGCCGAGCGCCGGGTGCGGGCTGCACTCGGCGAAGACGCCGAACTCGTCGGCGAGCAGGGCGCGCGTGGCGGGGGCGAACTGCACGGTCTGCCGCATGTTGCGGTACCAGTAGTCCGCGTCGAGCCGCGTGGTGTCGAGCAGCCCGCCGGTGACCGTGGAGTAGAACGGGATGCGCGAGGCACGCGGCCGTACGGGCGCCAGCACCTCCAGGGCCTCGTCGCGCAGCGGTTCGACGACGACCGAGTGCGCCGCGCCCTTGATGCGGAGCTTGCGGAAGCGCACGCCCTCGGCCTCCAGCGTGGCGAGGAACTCGTCGAGCGGTGCCTCGTCGCCGGCGACGGAGACGGAGGACACCCCGTTGACGGCGGCGATGCTGAGCGCTCCGGACCAGGGTTCCAGCCGCTCCTGGGTCTGCTGCGCGGGCAGCGAGACGGAGGCGATCGCGCCCTGCCCGACGACGCGGGACAGCAGCCGGCTGCGCTGGGTGACGATCAGCGCGGCGTCCTCCAGGGTGAGGGCGCCGGCGAGATGGGCGGCGGCGATCTCGCCCTGCGAGTGGCCCACCACCGCTTCCGGTTCGACGCCGTGCTCGCGCCAGAGCTCTGCGAGGGCCAGCATCATCGCGAACAGCACGGGCTGGATGACCTCGACCCTGGTGAGGTCCGCGGCGCCGGGCCGGCCGAGCAGTGTGTCCTCGACCGACCAGTCGAGGTGCTCCTCCAGTGCCTGGGCGCAGGTGCGCAGGGTGGTGCGGAAGGTCGCGGACTCCTCGATCAGCCGGTCGGCCATGCCGGGCCACTGCGAGCCCTGGCCGGGAAACACGAACGCGACCCGTCCCCTGCGCCCGGCCGCTCCCGTCACCAGGCCGGGCGCGGAGGCGCCGTCGGCGAGGGCGGCCAGCCGTTCGCGGTGGCCGCCGGGGCCGAGGAGGACGGCGCGGTGCTCGAAGCGGGAGCGGGTGGCGGCCAGCGAGTGGGCCACGTCGCGGTCCGTGAGCGCGGGGTGGGCGTCGAGGTGGCCGGAGAGCCGCCGCGCCTGGGCGCGGAGCGCTTCGGGGGTGCGGGCGGTGAGCAGCCAGGGCAGCTCGACGGGCGTGCCGGAGCCGGTCCCGGGCGCGTCGGGGGCGGCCTCGTCGGCGGGCGCGCCGGCTGCGGGCTCCGCGGCGGGCGCGGGCTCCGGGAGGGCCTGCTCCAGGATGGTGTGGGCGTTCGTCCCGCTCATGCCGAACGACGAGACGGCCGCACGGCGCGGACGTCCCGCGTCCGGCCACTCCAGAGCGTCCGTCAGGAGCCGGACGCCGCTGCCGTCCCAGTCCACGTGCCCGGTGGGCTCGGTGATGTGCAGGGACCGCGGCAGCACGCCGTGGCGCAGGGCCATCACCATCTTGATGATGCCGGCGACGCCGGCGGCCGACTGCGTGTGCCCGATGTTGGACTTCACCGAGCCCAGCCAGAGCGGCTGTCCGTCGTCCCTGCCCCGCCCGTAGGTGGCCATCAGGGCCTGGGCCTCGATCGGGTCCCCGAGTTCCGTCCCGGTGCCGTGCGCCTCGACCGCGTCCACGTCCCCGGTGTCCAGGCCCGCGTCGGCGAGTGCCGCCCGGATGACGCGCTGCTGGGCGGGTCCGTTGGGGGCGGTCAGGCCGTTGGAGGCGCCGTCCTGGTTGACCGCGCTGCCGCGCACAAGTGCGAGCACCCGGTGCCCGTTGCGCCGCGCGTCGGAGAGCCGTTCGACCAGGAGCATGCCGACGCCCTCGCCCCAGCCCGTGCCCTCGGCGTCCGAGGAGAAGGCCCGGCAGCGGCCGCCGGGCGCGAGCGCGCCGCCCTGCGCGGCGTCGGCGAACATGCTGGGCGTCGTCATGACGGTGGCGCCGCCGGCCAGCGCCATGGTGCACTCGCCGCGGCGCAGGGCGCCGATCGCCAGGTGCAGCGCCACCAGCGACGACGAGCACGCGGTGTCGACGGTCACCGCCGGTCCCTCGAGCCCGAAGGTGTAGGCGAGCCGGCCGGAGATGACGCTCGTCGCGGTGCCGGTGAGGATGTGCGGGCGGGAGCCCTCGGGGACGTCGAACCGGCCGATGCCGTACCCGGAGGTGGCCGTGCCGATGTACACGCCGGTGGACGAGGCGCGCAGCCGCGCGGGATCGACCCCGGCCCGCTCGAACGCCTCCCAGGAGGTCTCCAGCAGCAGCCGCTGCTGCGGGTCCATGGCCAGCGCCTCGCGCGGGGAGATGCCGAAGAAGGCGGGGTCGAACCCGGCGGCCTCGTAGAGGAATCCGCCCTCGAAGGTCCGGCGGTCGCCGCTCTCCCCGCCGTCGCCGTAGAGGGTGGCCGGGTCCCAGGACCGGTCGGTGGGGAAGTCGCCGATCGCGTCGGTCTCGTCGGCGACGATCCGCCACAGGTCCTCGGGGGTGTCGGCGCCGCCGGGGAAGCGGCAGGCCATGCCGACGATGGCGATGGGGTCGTCGTCGGCCGCGACGGCCGTCCGGCCGGGCCCGGCGGGCACCGGCGCGGCCCGGTCGCCGGCGATCTCCGTCACGAGGTGGGCGGCGAGCGCCTCGGGGGTGGGGTGGTCGAAGACCAGGGTGGCGGGCAGTCTGGTCCCGGCCGCCTGGCCGATCCGGTTGCGCAGTTCCACCGAGGTGAGCGAGTCGAAGCCGAGGTCCTTGAACGGCCGCGTCGGGTCCACGGCGTCCGGTGAGGCGAAGCCGAGCACCGCCGCGACCTGGCCGCGGACCAGTTCGAGCGCGGTACGGGCCCGGTCCTCGGCGGGCAGCCGGCGCAGCCGTTCGGCGAACCCGCCCGGTACGGCGGAGCGGTCGGCGACGCGCCGGACGGGCCGGGCCAGGCCGGTCAGCAGCGGGGGCAGCGGCCCCGGGGACGCGGTGAGCAGGGCCGTGTCCAGCAGGGCCGGGGCCATCGCCGGGCCGGGCAGGCCGAGGGCGGTGTCCAGCAGGGCGAGGCCGCGCTCCGCGTCCAGCGGCGGGAACGCGGAGCGTTGGATGCGGGCGGCTTCGGACTCGGTGAGGGCGTCGGCCATGCCGCCGACACCGGCCCAGGCGCCCCAGGCGAGGGAGAGCGCGGGCAGTCCGCGGGCGTGCCGGTGGTGGGCGAGGGCGTCCAGGTAGGCGTTGGCGGCCGCGTAGTTGGCCTGCCCGGGGCTGCCGAGCGTGCCGGATATCGAGGAGTACGTGACGAACGCGGCCAGGTCGGCCCCGGCGGTCGCCTCGTGCAGGACGGCCGCCGCCGTCTTGGGGGCGAGGACGGCCGCCAGCCGGTCCTGGTCGAGCGATTCGACCAGGCCGTCGTCGAGGACGCCGGCCGCATGCACGACGGCGGTCAGCGGATGCCGCTCCGGGACGCCGGCCAGCAGGGTGGCCACCGCGTCGGGGTCGGTGATGTCGCAGGCCGCGACGGTGACGTCGGCGCCCAGCTCCCGCAGTTCGGCGGTCAGCTCCGCCGCACCCGGCGCCCCGGCGCCGCGGCGGCCGGTCAGCAGCAGTCGGCGCACGCCGTGCTCGCGCACGAGGTGGCGGGCGGTGAGGGCGCCCAGCGCCCCCGTCCCACCCGTGACCAGCACCGTCCCCGACCCGTCCCACACCCGCGGCAACGACAGCACCACCTTGCCCACATGCCGCGCCGCACTCACGAACCGGAACGCATCCGCAGCCCGCCGCACATCGAACACCCGCACCGGCGGCAACACGAACACACCCTCACCGAACAACCTCAGAACCTCACGCAGAATCTCCCCGATCCGCTCCGGCCCCGCCTCACCCAGATCGAACGCCCGGTACACACACCCCGGCAACGACCCCGCATCCCGCACATCCGCCTTCCCCATCTCCACGAACCGCCCACCCGGCACCAGCAACCGAGCCGACGCATCCACGAACTCACCCGCAAGCGCGTTCAACACCACATCCACACCACGCCCACCGGTCCGCTCCCGGAACACCCCCTCGAACAACACATCACGCGACGACGCCAACCGATCCGCACCCAACCCCGTCACCCCCCACTTACCGGGCGACGCCGTACCGAACACCTCCGCCCCCAGATGACGCGCCACCTGCACCGCAGCCATCCCCACACCACCGGCAACCGCATGCACCAGCACACGCTCACCCGCACCCAACCCCGCCAGATCCACCAACGCGTAATACGCCGTCGCAAAAGCGATCGGCACCGACGCCGCCTCCACGAACGACCAACCCGACGGCACCACCGCCACCAGACGCTCATCCGTCACCGCCAACGGACCCATCGCCCCACCGAAGAACCCCAACACCCGGTCCCCCACCACACACCCGGAAACCCCCGGCCCCACCTCCACCACCACACCAGCGGCCTCACCACCCACCGCCACCTCACCCGGATACATCCCCAGCACATTCAGCACGTCACGGAAGTTCACCCCCGCCGCACGCACCTCCACCCGCACCTCACCACGACCCAACGGCGCCACCGCATCAGGCGCCGCCACCAGACCCACGTTCTCCACCGCACCCCGCACCGACACCCCCACCCGCCACGCCCCCTCGGCGGGCGGAACGAGGCCGGGACGCGCCTTCGCCAGACGCGCGGCGAGCACGGTCCTGCCGCGTACGGCGGTCTGCGGGTCGCCGGAGGCGACGGCACGGGCGACGGCCCGCTCGTCGTCGCGGTCCGCGCCGGACGTGTCCGACGGGTCGAGGTCGACCAGGACGATCCGGTCGGGGTGCTCGGACTGCGCCGAGCGCACGAGGCCCCACACGGCGGCGCCCGCGACGTCGGGCAGGTCGTCGCCCGGCTCGGCCTGCACGGCACCGCGGGTGGCGACGACCAGCGTGGTCCGGGCGAACCGCTCGTCGGCGAGCCAGGACGTCAGCCGGCCGAGGACCTCACCGGTGCGGGCCAGGGCGGCCTCGGCGCCGGTGCCGTCGTCGGACGGGTCAGGGCAGGCGGACAGCACCAGATGGGTGGGCATCGGGCCGCTGTCCGCGAGTTCGTCGAGCGTGCCCGTCCGGCCGACGAGCGGGTCCCGGCCGGTGAGCTGGGCGAGTTCACCGGGCTCGGGACCGGCCGCGGGAACCGGCGTCCAGTCGAGCTGGTAGAGGTCGTCGGCACCGGCCGCGTCGTCGCCGGCGGCGGGCGCGGGCCGGGTGACGACGCGTTCGACGGTGACGACCGGACTGCCGGCCGGGTCGACCGCGCGGAGGGTGATGCCGTCCCCGCCGCCGGCGGGCGAGACCCGGGTGCGCAGGTGGGTCGCCCCGGACGCCCAGAGGGTCACGCCGGTCCAGGAGAAGGGCAGGCCGGCCTCGCCGTCCCCGCCGTGCGCGGCGGCCGACTGGAGCGCGGCGTCGAGCAGGGCGGGGTGCAGCCCGAAGCCGGTGGCGGCGCTCTCGGGCACGGCGAGTTCGGCGAAGACGTCGTCGCCACGCGTCCACACGGCGGTGACGCCGCGGAACAGCTCCCCGTACTCGAGTCCGGCCGCCGCGAGCCGTCCGTAGAGCGCGGCGGGGTCGGCCGGAGCGGCGTCCTCGGGCGGCCACACGCCGACGAGTTCGGCGTCCTCGGCGACGACCCGGGGGCGGGGCGCGAGGACGCCGACGGCATGCCGCGTCCAGGGGCGGTCGGGCCAGCCGTCGCCGGCGGCGCCGTCCTCGCGGCGCGAGTGCACGGTGAGGCTCCGTCTGCCCTCGTCGTCGGCCGCGCCCACGGCCAGCTGCACCTGCACGGCGCCGTCCTCGGGCACCGTCAGCGGCGCCTCCAGGACGAGCTCGTCCAGCTGCTCGGTGCCGGCCTGCTCACCGGCGCGCACCGCCAGGTCCACGAACGCCGTGCCGGGCAGCACGATCCGGCCGTGCACCCGGTGCTCCGCGAGCCAGGGCTGGGTGACCGGGGAGAGCCGCGCGGTGAAGAGGTACCCGTCGTCCTCGGCGAGCGCGATGCCCGCGCCCAGCAGCGGGTGCCGGGTGACGCCGAGACCGGCGGAGGTCACGTCGCCCGCCCAGGAGACGCCGGAGGGCCAGTAGCGGTCGGTGGCGAAGGCGTAGGTGGGCAGCGCGACCCGCCGGCCGCGGCCCCGTGCGAACACGGCGCTCCGGTCGAGGTCCGCACCGCGGGCGTGGACGCCCGCGAGGGCGTGCAGCAGGGCCGTGCCCTCGTCGTGGCCGGCGCGCAGGGCGGGGACGGCGGTGGCGTCGGCGCTGATGTGCGGGACGAGGGCGGACAGGGTGCCGTCGGGGCCGAGTTCGAGGAAGGTCCGCACCCCGGTGAGCGAGGCGATCGCGTCGGCGAAGCGGACGGGTTCGCGGATCTGGGACACCCAGTAGTCGGGGGTGGCCATGTCGCCGGGCGCGGTGGCGACCAGCGGGATCGACGGGGCCTGGTAGGTCAGGGACTTCGCCACGGCCGCGAAGTCCGCGAGCATGGGCTCCATCAGGTGCGAGTGGAACGCGTGCGACACCGTCAGCCGCTTCACGCGGACACCGTCGGCCCGCAGCCGCTCCTCCAGCCCGTCGACCGCGGCCGCGTCACCGGACACCGTCACCGACGTCGGCCCGTTCACCGCCGCCAGGTCCACACCCTCCGGCAGCTCCAAGCCCTCCTCGGCCAGCTCGACCGCCAGCATCGCGCCGCCCTCCGGCAGCGCCTCCATCAACCGGCCCCGCGCCGACACGAGTGCACACGCGTCGTCCAGCGACAGCACACCCGCCACATGCGCGGCGGCCAGCTCACCGATCGAATGACCGACCAGCACGTCCGGGGTCACACCCCACGACTCCACCAGCCGGAACAGCGCCACCTCGACCGCGAAGATCGCAGGCTGGGCGTAGACGGTCCGCGCCAGCAGCTCCGCGTCCTCGCCGAACACCACCTCACGCAACGGCCGTTCGACATCCACCCGCGCGCACACGGCGTCGAACGCCTCCGCGAACACCGGGAACGCCTCGTACAACTCACGGCCCATCCCGGCGCGCTGCGCACCCTGCCCCGAGAACAGGAACGCCGAGTCCCCGCCACGCACCGCACCCGAGACGACCTGCGCCGCCCCCTCCCCCGCGGCCAGCGCACGCAGCCCGGCCACCAGCTCCTCACGGTCACCACCCACCACGACCGCCCGGTGCTCCAACGCCGCACGGCCCGTCGCCAGCGAGAACGCCACATCCACCGGATCAGCCCCGGCAACCACCGGCAGCAAACGCTCCGCCTGCCGCCGCAACGCATCCGCCGAACGGCCCGACAGGGCCCAGGCCACGGGGGCCGTCACCGGCCCGGGGGCGGCGCCGGTTCCGGTCGCCTCCCGGTCGTCGGCAGCGGGTGCCGGGGGCGCTTCCTCGATGATGGTGTGGACGTTGGTGCCGCTCACGCCGAACGAGGAGACGCCGGCCCGGCGCGGCCGCTCACCGCGGGGCCAGGCCCGCGCCTCGGTGAGCAGTTCCACCGCGCCCGCCGACCAGTCCACCTGGGAGGACGGCTCGTCCACGTGCAGGGTGCGGGGCAGCCGTTCGTGGCGGAGGGCCTGGACCATCTTGATGACGCCCGCGACACCTGCCGCGGCCTGTGCGTGTCCGATGTTGGACTTGACCGAACCGAGCAGCATCGGACGGCCTTCGGGCCGGTCCTGGCCGTAGGCGGCGAGCAGCGCCTGAGCCTCGATCGGGTCACCGAGCCGGGTGCCGGTGCCGTGCGCCTCGACCACGTCCACGTCGGACGGGGAGAGACGGGCGCCGATGAGTGCCTGGAGGATGACGCGCTGCTGGGAGGGGCCGTTGGGCGCGGTGAGGCCGTTGGAGGCGCCGTCCTGGTTGACGGCGGAGCCGCGGACCACGGCGAGGACCTCGTGGCCGTTGCGCTCGGCGTCGGAGAGCCGTTCGAGCAGCAGGACGCCGACGCCCTCGGACCATCCGGTGCCGTCGGCGGCGGACGCGAAGGACTTGCAGCGGCCGTCGGCGGCGAGTCCGCGCTGCCGGCTGAACTCGGTGAAGACACCGGGTGTGGCCATGACGGTGACACCGCCGGCGAGGGCAAGGGTGCTCTCCTGGCTGCGCAGCGACTGGCAGGCCAGGTGCAGGGCGACCAGCGACGACGAGCACGCGGTGTCCACGGTCACCGCGGGGCCCTCCAGGCCCATGGTGTAGGCGACCCGCCCGGAGATGACGGCGGTCGCGCCACCGGTCAACTGGTGGCCCGCGGTGCCCGGTTCGCCGGCGAGGAGGCGCAGATAGCTCTGGTCGTTGCTGCCGGCGAAGACTCCGGCGCGGGTGCCGCGGACCGACTGGGGGTCGATGCCGGCGTCCTCGAACGCCTCCCAGGCCGCACGCAGCAGAAGACGCTGCTGCGGGTCCATGGCCAGGGCCTCGCGAGGGGAGACTCCGAAGAAGTCGGCGTCGAACTCGGTCGCGTCGTGGACGAATCCGCCTTCACGCGCGTAGCTGTGGCCCTCGCCGTCGGGATCGCCGTCGAAGAGCCGGGTGAGGTCCCATCCGCGGTCCGTCGGGAAGCCGGAGATCGCGTCCCGTCCCTCCGACACCAGCTGCCACAGGTCGTCGGGGGTCCGGATGTCGCCCGGGTACCGGCAGCTCATGCCGATGATGGCGATCGGCTCGTGGTCGGCGGCCTCCCGGTCGCGCAACTTCTCCTTGGTCCGGCGCAGGTCGAGCGTGACCAGCTTGAGATAGTCCCGGAGCGTCTTTTCTTCTGCCATGTTCCCGGTACCTTCCAGGCTGCCGCTCGGCCACGGTCCACCCGGGGCCGTCATGCTGCGGGACGCCGCGTTGGGGGCGCCCGCGTCCGCGACGCTATGGAGGGCGTGTGAAGGCGGGCAACCCCTAGCAGGTGGGACCGCGCCCCTGTTCTCGCCTCATCTCGCCTGCGGAGGTGCGGTGTTCAGCGCAGCGCGACGGGAAACTGGAGCATCCCGCGGATGATGAACGAGCCGCGTCTGCGCACCGGGCCGTCCTGCCGAATCCCCGGTACCCGCTCGGCGAGGGCGGCCAGCGCGGTCTCCGCCTCCATCCGGGCCAGCGCGGCGCCGAGACAGAAGTGGATGCCCGAGGAGAAGGCCAGGTTCTCCGGTCCGGGGTCCCTGGTGATGTCGAACCGCTCGGGGTCGGGATAGGCCTCGGGGTCCCTGTTGGTGCCGCCCGCGCAGATCGTGACCTCGTCACCGGTGGCGATCAGCTCGCCTTCCAGTTCGACGTCGGTGTGCGCGATCCGGCGGTACTGCTGCACGGGTGCGTCGTACCGCAGCGTCTCCCGTACGACCGCGGGCGCGAGCGAGGGATCGGCGACCAGCATCTTCCACTGCTCGGGGTGTTCGAGCAGGGCCAGCAGGCCGTTGCCGATGAGGTTGACGGTGGTCTCGGTACCGGCGAGTGGCAGGAACATGCACATCGGAACCATCTCGTCCATGCTCAGCCGGCCGTCCTCGACGGCCGGCAGCAGGTCGCTGATCAGGTCCTCGCGCGGGTCGGCCTTCCGCTCGGCGATGATGTCGTGGAACATCGCCGTCATCTCCTCGATGGCGGCGGCCGCGCCCCGCGCGGCCTGGACGGTGGCCACACCGTCGAGCAGATAGGCCATGCGGCGGCTCAGCCGGAAGAACAGCGGACGGTGCCGGGGCGGAATGCCGACCAGGTCGCCGATCACCCGCAGCGGCAGCTGCTGGGCGAAGGCCCTCATGAAGTTGACCTGGTCGCGGCCGGCCAGCATCTCGTCGACCAGTTCGCCGGTGAACCGCTCGACGTGCGGCTGCCAGTGGGCGAGCCGGCGCGGGTTGAGCGAGGGCGTGGCGAGCCGGCGGAGCCGGGTGTGGTCGGGCGGGTCGAGCCCGAGCATGGAGTTGTCGAACGGCATGAACTCGGGGGGCTTGGCCCCCTCCGCCGTACGGACGCCGAACCGCCGGTCGCGCAGGATCTGGTTGGCGACCCGGTGGCTGGCCGTCGTCCAGGCGCCCACCGCGCTGCGGTGCAGCGTCCCGCGCGCCCGGATCTGCTCGTAGAGCGGATAGGGACTGTCGGGCACCAGCAGGATGGCGGCGTACGGGTCGCCCTCCTCGGCCGTCTTGCGCAGGAACTCCTGCACCACGGTCGCCTGGTATCGAGCTCTGCGCTCCGCCTCGAGTTCCGACATCCGTCACCCCACCGCGCGTGGGGCAGCCCGTCCGCCCCGGCCTTCACGCTACGGCGAGACGCACCCCTAGCCTCAACCCCTACGTCCACGGGATGCGCCGCCGACGGGCCGTGGGCGCGGGCCGGAGGGGCCGGGATAGGGGCTCGTGCCGGTGTGGCCGGCCCGGCCGGCCGGGCCGGCCACACCGCCCTCCCCTCCCCCGCCCTCCCCTCCCCCGGCGTCGCCGGACCGCCCGAACGGCCGTCGTCGCATCGTGCCGTCGGTGGGGTGCTCTGCTCGCGAACCGCTCTGCCGGAGAACGGCTGTGCCGGTGAACGGCTCCGATCGTCCTGCGCCGTCGCTAGGATGACGTCACGTCAAAAACAGGTTTGTACTCGTCCTATGTAACGGGGGCGTCTTGCGCATCACCATCACCATCGACCAACCCGAACCAGAGTTCCAGGAGAAGCTCCTCGCGCTCCTTGCCGAGCACGCCGCCCATGTCGAGATGGACGGCACGTGGACCCGGGAGCGGGCGGAGGCGTACTACCGCTCGCTGCCGAGCCGGGCGCGGCGCATCGTCGCGCTCGCCATCGCCGGTGACGGGTACGTCGCCGCCGGAGATCTTCGCGACGAGGAGACCACCAGTCTCCGCGGGCACTCCGCCGCACTGAAGCGCCTTCTCCAGCGGGGCGCGCTCCAGGGGCTCTGGCCCGAGAGCATCCAGCCGCCCATCACTCCGCAGGGGCCCGGCTTCGGCAAGGTCGCCGGGTACGCGATGGACGAGGATCTCGTGCCCGTCTTCTTCGACGCTCTCGCGAGTGTCGAGACCGAACACGAGGAGTGGGCGCGGCAGCGCATGACGCAGAGGGCAACTCTGGAGGACGCTGTCCGCGGAAGCGGCGACGGCACCTGGGACACCGGCCGTGCGGTGACGACCCTCACGGAGGCCGGACACCAGGTGACCGACAAGCGGGCGCGGCAGATCCTGCGTGCTCTGGCGGCAGCGGGTCTGCTGCTCAGGACGGACGCGCCGGGCGGCCGCGCCGTCTACCGGCGGTCCGCCGAGTGACCGTACGCCTGCCGGGCGGGCCGGTGGAACGACGTGGTGCCCGGCCCTCGAAGAGGCCCGGGCACCACGTCGTTCACGGATCTGCGCGAGGGTCGGCTACTCCCCCAGCAGTTCGACCAATCGCCGGCGGAATTCCAGGCTGGTCCCTGCGGCCAGGTCCTCGGCGAATGCCTCGGCGCCGCCCACGAGTTCGACGTACCGCGCCAGGGCGGCCTGCCGCTGGCCGCTGCTCGTCAGCTTGTCGAAGGCGATCTCCATCGCCGCTCCCCCGTCGGCCCAGGGCATCTTGATCTGGCGCCTGGCCGACAGCTCGGGCCGGGGGTCGGGGACGTGTACCGCCTCGGGCTCCTTGACGGCGACCGGTGCGGGCGCATCGCTCTTCCCTGTCGCGGGTTCCGTCATTACGCCGTAATGAACGTCGTCGGTTGCGGCGGGTGCGGCGGCCTCACTGGCCGTCCCCTCCCCCGCGGTCGGTTCCGTCATTACGCCGTAATGAACATCCGCTTCGGCCACCGGCTCGGCCTCACTGGCCGTCCCCTCCCCCACCGCAGCCGGAGCCGGGGCCGGCGGAGCAGCGGGCGCCGGTACCGCGGTCCTGCGCTGCTTCTCACTCTTCAGGCGCTCGAGGTGCGCCGCCTGCTCCTCCGGCTTCTTGTTGCCGACCCGGCGCAGGAGCTCGGCGGGCTCCTCTCCGGACACCAGCTTCTCCTGGAGCTCCGGCGTCAGACCGAGAAGGGCGAGCCGCTGCGAGACCCATCCCTGCGAACGGTGCAGTCGGGCGGCCAGCGCCTCCTGAGTACCGTGCACGGACAGAAGTTGCTGGAGGGCCCGTGCCTCGTCGAGCGGATCGAGGTCCCGCCGGTGGATGTTGGCGACGAGCGCCGACTCCAGGACCTCGTCGGCGTTGCTGCCGAGGTCCTCGTTGAGGGTGACCTTGATCTCGGCGAGTCCGGCCTCGCGGGCGGCCGCCAGGCGCGAGTTGCCGTCGATGGCGACGTACTTGGTACCGGGCTCGAGCTGGCTCTCCCGCTCCGGGTTGGCCTCCAGATAGGAGAAGCGGGACATGATGCTGATGGCCTGCTTCTGCCCGTGGTCGCGCAGACTGCCCGCCAGCTGCGACAGATCACCCAGCTCGGAACGCGGATTGCCGGGGTTCAGGCTGATGAGGGTCACCGGCAGGGTGACCGGCGGCGGGGCGCCCTCGGTGGGGGCGTTGGTCGCGGCGTTGATGGCCTGACGCCGGGCGCTGACGGACTGGGTGTGGGCGAAGGAAGCGCCCATCCCCAGCTTGGATGCCTTGCTCATACGATCTCCCGTGCCAGCGCGCGCAGAGCCACCGCCTGGGTGCAGCGCGGCGCGTAGGCGAGCAGCGGCTGCTTCATCCGGACGGCTTCCTTCTGCTCCTTCAGGTCTCCGATCAGGCCCACGACGCGCGGATCCCTTATGGCCATCCAGCTCTCCAGCGAGGAGGTGGCGATGAAACCGCGGCGGGCGTCGTAGTGGTTGACGACGATGCCGAGGTAGTCCAGCTCCAGGTGCATGTCCGCACGGAGGTCGCTGATCTGCGCGGTGAGAAGTCCGTACGCGTCGGCCGAGCTGTCCTCGGCCTGCACCACGACCAGGACACCCGAGTTCCCCGGAGCTTCGCCGTCGCGGCGCCGTCCGTAGTACACGGCGGCGTCCATGCTCAGGCCGAGGCTCGGCGGGCAGTCGATGAGGATGACGTCGTAATTCTCCTCAAGCGGCATCAGCGCCCGCTCCAGGGCGGCCTCGCGGGCACGGACCCCGGACAGCTTGACGTCCAGGAGGAACGCGTCGGTGCAGGACGGCAGGAGGTGCAGACGGTCGCCGAAGCGCTCGTCGTCCACGGAGACGACCAGGTCCTTCAGCTTGCCCTTCGAGTCCCCCGCCATGTGCTTGGTGAGGCTATCGCCGTCCAGCGGGAGGAGTTCATGACCGAGCTGCTTGGTGAGGTGCCCCTGCGGGTCGAAGTCGACGAGCAGCACCCGCAGTCCGAGACCGGGCAGTTGCTCGTGTGCGCTCTCCTCCGCCGCCGTCTCGTCGGCGCCGGCCCGCGCATGGGCGAAGTGCTTGGACACCCCGACGGCGTGCAGCCGGTCCGGGTCCTCGGCGAGAGCCTGGCCCGCGCCCGCGGTGACGGCGGTCTTGCCGACGCCGCCCTTCTGGTTGCAGACGATCATCCGCTTCACCACTACCGGCCGCTGCACCCCGGGGGCCGGGTGCGTCTCCAGCCACAGGGAGACGGACTGTGCGAGTCCCTGCACGAGGGACACCCCGCGGGCGGCACAGTCGCTCCGGAAGCCGTCCCACTGCCCGGGAGGCAGCCAGGTCGAGAAGGACTTGGCGCCCGTGGTGTCGATGGCGGCAAGGTTGGATCCCAGTCCGCGCCAGGCACTGATGCCCTCATCGACGGCGTGCTGGATGTCGATGCCCCGCTGCGCGGTGCGGATCTTCAATTCTTGCTGAAGCGGGCCGGGCAGCTTGGAAACTACCTTCTCCCGGTCCCCGGATGATGGCGACGTCATGGTGACACCTTACTAACTTCTAAGATCAACAGCTGCATCGACGCGTTACCACGTTGCTTCATGATGCTGATTCAGCTGCTGACCCGTTTCTCATGACGCCGTCCTGACGGATGGACCGCCCGGTGTCGGCTCACGGAGCTGCGTCCAGCACCCGGCCCGGCGGGCGGGGGACGCAGCGGGCGGGGTGGGTCTTCATTACGGCGTAATGAAGACCCACCCCGCCCGCTGCCGAAAACCGTTCCGTGCCGGCCTACGGCTGTCGTCGGCATCCGCATCCCCGGCGGACGGACCCGCACTCCTCGGCGTTCCGTCCCGGCGCGGGCATCCAGTCGGTGCCCCGGCGGTACGGCCGCGTACGGAAGACCCGCCGGGGAGACAGCCGTGCCGGTTCGCCGTCCGGCAGCCCGTGGACAGACGGGAGCCTCCGCCCACGGGGCCGCACTCTGTGCGTGCTCCTCCGTCACACCCCGCCGGGAGACGCCGTCCTCCGGGAGGGGCCGGATTCTCATTACGCCGTAATGGAGCGAGGGGACGATCCGGCCTGGCTCGCCCGCTGCCAGCACCGGGCCGCCGGATGCGGCGGCACCTGGGGAGCGTGTTCTCCGACCCGGAGGAGGACACGGCTAGAGGCAGGAAGCCGTCACCGCGTCAGCGAACCGGGGCGGTCCGATCGCCCTTGCCATGGCTCACATCGGGCCGGTCTTCATTACGGCGTAATGAAGACCGGGGGAGAGGCAGCCACTCCGTCTCAGGGAGCGGCCGATGAACGGCCTTCTCCGGACCACCGGTGAACGCAGCGGGCCACCCGGGAAGATGCCTCCTCGCGAAGGCACCCTGGCCCGCATCGGCACGTGCGGGTGGACCTGCCCGTCAGCCGGCCACTGCCTCAATCAACGCGTACGGGGCGGCCCCCATGAGCGGGGTGACCGACGTGACGCGCAGAGCCGCCTCGAGGCACAGCGCCTCGAAGTCCGCACGGGTGCGTTCCCTGCCGCCCACGTTCACCATCATGTTGAGGTCACTCAGGTAGGTGCCCTCGTCGTCGGCCCCGACGACGTCCGGGAGCACGGGCTCCACGATCAGCACGACGCCCCCCCGGCGGCAGGGCTTCCCGGCAGTGGCGGAGGATCGTGACCGCCTGGGCATCCGTCCAGTCGTGCAGGACGCTCTTCACCAGACAGGCGTCCGCGCCCTGCGGCACCGAGCGGAAGAAGTCTCCTGCGACCAGGGAGCAGCGCTCCTCCAGTCCGTGCCGTGCCAGGGTCGTCGGGGCGTCGGCCAGTCCTTCGGCGGTGTCGAAGACGATGCCGCTGAGGTCCGGGTGGGCTTGAAGGACGGCGGCCAGGAGGGTCCCGTTGCCTCCACCCACGTCCACGACCGTGGCGAACCGTCCGAAGTCGACGGCACCCGGCAGCACGGAAGCGGTTTCGGAGACCACCTGGCCCATCGCCGCGTTGAAGTCGGCGGAGAGTTCCGGGTTGCGCGCGAGATGGGTGAAGAAGTCCGTGCCGAAGACGGAGTCGAACGCGATCTCGCCGGTACGGACGCTTCTCTCGAGGTGCTCCCAGGCCCGCACGATCGCCGGATCCGTGAACATACGCACGAACGACGTGAGGGAGGCGGGGTGGTCCGGGCGGAGGAGCGCGCCCGACTCCGTCACGGAGAACGTGCCGGGGGAGTCCTCCGCAAGCAGGCCGAGCACGGCCAGGGCACGCAGCAGGCGGGTGGTCGGCTGCGGTGCCGTCTCTGCGTCTGCGGCCACCTCCGCGGCCGTGCGCTGCCCGTCCCCGATCCGTTCCACGACTCCCAGCCGGACGGCCGCGCGCAGGGTGTGGGCGGCCATGCTCCCGAAGGCCATCCGTACGACGAGTTCCCGGCCCGCTGCCGTCCGCGCCGTCTGTATCTCGGTGGTGCTCACAGAGAGGGGTTCCTTTCACCTCGGCCGACCGCGACCGGTCGGCCGGACAGGGACAAGGGCCGTCAGGGCCCTGTGGACACGTCCAGCCCGGCCAGCGCACCGGGGGTGCAGCCGGCGAGGGCCTGGACGTCGCGGTGGAGATGAGGCTGATCGGTGTATCCGCAGGCCGCGGCGACGTCTCCGGCCCGCTCTCCGGCGAGGAGGGCCTTCGCGGCATGGTCGAAGCGGACGAGCATGGCGGCCCGTTTGGGTGTCAGACCGACCTGGGCGCTGAAGCGGGCCCAGAGCCGCTTGCGGCTCCAGCCGCAGGACTCGGCAAGGGCTCCGACCCTCACCCGCCCCCGGCCGGCCACGATGGCGTCCCAGGCCGCCGCGACCTCCGCCGTCATGGGCGGGGCTCCCTGAGCTCTCCGTCTGAGGAAGTCATCGGTGAGCGCCAGGCGTTGCTGCCAGGAACCGGTCTCGGCCAGCTGCTCTCGCAGCAGTCGTGCGCGTCGCCCCCACAGGTCGTCGAGTCCCGTGACGGACCCGTCCAGTTCCAGCGGGGGGACACCCAGCACCGCGTAGGCGGCCCGGGGGGACAACGCCACCTCGACGCATTCGACGCCCTGCCCCCGGACCCGGGCAGGGCCCGGGGTGAGGGAGGCGACGAGGCCGTCCAACGGCCGGGGACCGGACCCTTCGTCCACCGTGATCGGGCCGGATCCCAGCCCGATCACGACGATGACGGCGGGCTGCGGCAGCACCCGCATGTCGAGCCGGCCGGACAGACGGTCCCGGAACCCGGCCATCCGCACTCCAGGACGAGAGGCACCCCATCGAGGCCGGCTGACTTCCCAGCGTTCGGCGATGGCGCACTCCTGGGGGGCAGCCCCCGCTTCGACTCTCGGCATGCCTCAAGGCTGGCCGATGCCACCGGCCTTGTCTTGGACGAAAGTTCCCCGCCCTCGGAGGCAACAGGGCCCGGTCCCTCCGGCGGAGGGAGCGCCGTCGGGGACCGGGGAGGAAAAGAAGCCTGCAGGGGCGGGGGAGCAGGTGTTCGTCTGTCGTCCGCGGGCTCGACTTTCCTGCCCTGGAGGGGGATGCCGACCGCCGCGGGGCAGGGGCACCGAAGGCGAGGGTCTGAACTGCTTCGGTCCCTCCCTCGTTCAGTCCCTCCGCAAAGCCGCAGGTCACAGCGATCTGCCAGGGACCGGAGGGACTGAAGGGACTCAAAGTGCCAGTATCCAGCTGCGTGCGGGCGCGCGTATGCACGCGTACGTAAGAGTACGTAGGTCTCTACGCATAACAAGGTAAGGGCTTAAATAGTATTAATCCCAGTGCGCTGATAACTAGGGAAATGAGTCCCTTCAGTCCCTCGCCGATCGGCCATACATGCTCTGACCTGCGAAAATGGGGGAGGGACCGAACAGGGACCGTTCAGTCCCCCGCCCCTGGCAGGCTTTCAGTCCCTCAGCCGCGCGGCGCGGCAGCCGTCCTGAGGGGAGGACCGCCTCGGGCCGAGCCCCCCGCCCCGCCGGCGGAGCGCCGGACCGTCCTCACCGGAGGGACCGAGGGACTGAAGGGACTCACTTTCGAATACATGCTCATGCCTCCCACGAACGTGGGAATCCGTGCGCTAGGCTCAGCCCCCTATAAGGGAAAGTCAGTCCCTTCAGTCCCTCTGTCTCGCTCCGCACCGCGCTGACCAGGCACGACGTGAGGGTCCGGCAGAGGGACCGATTCTGCAGGCACCACAGGAACGGACCGACCACGTGCAGCGCCACGCCGACACCGCGTCACCGGGAGTCGCGCAGCCGCCGCGACCCGCCGAGGTCGCGCGGTGGCTGGCGAGCCGTCAGTGGCCCGTCCACCCGCTGGCTCCGGGACGCAAGACGCCGGCCGCCAACTGCGCGGAGTGCCGCACCCGCTCCCACGACCCGTCCCGGTGCCCCTGCCACGCCCGGGGAGGCTGGTGCCACGGCTTCCACAGCGCCACCACCGACCCGGCCCGGATCGACGGCTGGTGGGGCCGGGAGCCCCGCGCGGGCGTCGGGGTCTCCTGCGGCCCCGCGGGGCTCGTCGTCCTCGACGTGGACGCCCACGCCGCACAGGTCCCCGGACGCGACCGGCTGCTGCCGGGCATCGGGATCCCCGACCAGGTCGATCTCGACGGCCTCGCCTCCGGGTTCGACACCCTCGCCCTCCTGGCCGCCTACCGCGGGCAGCAGAACCCGGCCGAAGACGAAACGACACTGCGCGTCCGCACCCCGTCCGGCGGGCTCCACATCTGGTACCTGAACCCCGAACCCGCCACCCGCTTCCGCTCGTCCACCGGTTCCAGCCCCAGGACCGCCCTCGCCTGGCAGGTGGACGTGCGCGCGCACGGCGGCTACATCGTCGCGCCCGCGACCCGCACCCCTGCGGGCGTCTACACGCCCGCAGGCGCCGTACGGGAGCCCGCCCCGCTCCCCGCCTGGCTCGCCACCGAACTGACCCGCACCGGGCACGTCATACGGCCGTCCCCGCTCCCTGCGCCCCGCCCCGCGGCAAAGACCTCACACGCCCGCTACGGGGCCGCAGAAGGGCTGCTGGAGCCCCTTCTCGAGAGCGTCCGCGAATGCGCCGCCCTCAGCGAGGGGACCGGTTTCACCGAGAAGCTCAACCGGGCCGCGTACACCGCGGGCGGACTCGTGGGAGCAGGCCACTTGAACCAGGACGAAACCCGCCGAAGGCTGTCGGAAGCCGCTCACTATGCTCGTCCCCACCAGCACCGCCGCAGTGAGTCGATCATCGACGCAGCCTTGTCCGCAGGCGCCAGCCGCCCGTTCCACCCCCGAGGACTCGCATGAGTAGCGCCGACAGCAGCCGCTTCGACGCCGCTGCCGCCGCTCAGCAGATGCTGGACATCGAGGCGGCGGCCCCCGCGTGGGTGCCGCCCCAGCTGGCACAGACCTCCGCCCCCGCGGACGAGCCCGTCCTGCTGCCGCCCATGCTCAGCGACCGCGGCAACGCCAAGCTGTTCGCCCAGCTCTACAGCGACCGGTTCCGCCACGTCGAAGGCCTCGGCTGGTACTGCTGGGACCAGTTCCGCTGGAAGCGCGTCGGAGGCGAGAAGGCCGCCCTGTGGGCTGCGGGGGACATGGCCGAGCAGATGTCGCGTTCCGACCCCAGCGGCGTCTTCAGCGACCGGGAGATCGCCCAGCACCGCCGGCGCACCATGTCC